>JAQXZB010000037.1 GCA_029226975.1 Clostridiales bacterium | reverse complement strand
CGTTTTATTGCTTCAGTTAATACTTCACGCATATTAAGATGTAATGTATATGCACACATATCCCAAATTTTATTTAAATTCTCATCATCACATCTGAAACTGCCTTTATACTCAATGGGTAAATACTCAAGTTCCGCATATACATTTGCATTTTCTGTGCCTGTTATATATATATACCTGAATGCTCTTTGTCTTAGCTTATAACTATTTTCTCCTGATACATCTTCAAACAGTATTGAATTTTCAACATCTACCGCTTCCTCAAGTGATTCGCCATAGCTTACATGGATATTTTCACTCGCTATAACATCTCTTATATATAAAAAACCAAAAAGCTCTTTACCAAAATCATATAAAATACCATCATTATATTTTCCCACTGATATAGGTTGTTTTTCCTCATATGCAAACGGAAATATCTCAGGATTTGTTTCAGGACTGTCATACTTGATATCCATTCCTACTTGCTTTGTTGTTCCGTTTTCTTTTGTGTACCATTTATCATTTGTTGAGCATACATCGCTTTCTATATATGCTGCCGGGAGTCCTGTAAGGTTCATAACCGCAATTTCAAGCGCATGCTTTCCCTTTTTCAAAGATATAACCTTTTCAGTTCCATACCGCTGTCCATCAACTAATATATATCCTTTGCCCTTAAGATATAATTTGATATACCCATCTTCTTCAGTTTCAACTTCTGTAAAGAATTTCACATTTCTCTCAACGTCATAGTATTTCCAAAAAACAGGATAATCTACTCCAAATTCTTGTCTGCGTGCATTAACACTGTTTGAGTGAAATATCTCATAATCTCCATAGTTCCATATCCAATAACTTCCCATAATTCAATCTCCTATAAAATGATATTATCCTTATTATATATGATTTTATTTTAAAAGTCAATATGACGTTCAAATTAATATGTTTCGAAAATATCTTTAAAAAAGACAAATCCTTTAATTCTGAAATCAGAGTGTCACTTTTGTTTGTACAAAAAAATGGGGCTGTTAAAAAAGTCCCATAAAAATGCAAGGGTGAAAGCTCTTGCATTTTTTACATACAAAAACAGCTGAAACCATTGAGGTAACAGCTGTTTTGTGGTATAATAAATATATGAAAAACAAAATTAATACCGAAAAATATTATACACCAATTCAAATGGAATTTCAAGTAGGATTTGAAAAAATCATTGAAATTTCTGACCCAATTTACACATTCAACGAAATTGTGAATCAAATTGACCTCAGAAAATATTTTGTTGGGAAAGGCAACAGAATGAGTGTTCCGCGCGAGATTGAACAACGCAACCGCTGAAGTTGTACAGCATCACCGCCGAAGTTGTACACCCTTTCCACTGTAGTTGAACAGTTGAAGATTTTGCGATAAAATGTTGTTACACGCATATGCGTGAATACAATAAAGGAGGTCGATAATATGACCAATTATCGTGAGATCCTCAGACTTGACAGTCTTGGGCTCAACAAAACTCAGATAGCCGAGGCTTGCGGTTGTTCCAGAACAACTGTAATACAGGCTCTGAATCAGGCGGAGGTGAAGTGCATTCGATATCCATTGCCTGAAGCAATGTCGGACAAGGAGCTGGCGCAGCTTCTCTATCCGGCAAAAGCAGCAAAGCCGGAATACAAAATGCCGGACTATGACTATGTGCATAAGGAGATGCTAAAAAGCGGTGTAACCTTGAATATGTTATGGCTTGAATACTGCGATGTATGCCGAATGAATGGAGAACTCGCATATCAGTCTACACAGTTTAACAAGTACTACAACGATTATCTTGCAAAGAAAAATGCAACTATGCATCTCAACCACAAGCCCGGTGAGATCCTTCAGGTGGATTGGGCAGGCGATACCGCATCTGTGGTTGATACGGACACAGGTGAAATCATTAAAGCGTATGTCTTTGTTGCTGCCTTGCCGTACAGCGGCTATACCTATGTAGAAGCGTTCCCATCTATGAATGAAGAATGCTGGATTTCTGCTCATGTCAACGCTTTTAGTTTCTTTGGCGGAGTGGCTAAAATTCTTCAATGTGATAATCTCAAAACAGGAGTTGAAAAGCATAGTCGAAATGAGGTACGCTTAAACAAGAGTTACAATGAAATGGCTGAGCATTACAACACAGCCGTGATTCCTTGCCGTGTAAAGTCTCCGAAGGATAAAGCAATGGTAGAAGGAACAGTCGGTGTCATCTCCACCTTCATAATTGCATCATTACGCAATCGCAGATTCCTTTCATTTAGGGAGTTAAACGATGCTATTGCAGAACGGCTTTATGAATTTAACCATAAACCGTTTCAAAAAAGAGACGGAAGCCGTTCAAGCGAATTTGAAGAGGAAAAGCTGTTTCTTACGTCGCTTCCGAAAAGGCATTACGAGCTTTCAACTTGGAAGATCGCAACTGTTGGGCCTAATTATCACATATCAGTAGATAAAATGAATTACTCTGTTCCCTATGAATACATAAAACATAAGGTTGATGTCCGCATAACAAAAGGTGTGATTGAAGTTTTCTATGGCGGAAACCGCATATGCTCACATGCACGATTGTATGGCCGTGCAAATCAATACAGTACCATAGAGGCTCATATGCCGGAAAAGCATCAGCAATATGTGCAGTGGAATGGAGAACGATTCAAGAAATGGGCGATAAAGATTGGGAAAAACACTAACATAGTTGTAGCAGCAATTCTCAGCGGCTACAAGGTAGAGCAACAAGGCTACAAAAGCTGTATGGGGCTTCTGAAGCTTGCAGACAAGTACACTCCGGAACGTTTAGAAAATGCCTGTACAAAAGCTCTCACATTTGCTGCGCGTCCTTCCCTTAAAAACATCCAAGCGATCCTTGCATCAGGACAGGACAAGTCAGAAATAGACATTGAAGAGAAAAAGACAGTGTCATCATCACAATACGGTTTCACTCGTGGAGCGGGATATTATGAAGGGAGGGACAAGTGATGCTCAAAGAAGTAACAGTCAGCAAATTACAGGATATGAGGCTCAGCACAATGGCGCGAGCATTTCAGGAACAACTGCTTACTCCGGAAATGGCATCACTGTCATTCGAAGAGCGTTTTGGACTTCTTGTTGATCAAGAGTGGACAACAAGGAAGAACAATCATCTTAAACGCCTTATCAAAAAAGCATCATTTGCAGAGCCCGGAGCCTGTATTGAGGATATTGAATATCACCCTGACAGAACTCTTGACAAAGCTCAAATGGCGAGATTTGCGACATGCAATTACATAACAGGGCATCATAATATACTTCTGTTAGGTGCTACCGGCAGCGGCAAAACATATATTGCGTGTGCATTGGGAATGGCAGCAGTACGCAATTTTTTCACTGTGAAATATATACGTTTGCCTGAACTCTTGACTGAACTTGCAATAGCCAGAGTTAATGGAACTTACAGAAAAGTAATTCAGCAATACAAGAAGCCGTCATTGCTCATATTGGATGAATGGCTGCTGTATCCGCTCAAAGAAACTGAAGCGCGAGATCTGCTTGAAATTGCGGAGACGAGATACAAAACGGCATCAACAATCTTCTGCTCACAGTTTGATGTACCGGGATGGAGGAATAAGATAGGAGAACCCATTCTTGCAGATGCCATATGTGATCGAATAGTACATGACGCATATTCAGTAATCATTGAGTGCAAGGAATCAATGCGCAAGCGTAAAGGCGTAACAGAAGAATAAGGAGCCTTCGGCTCATCGGGCTCTGCCCGAACCCGAGGTTTAACGCATTGAGGGATACCGGAAAGAGTGGCACAGAAAAAGAGTGAATAGCCAAAGATCCACTCTTTCCGTATATCCCCGCAAACGGCGCTCATGTCGCTCCTCAGCGTTGCACTATCCTCCGCTGCGGATAAGAATATTATATATTAATTTTTGATATGTGTCAATGTACAGCTATCGCGGGATGGGTGTACAACTTCAGCGGAACTGCTGTTCAACTTGAGCGGAATGGGTGTACAACTTCGACGGTAGAGGTGTTCAGTTGAAACGGCATATTCATTCATATGATGATATGAGTAAGACAGCAAAATATTTAAGATGTATTGCTCATCTATATCCTATTTTGAAAAATAGTAAAATACCGATATTGAAACAATTTTTTAAGGACCTTAACAGACAATGTACATACAGTAAACAAGAAATATATAAGATTTATGAGAATTATTTCTATTACTATAAATACAGATAATATTGATTAAAACCGTATGACAAAAAACGACATGACATGATAAAATATGCGTATTTTTTACATAAAATTTTGACGAGTTTTGACTTGTTTTGCCGAAATAAAGGAATATTGTCGATATGTGCCGAAGCTTGTCGCACGAATTAACTTTACTTTTTGGAAAAATATGGTAATATAGTACTTGTAAGACAGCATAAGTAAAAGGGTCTTCCCCAATACCCTGTTACCCCCGAATGTCTTACACCTTCCACCACCGAGGGTATGGGAGGGCGGACAAACATATGGGATTGCCATCCGGCAATTCCCCAAACAACCGGACAGGTAATTCCGAATAAAAACAAGGCTTTTATCAATCATCGCCGTCCTCCCTATACTCCGTATAAAAAAAGTTAAGGTGATAAGTTTGGAAAAAGATAAGCGGCGCATCTTACCGTCATTCGGAGCTTGAAGTACACAAAGTACGACTGCGCTCCTCATAACAGCAATCTGCACTCACCGCCAAGAAGGGCGGACGCACGGAGTGCGGCTTTTGCGGAGCAAAAGTGATGACAAGCTTCTCTTTTCCCAAACGGTTTTGTGAAAGGAGTTAATGGTCATAAATATGTTTAAAACAAAGCAAAACAATCTTATAAATATACCTCTTTCAAAGCTTCTCCCAAATCCCTGCCAGCCGCGTATGTATTTTGACGAGAAATCTTTGGAGAGCCTTAAAAATTCCATACTCGAATACGGAATGATAAATCCCGTAACCGTCAGAAAGACAAGCTTGGGTTATGAGCTTATCTGCGGCGAAAGGCGTTTTCGGGCGGCACAGCTTGCCGGGCTTTATGAAATCCCGGCTGTGGTTGTGGAAACTACCGAGGATAAATGCGCGATACTTTCTCTGCTTGAAAATCTTCAGCGGGAGGATTTGACCTTTTTCGAGGTTGCCCAAAGCTATGAAAAGCTTATAAGGGAGCAGGGCTTTACACAGGAGAAAATAGCCGAAAAGGTGGGCAAAAGCCGCGCGAGCATTTCAAATAAATTAAGGCTTCTTAGGCTCTCGCCCCAAATAAGGCGCTTGATACGCGAATACGATATTTCCGAACGCCACGCCGCCGCCCTTTTAAGGCTCAAAGACGAAAACGACCGTATAGAGGTTGTAAAAAGAATATGCATAAATTCCTTAAGTGTTGAGGAAACAAACAGGCTTATAGACGAGATAAATCATCCTAAGAAAAAGCGGATAAGGGAGCAGAAGAAGGCGTCCTCGGACAATCTTTCGTTTTTTAAGAACACCGTTGCAAAGGCTGTGGACATAATGAAGCGCGGCGGAGTGGACGCAAGCATCGAGGAGGAAAGCTTCGATTGGGGTACACAGTACATGATACAGATAAAGAACAAGTAAAAATATACATTTTTATGAAAGAATATGACGAATTTTTGTATAAACAACATAATTTAGATAAAATTTTATCATATGTACTTGTATATTTTCCTTTTTTGAGGTAAAATATACTAAAGGGTATATCCCGGAAAAAATATATATATTTTTTTAGGAGGAAATTCAAATGGCAGTTAAAGTTGCAATCAATGGATTCGGTCGTATCGGACGTCTTGCATTCAGACAGATGTTCGGTGCAGAGGGCTATGAGGTAGTTGCTATAAACGACCTGACAAGCCCGAAGATGCTTGCTCATCTTTTAAAGTACGACTCATCACAGGGTAAGTACGACAAGGCTGAGAAAGTTTTAGCAGGTGAGGATTCAATCACAGTTGACGGTAAGGAAATCAAGATCTATGCGTTCCCCGACGCAAACAATTGCCCCTGGGGCGATTTGGACGTAGACGTTGTATTGGAGTGCTCAGGCTTCTACACCTCAAAGGCTAAGGCTCAGGCTCACATCAACGCAGGCGCAAAGAAGGTTGTTATTTCCGCTCCGGCAGGCAACGATCTTCCGACAATCGTTTACAACGTAAACCACACAACATTAAAGCCGGAGGATACAATCATTTCGGCTGCATCATGCACAACCAACTGTCTGGCTCCGATGGCTGACGCTCTTAACAAGTATGCAGCTATCCAGTCGGGTATCATGTGCACAATTCACGCTTATACAGGCGACCAGATGACTCTTGACGGTCCTCAGAGAAAGGGCGACTTAAGAAGATCAAGAGCTGCTGCAGTAAACATTGTTCCTAACTCAACAGGTGCTGCAAAGGCAATCGGTCTTGTTATTCCCGAGCTTAACGGCAAGCTTATCGGTTCGGCTCAGAGAGTTCCCACACCGACAGGCTCAACAACAATCCTTACAGCTGTTGTAAAGGGTGCTGACGTTACGGTTGAGGGCATCAACGAGGCTATGAAGGCTGCTTCAAACGAGTCATTCGGCTACAACACAGACGAAATCGTTTCATCGGATATAGTTGGAATGAGATACGGCTCATTGTTCGACGCTACACAGACAATGGTTTCAAAGGTAGCAGACGATTTATATGAGGTACAGGTTGTATCATGGTATGATAACGAAAATTCATACACATCACAGATGGTAAGAACAATCAAGTACTTCTCAGAGCTTGCATAAAAAAAGCGATAACAAAAAAAACGGGTTCATATGAGCCCGTTTTTTAATATCCTATTTACAGCTTAATCTAAAGACCGCGTCGGCAAGCTTTATTGCTTCGGATTTTTTGTTGAAAAATCCGAAAGACGCTCTTACTGCTCCCGTTTCCTGCGTGCCCAGCGCTTCGTGGGCTGTGGGCGCGCAGTGAAAGCCTGCCCTTAACGCAAATTCCGCAAGCGCGGCTGCCGTTTCCTCGCTGTGCTTTCCCTCTATGTTAAACGCAACCGTTCCCGTTATCGGACGGCTGCCGTAAACCTTTACTTTTTCCATGTTCATGAGCCTAATGTAAAGCTCATTGGCAAGGGAGCTTTCATACTCGCCTATTTCCTCAACACCATGCTTTTTTATAAATTTTACGCCTTGGCAAAGGGCGGCTATTGCGGGCGTGTTTAACGTCCCCGGATGCAGCATATCCGGCATTGTCCGCGGCTGAGTGCGAAGCTTTGACTCGCTGCCTGTGCCGCCGGTGATTACGGGCTTTAGCTGCCTTGGCGAATTTACATATAACAGTCCCGTACCCAGCGGCCCCATAAGTCCCTTGTGTCCCGCACAGGCTATAAAATCCGCGCCTAAGGCGCTGTTGTCGATGGGAATTGCTCCCGCACTTTGCGCCGCGTCAACCAAAAACAGCAGTCCGTGCCGTTTTGCTATTTTGGATATGGCGCTGATGTTTTGCACTGTGCCGCAGACGTTTGAAGCATGGCTTGCAATAATCATTTTCGTGTCGGGGCGGATAAGCCCCTCGATTTCGTTTATTTTAACATATCCCTCCCGGTCCGCGCCGATTATCGAATAATTCCCTAACCGATGCACCGGTCTTAAAACGCTGTTATGCTCCATCTGCGTTATGATTACATGGTCGGTTTTTTCAAGACTTCCCAGTATAGCTAATTTTAAGGCATAGGTGGCGTTTTGGTTAAATATGATGTTTTGGGGCTTTTTTATGCAAAAAAGCTCTGCGATTTCGTCCTGGGCGTTTATTACGGTTTTGGCGGCGCAAAGGCTTTGTGTGTGAGTGCCTCTGCCGGCGTTGGTGCTGTGAAATGCGGACTGCCATAAAAGAGATGCCAAAACCGAAGCGGGTTTTTTCTTGGTGGTGGCGGCGTTATCCAGATATATCATAAAACACACGCTCCCCGTCCTTTATTTTCTCTGTGTATGCTTTTTTTATTTTAATTCCGATTTCCTCGGCAATTCTCTTTGCACTTTCATAAGCCTCGTCTTTTAACTTAACCGAATAGGAGCAGCCTACGGGTGAGAGCGCCGCGGGCGTATGCACCACGTCCGCAAAATACTCCCCCTCCCTCTCCACTGCCCGCGCAAGACGCATTGCCGAGGTAACGGAGCCTGTTACAATATACATAATCTCACATCCCTTATACATACCTTGGTATATTGTATAATATGCCGAGTGTTTTTGCTTTGACATCATTTCAGAATAATTAAATTTTTTTAAATATTTCGGCAAAGGTATTGACAAAATATAGTTTTCCATTATTATATAAGTGTGGAGTGTTGAGAGTGAAGAGTGGAGTTGTATATATCATTAACTCCACATTCCACACTCCTAATTCCTAACTGTAATTGCATTTTACCCAAAGCAAGGAGGATTATAATGGAGCAGTCCTTTTACAAAGAGTCGATTGTGCTGCTTGAGGGAGCGGAAAATGAGATAAAATCAAGGCTTGCAACCTTAAGAAGCTATTTAAAGTCACAGAATGTGCGCGACCCCATAGAGCATTTCACAAGCCGTATAAAAGACGAGGAGAGCATGAAGGAAAAGCTTCAGAGAAAGGGCCTTGAGGTTACTCTTGAAGCGGCGCTCACACAGGTATACGATGCGGTGGGCGTGAGGGTTATATGCTCGTATATAAACGATATTTATACCGTCCGCGATATTTTAAAAAAGCAGGACGATATGGAGATAATTTCCGAAAAGGATTACATAAAAAATCCCAAACCCAACGGCTACAGAAGCTACCATATGATAGTGAAAATACCGGTGCGTGTGGGTGAAAACAAGCTTATGTGCTATGCCGAGATACAGCTTCGCACCATTGCGATGGATTGCTGGGCAAGCTTGGAGCATTTGATGAAATATAAAAAGAATATAAAAAATCAGGAGCTTATTGTTTCCGAGCTTAAACGCTGTGCCGATGAGATAGCGTCGACGGATATAACAATGCAGACCATCCATGATTTGATACAGCAATAGAAAGGAACGGCTATGAGAATACTTATTGCAGACGATGAAACCGAGCTGACAAGAGCATTAAAGGCGATTTTTGTACATAACGGCTACGAAACCGATGTTGCCGACAACGGTGCGGACGCCCTTGCTCTTGCCCTTGAAAACGAATATGACGCAATGATTTTTGATATAATGATGCCCAAAATGACCGGGCTTGAAGCCCTTAACGAGATAAGGACAAGGGGAATTGACACCCCGGTAATACTTCTGACCGCAAAAGCCCAGGTTGACGACAGGATAAACGGTCTTGACTCCGGTGCGGACGATTATATAACAAAGCCCTTTGCCGTAGGTGAGCTTATGGCAAGGGTTAGAGCGGCGACACGTCCCAAGAACAGCAAAAAGCTTCTGTGCTTCGGCAATGTGGAGCTTAATCCCGAAAGCAACGAGCTTCGGGGCGAGGGCTCATCGCTTAGGCTTTCGGCAAAGGAAACGGAGGTTTTATCGGTGCTTATGAAAAATACCAAAGCCCCCGTAAGCGCACAAAGACTGACCTCGGAGGTATGGAAGGAGGACGGCGGAGAGCTTGTTATTTATATATCATACCTTAAAAACAAGCTTGATGCGGTGAATGCAAACTTCGTAATAAATACCGATAACGGTTATATTCTGGAGATGAAAGAATGCTTAGCGTATTAAGAAGAAAATTTGTCATGTATGCAATGCTGTCGATTATGATTGTCATGGGAGTGCTTGTAGGCTCAATAAACGTTTCATATACCGTTCGTTTAAATCAAGAGAACGATAATATAATTCGGTTTATTGCCGATAATGACGGTCTGCTGCCTGTTCCCGATGACGAAAATGAACAGCGTGAGCTGAATTTGACCCCCGAAAGCAGCATTTCCACAAGGTATTTTACGGTAAAGGTGGCAAAGGACGGAAAGATCGGGGATATAAATTTGCAAAATACCGTTTCCCATACCCGAGAAACTGCGGTAAGCTATGCAAAAAACGCTCTTATTCGTCCCGGTAACAAGGGCATTATAAAGAATTTCCGTTACAGAATAATAGACAAGCCCTACGGCAGTATAATTGTGTTTACCGATTTCACAACACAGCGTCATATCTTAAATTCACTGCTGTTTTATTCGGTTTCAATCTCGCTTTTGGCTCTGACGGCAATGTTTTTTATACTTTTGGCAATTTCCTCAAACGTTGTTATGCCGGCGGTGGAAAGCATAGAAAAGCAAAAGCAGTTTATCACAAATGCCGGCCATGAGCTGAAAACCCCCCTTGCCATAATCAGCACCAACACAGAGGTGCTGGAGATGATGTACGGCAAAAACGATTGGACAAAGAGCATAAGAAACCAAACAAAGCGGCTCGACCTTTTAATAAAAAGCCTTCTGAAGCTTTCTCGCATGGAGGAAAACGGAGCAATGGATATAACGGAGCTTGATATGTCCGAAACGGTAAGAGAAATCGCCGAAAGCTTCCGCACAGCTGCCTTGGACAGGGACTTTAAGCTTGAAATCAGCGAGCCGGTAACGGTGAAGGCGGACGGTGACTGCGTTGCCCAACTGACCTCGATACTTCTCGACAACGCCATAAAATACACCGAAAAGGGCGACAGCATAACCGTAAAGGTACTGCAAACGCCAAAAACCGCAGAGCTGTGGGTTTCAAACAGCGGTGCGGATTTAAGCGAGGAGGACACTCATCGGATTTTCGAGAGGTTTTACCGTGCCGAAACCTCCCGCGCCCGCAAAACCGGCGGTTACGGGATAGGTCTGTCCATTGCCAGATCGATAATGGACTCCCACGGCGGAAAAATAAGCGCCGTATGCGCGGATAATATAATCACCTTTAAGGCGGTATTTAACAGATAGGAGAAAAAATTTCAATGACAGGTTTGCTTTTGGCAGTAATTTATCTTGCATTTATAAGCTTGGGACTTCCCGACTCGCTTTTAGGCTCGGCGTGGCCCTCGATGTATACGGACTTCAATGTCCCGATTTCATGGGCGGGGATAATTTCAATGATTACAGCCGCCGGCACAATAGCGTCAAGCCTGCAAAGCGACAGGCTCACCAAAAAACTCGGTGCGGGCATTGTTACGGCAATAAGCGTTGCAATGACCGCGGCGGCATTGCTCGGCTTTTCGATAAGCCGCTCCTTTTGGATGCTCTGCCTGTGGGCAATTCCCTACGGCTTGGGCGCGGGAAGCGTGGATGCGGCACTAAATAATTATGTGGCACTGCATTTTAAAAGCAGTCACATGAGCTGGCTTCATTGTATGTGGGGCGTGGGAACATCGATAGGACCGTATATAATGAGCTATGCCTTAACCGGCGGCAGAGGCTGGGGCATGGGATATAGATATATCGCGTTTTTGCAAATAGGTCTTACGGCAATTTTGGTTTTTTCACTGCCGCTGTGGAAGGGAAGAAAAGCGGTCGAGGAAAGCAAAAAGGAAAAACCCCTTTCCCTTAAAAAAATAGTAAAAATCCCCGGCGCAAAGGAAGTTATGGTAACGTTTTTTTGTTACTGCGCCCTTGAAAGCACCGCAATTTTGTGGTCGGCAAGCTATATGGCAATTCATAGAGGAATAAGCCCGGATCGGGCGGCGGGTCTTGCGGCGCTGTTCTTTATAGGAATAACGGCGGGACGGGGAATAAACGGATTTTTAACCTATAAATTCAGCGATACACAGATGATACGCACCGGTATGATTATAATCGGAGCGGGCGCATTGGCAATGCTTTTGCCCCTTTCGGAAAACATAATGCTCGGGGGACTTTTGCTGATGGGTCTTGGCTGCGCGCCGATTTACCCCTGCATAATACATTCCACCCCGGCGCATTTCGGCGCGGATAAATCCCAGGCCCTGATAGGTGTTCAGATGGCAAGCGCCTACACCGGAAGCTGTCTTATGCCGCCGGTTTTCGGTGTTCTTGCAAATAATATAAGCATATCGCTGTTCCCGTTCTATATAGCGGCAATTTTGGCGCTGATGTGCGTTATGCACGAAAGACTGGTTAAAAAATGCCCGGTAAGGAAGGAGAGTTAAGATGTACTCAATAATTTCACAGGCAACTCAAAGAAATTGGGAAAAATTAAATGCCAATACAGACAATAAACTTATGAGCAGAGCAAATAAAAGAATGTCTGTAAAAAATATTCTTCCTTTAGAGTATTTTTCCGACAGTAAAAATATACAGTTTATACAAGACTTATTACATGAAACGGCTCTAAATAATTGGGATATTAAAGATGTATTATATACAATAGCAAATATGTTGCTTAAAGAAGCGAAAATATCGGATAAAAAATATGTAAAAAAGGTGTTGGGCTGTTATTCATATCATATTATAACAGAATTACTGAATAAGGAAATCCCCAAAAATGAAAGGGATTTATTGGGATTGATATATCAGTCTTTTCTTAACGAGGGTAAAAAAAATATTATCGGTTCATATTATACACCCTATGAAATCACAAAAAACATGGTGAAAAATTTAAATTTTTCAAAGGGAGAAACATTTTTTGACCCATGCTGCGGCAGCGGAGCATATTTTCTTGCTTTGGAAAATGCAGATCCCGGTGTACTGTTCGGGACGGATAATGACCCCTGTGCGGTTTTTATATGCAAGATTAATCTTTTAATAAAATATAAAGACCGGGAATTTGAACCGCAAATATTTTGTGTTGATTATTTGGAGGGAGAAGAAAACCTTGTTTTAAAGCAAAAATATGATTATATCATTACAAATCCCCCCTGGGGAGCAATAACGGATAAATATATCATGCCCTCTCAGATAAATTCCAAGGAATCGTTTTCATGCTTTTTTGTAAAAGCATTTAAGCAATTAAAGGAAAACGGGTGTATCAGATTTTTACTTCCCCGGTCCGTGTTAAATGTTAAACTGCATAAGGATATAAGAGGATTTATGCTAAACAATGGAAATCTGAGAAAAATAACATTATATACATCATCCTTTACCGGAGTGACAACAGATTATGTTGATATAGAGCTTAAGGCACAAGAGCCCGAAAAAAATGTAATTGTAAGCACAGATGAAAAATCGTTTTTTGTTTCTAAAAAATCATTTTTTCAGACAGAAAACAACGTATTTTCGCTGTTGGAGGAAGCGGACAACAGTATTATAAATAAGGTGAAATCAAATAAACACTCTACATTAAAAAACAGTATATGGGCTTTGGGGATAGTAACGGGAAACAATAAAGAAAAATTAAAGGATATTGAATTTGAAAACAGCGAAGTTATATATACGGGAAAAGAGATAGACAGATATAAATTAAAACCGGCAAAAAAGTATATTCTGTATAATCGTTCGCAATTGCAGCAGGTAGCCAAGGAAGAATATTATCGTGCGCCCGAAAAACTGGTATATAAATTTATATCAAACAAGCTTGTATTTGCCTATGACAATACGGGAAGTTTATTTTTAAACAGCGCCAATATACTTATACCGAAAATAGACACAATGTCGATTAAAACAGTAATGGCATTTTTAAATTCGGAATTGTTTAGGTATTTGTATTCAAGAATGTTCGGAGAAATAAAGGTGTTAAAGGGTAATTTATCACAATTGCCGTTTCCTTATATTTCGCACGAAACAGATTTGTATATAAGCTCGCTGGTTGACGACATTTTAAACGGCAAGGAAGCCTTTGACAGTAAGCTTCAAGATGTAATTTATCAAGTTTTTAATTTAGACGAAAAGGAAATTGTGCATATTAAGGAGGCATTGTATGGAAAAACTGCTTAACGAGCTTGAAGAGTATATGCAAATAATGAATAAGAATAACGGCTTTAATATGGACAAAAATGTTTTGGAAAAGCTTTATTCGGTATATCCCTTTAATAAATTTGAATATATTATAAGCCATTTGATTGCCACGAAAACAATCAGCCTGCAGCAATATTTAAATATTAGAAACGAATACTCGGAAAGAAACAAGTATTTGTACTTATTTGAAATAACAGCACCGAGAACCTTTGGAGAAACATGGGCGCAAAGGCATCTTAACGAAATCATTCCCGAGCTTAAAAAGCCCTGTGTCAAATATGACCCAAATTATTCCGGTGAATATGATTTTTGGTATAACGGCATAAAAATTGAGGTAAAGGCGTCACGAGCCGTAAAAAGAAAAAGCGGCGAAACTCTCATAATGAAAGCCTTATCAAGCGATTCTAAATACGGATTTGATATGAATTTTCAGCAGATAAAGCCAAAATGCTGTGACGTTTTTGTATGGATAGGTGTATGGAAGGATATTATCAGATATTGGGTTCTTTCAAGTGACGAGGTTTTACATAATAAGCATTTTTCATTCGGTCAGCATCGGGGAAATGTAGGAGAGGGTCAGCTGTGGTTAAAGGAAACCAATATTGATGAATTTTCGGAATATGAAGTCGGTGTTCGGGATATTTTAAACGCAATAATTGAAAAATCAAAAAAACCGGAGATGATTAAGTGAAATTATATATTATACCGCTGATTTTTATGCTTTTGTCCTGCCCCGTCGGGGCAAATGCCGCAGAGGATTTTGTTATTACCCCAAGCGGTGTTCTTGCTGAATATAGGGGAAATGCCTCGGAGGTTGAAATTCCATCGGGCGTAAGGGAAATAGGTGAGCGCGCTTTTTATAAAAATAAGCTTACAAGCGTTAAGCTTCCCTCATCACTGGAAAGAATAGGAAACTATGCCTTTTACGGCTGTACAAGCCTTGAAACAATCATGGGCGGCGCGGACTATATCGGCGATGGCGCCTTTTACGGCTGCACGAGCCTTTCCTCGGTGAGTAAGGATTATTTGGCGGTCGAGATAGGCGAGAAGGCGTTTTTCGGATGCAGTGCCCTTGGCGAATTTAACTTCGGAGAAAATATTTCCGTCATAGATGATTTCGCTTTTTCCAAAACCGCCGTAAAATCGGTGAAATTTCCCGAAGCCCTTTCATATATGGGAGTGGGCGCGTTTTCGCAATGTCAAAAGCTTTCCTCGGTAAGCTTTGAGGAGGGAATAAAGGAAATAGGCGAGGAGGCGTTTTCAAAAACCCCCATAAGGTCGATAACTCTCCCCGACAGCCTTGAAAAAATAAACCGCGGCGCGTTTATGGAATGTTTGGAGCTTTATAAGGTGGAGCTTGGCGCTTCCGTTATAAAAATCGGAACACAGGCGTTTATGAACGACGCAAAGCTTTATAAAATAAATCTTCCCGTTTCTTTGAGCGAAATAGGCGATTACGCCTTTTGGGGGTGCAAAGAGCTTGATTTGACGGTTGGTGAGAATGTAAAGCTATATTCCCATTCACTGCCGGAAAAGGAAAATCTTCCCGACTGGCTTTTTGGGAATGTCTTAATTAACGGCGAGATAAAATTTATAGAAAAATGCTTGACAAATCGGTAAATATATGTTATTATAATGAAAAATATTACAGCAAACCATTGAAGCAGAAAAAAATCAGATTCGGACTTTTTGAGCGAGCGGATTACGGTGTGAGTTCCGTAAAGGACGGCTGAATAATATGGACTGCCGAGGGCGGCGTTAAATGCGCTGACGTGTGGCTCGCGTGAGAAGCCAAAGATATGCAGGTATCTTTTGAGGAGCTGTCAAAGGCTTAAAATCAAGGTGGCACCGCGGAATGGAAGTTTCGCCCTTGAACCGTAATTGCGGTTTGAGGGCTTTTTTGCTGTTACGAGAAAGGAGTTATAAAAATGTCAAAAATACCCTACAAAATTTATCTTGAGGAAAAGGAAATCCCCAAAGTATGGTACAATGTTCGTGCGGATATGAAAAACAAGCCCGCACCGCTGTTAAATCCCGCCACACTGGAGCCCATGAAGCCCGAGGAGCTTTGCGGAGTGTTTTGCGAGGAATTGGTTAAGCAGGAAATGGATGACAATACCGCATATTTTGAAATACCCGAGGAAATACGGGATTTTTACAAAATGTATCGTCCCTCACCCCTTATGAGAGCCTACAGACTGGAGGAAAAATTACAGACCCCCGCAAAGATTTATTATAAATTCGAGGGCAACAATACAAGCGGCAGTCATAAATTAAATTCCGCAATCGCCCAGGCGTATTACGCAAAAAAACAGGGCTTAACGGGCGTTACCACCGAAACGGGAGCCGGTCAGTGGGGAACAGCCCTTTCCATGGCTTGCTCATACTTTGATTTGGACTGCAAGGTGTATATGGTAAAGGTTTCCTATGAGCAAAAGCCCTTCAGACGTGAGGTAATGCGCACCTATGGTGCGTCGGTTACGCCGTCGCCCTCGGAGGAAACTCAGGTGGGAAGAAAAATTCTCGCCGAGCATCCCGGCACAACCGGAAGTTTGGGCTGTGCCATTTCCGAAGCGGTGGAAAAGGCGACCACAACACCGGGATACCGTTATGTTTTGGGCAGTGTGTTAAACCAGGTGCTTCTGCACCAGTCGGTTATCGGTCTTGAAACAAAGGCGGCTTTGGATAAATACGATATAAAGGCAGATATAATAATCGGCTGTGCCGGCGGCGGCTCCAACTTGGGCGGACTTATTTCGCCGTTTATGGGCGATAAATTAAGAGGTGAAGCGGATTACAGAATTATAGCCGTAGAGCCTGCCTCCTGCCCCAGCTTCACAAGAGGAAAGTTTGCATATGACTTCTGTGATACGGGTATGGTATGCCCCCTTGCGAAGATGTACACCTTAGGCAGTGACTTTATCCCCGCGCCCAATCACGCCGGCGGACTCAGATACCATGGCATGAGCTCGATTTTGTCGCAGCTTTATCATGACGGACTTATGGAAGCGGTTTCCTATAAGCAGACCGAGGTATTTGAAGCGGCGGAGATTTTCGCAAGAGTAGAGGGAATACTCCCCGCACCCGAAAGCAGCCACGCCATAAGAGCGGCGATGGACGAAGCGTTAAAATGCTGTGAAACGGGCGAGGAAAAGACGATAGTATTCGGACTGACGGGAACGGGCTATTTCGACATGGTGGCATACGAAAAATTCCACAACGGTCAGATGAGCGACTACGTCCCCACAGACGAGGAAATTCAATCCTACCTGGATAAGCTTCCCAAAACGGAATAAGAATTTTCTGATTATATAAGCTGAAAAAGCCGCCGGTTATCGGGTAAATCCCGCGCCGGCGGCTTTTGTATCAGACCGCCCGCGGTATTGCGCCGTTTAAAGGCTTGCGGGAGTCGTTATATATATTATATTCATATTCGATATTATAATACATCTTTCCAGTCATCACGAAAACCGTAATATCGCATTGACACAAACGGATATTTTTGTGTCAATTCAATAATATTGTTTTTTAATTCCAAAAAACGATCATCGGACAATAATCTGCGCATTATTATAATAAAGCCATACAGATGAGAATTATCGATAATGTTACTGCGCTTTATGAGCAAGGCTTGCTCGGAGCGGTTCAATGAAGGTTTTTGTTCAAATAACCGATTGAACAGTCTGCCACCGTGAGCACATAAATTTCTTATGATTGTTATGCTGTGCATAAAGTTGCCGAGAATTTCGCCGCCGCGTTTCATACAAAGTCCAAATTCCGTTGCAACTTCCTGTTTTATATTTGTTTCCGATATTGAATAAAGAATAGATATATCCGATATTGTAAGTAAATCAACATATGCCTCAAAAGGAATGTCAGAATGCATAAAATGCCTTATATATGATTCATGGTATAAGCTTATTTGTTTTTGCTTTTGTGATTTTTCCATAATTTTATTGTATTTTTCCGTATCTGTAAATAATGATGCGTTCAAATAGCCCAATGTACCATGCTTTTTTGTGAGTTTATATGCATAAACGGATTTAAATGCCACCTCTATAATTTCAATATATTTTAGTAATATATGACGTAACTCATGGTCAAAGCTATAAATATCCACAATATTCCCAAAAGATACATTTTTTGAAAATATATCATGCTTGCAAAGCGTAAGAGAGTATCCTATTACACGATAATAATTGTTATGTAAAAGAAATTTTTTTGCTTTATCCTTATTTTCTATAATTAAACCGCGGTCGATAAGAATATTTAACTGCTCATCAATCGTTTTAAATAATTTATCATTCATGGTAAAAACTCCTTAAAAACAAAGCGCCCCCAAGTGTGCTTGTGTTTCCACAGAGGCCCGGGGGAGATGTTAATTATATTATACTATAAATTAAAAAATAAGTCAATATGATTTTTGAATTTTTATCTGTTCCCTCCGACAAACCTGTTTTTTTCTCTTTACTTTTTTATGTCAAAATGTTATAATATAGATGCATTGTATTGCCCGTCAGGGCAAATAATAGCATGGGAGGTTACAAATATGAAAAATACTGTACAAACCATTCTTTCACAAAAACAGAGGGGCGAGAAGATTACCATGCTCACCGCTTATGATTATTCCACAGCAAAGCTCGTTGACGAGTCGGGAGTAAATTCAATATTGGTGGGCGATTCGCTGGGTATGGTTATGCTCGGCTATGAGAATACCCTGTCTGTTACAATGGAGGATATGCTTCATCACACGCGGGCGGTTTCAAGAGGCGTCAAGAACGCGTTTTTGATTGCGGATATGCCCTTTATGTCATATGAAACAGACCCTAAAACAGCCCTTGAAAATGCCGGCAGGCTCATTAAGGAGGGCGGCGCAAACGCCGTTAAGCTTGAGGGCGGCTGCGAGGTCTGCCCGCAGATTAAGGCAATATGCGCCGCGTCAATACCCGTATGCGCACACATCGGCATGACCCCGCAGTCGGTAAACGCCTTCGGCGGCTTTAAGGTTCAGGGCAGGTCCGAGGAAACGGCAAGGAAGATAATCGATGACGCAAAGGCGGTCGAGGAAGCGGGCGCGTGTATGGTGGTGCTCGAATGTGTGCCTAGGGAGCTTGCCGCCGTAATTACGCAGCAGCTTTCAATCCCCACCATAGGCATCGGTGCCGGTGCGGACTGTGACGGACAGGTGCTTGTGTATCAGGATATGCTTGGGATGTTTTCGGATTTTGTTCCCAAATTTGCCAAGCAGTACCGCCGGGTGGGCGATATTATGAAAGAAGCCTTTGGGGAATATATAAACGAGGTTCGCGCAGGTCAGTTCCCTGCCGAGAACAACTCATATAAATTGGACGAAAAAATTCTTGAAAGGATAATGTTAAGATGAAGCTTGTAAAAACAATAAAGGAAGTAAGAGAAGAAGTAAAACAATGGAAAAGAGAGGGAAAAACCATCGGCTTTGTTCCCACCATGGGCTATTTGCATGACGGGCATATGAGCCTTGTGGACAAGTCCGTTTCCCAAAACGATAGAACTGTGGTTTCGGTTTTTGTAAACCCCACACAGTTCGGTCCCGGCGAGGATTTGGAAAGCTATCCCAGGGATATAGAGCATGACGCAAAGCTTTGCGAGGAGCATGGCGCGGCATTGGTGTTTAACCCGGAGCCGGAGGAAATGTATGATGAAATGTTCTGTACTTATGTTGAGATGTCGGGGCTTACGGAGGAGCTGTGCGCAAAAACTCGCCCGACACATTTTAGGGGCGTTTGCACAGTAGTGTCGAAGCTTTTTAACATAGTTACACCCGACAGGGCGTATTTCGGCGAAAAGGACGCACAGCAGCTTGCGGTGATTAGACGCATGGTGAAGGATTTGTCCATGGATATAGAGATTGTGGGCTGTCCCATTGTTCGTGAAGAGGACGGGCTTGCAAAATCCTCAAGAAATACTTATTTAAACGAGAAAGAACGCGCCGCCGCAACGGTGCTCAGCCGATCCCTTAGAATAGGCAAAAGGCTTGTCGAATGTGGCGAACGCTCCTGCGGTGCTGTTGAAGCGGCTATAAGAGCGGAGGTGGAGAGAGAGCCTCTTGCAAAAGTCGATTATGTAAAGATTGTTGACGCCGAAACCATGAAGCCGGTAAAAAAGATAGACCGTCCCGTACTGGTTGCGGAAGCGGTGTATATAGGTAAAACAAGATTGATAGATAATTTTTCGTTTACGGAGGAAAAACAATGATACTGGCTCTCGATGTGGGAAACACAAATATCGTAATAGGCTGCTTTGACCGGGACGAGATAATTTTTACCGAGCGGCTCACAACAAAGCATGAGGCAACTGTGCTTGAATATTCAATATCCTTTAAAAACGTTTTGGAGCTTTACGGCATAAAGCCCGAAATGATTGACGGAGCAATCATTTCATCGGTGGTGCCGTCCGTTACCAACAGGATAAGCAGGGCGATAGAAAAAATTGCCAAAATCCAATCCATGGTCATAGGTCCGGGCATAAAAACCGGGCTTTCCATAATGACCGATAACCCGGCTCAGTTGGGTGCGGATTTGGTGGTTGACGCGGTGGCGGGAATTAACGAATATAAGCCGCCGCTTATAATCTTCGATATGGGTACGGCTACGACCGTTTCGGTGGTGGACGAAAAACGGAATTATATAGGAACAATCATTATTCCGGGAATAGAGGTTTCCCTAAACTCGCTTGTGGGCAGAACCTCACAGCTTCCCAATATAAGCCTTGACCCGCCAAAACGCCTTATCGGCACAAATACCATCGATTCCATGAAAAGCGGAATACTCAATTTTACCGCGTCGGGCATTGACGGAATAATCGATAAGATTGAGGACGAGCTGGGACAAAAATGTACCGCAATTGCTACGGGCGGGCTTGCTTCGGCGGTGGTCGGACTTTGCAGGAGAGATGTGATACTGGACGATGAGCTGCTTTTAAAGGGACTTAAAATAATATATAATAAAAATCATTTATCGGAGGAATGAAATGAGCAGAGCAGACGAGCTATTTATACAAAACTGCCGTCAAATTCTTAAGGAGGGCGTAAGCGACAAGGGTCTTGACGTGCGCCCCCGTTGGGAGGACGGCGAAAAGGCGCATACCATAAAATGCTTCGGCATAGTAAACCGCTACGATTTGTCAAAGGAGTTCCCCATTTTAACCATACGGCGTACATACCTAAAAAGCGCGGTGGACGAGCTGTTGTGGATTTGGCAGAAAAAATCCAATAATATCAAGGATTTAAACAGCCATGTCTGGGATCAGTGGGCGGATAAAAACGGCTCCATAGGCAAGGCCTACGGCTATCAGTTAGGCGTAAAGCATAAATACCCGGAGGGTGAGTTTGACCAGGTTGACAGGATAATTTATGATTTGAAAAATAACCCCTCCTCAAGGCGGATTATGTCAAATATCTATGTCCACAGCGACCTGTCCGAAATGCGGCTTTACCCCTGTGCCTATTCCATGACCTTTAACGTGAGCGGCAACAGATTAAACGCAATCCTAAATCAGCGTTCCCAGGATATGCTTACCGCAAATAACTGGAACGTGTGTCAGTATGCGGTTTTGGTGCATATGCTCTCTTGCGTATCGGGGCTTGTGCCGGGTGAGCTGGTGCACGTTATCGCGGACGCGCATATATATGACCGCCATGTTCCCATTGTGGAGAAAATCATGGAAAACGAGCCGTATTCCGCGCCGGAATTTGAGCTTAAAAAGCGCGAGGATTTTTATGAATTTGTGCCGGAGGACTGCGTTCTTTCGGATTATAAATATCATAAGCTTGACGTAAAAATTCCCGTAGCAGAATAAGAGAGTTTGCATATAATATACCGAGGTGGTATATATGCAATATAACAGAGTCGCGGCTGTGGCTTATGCCCAAAAATGGGCGTACAGGCGCAACCCGGAATTTTTCGATTTTACAAACCTGGGCGGCGACTGCACAAACTTCGCCTCCCAGTGTCTTTTGGCAGGCGGCGCGGTAATGAATTACACGCCCACCTACGGCTGGTACTATATTTCGGTAAACAACCGCGCTCCGGCGTGGACGGGAGTAAACGAGCTGTATCGTTTTCTTACCACAAACACCGCCGCAGGACCCCAGGGACGGGTGGTGTCCCTTTCGGAAATTGAAGAGGGCGATATTGTGCAGCTTAGATTTGTGGGCAGACAGACCTTCGGCCATTCGCCGGTGGTGGTGGATAAGGGAATGGGAACGCCGGATACGGTTTTGGTGGCGGCGCATACAAACGATTCCGACTGCCGCCAGCTTTCTACTTATAATTATGCCGAGCTTCGCCCCATTCATATATTTAATATAAACGATAATTGACAAGGGAGAATAAGTTTGGAAAAAGATAAGCGGCGCATCTTACCGTCATTCGGAGCTTGAAGTACACAAAGTACGACTGCGCTCCTCATAACAGCAATCTGCTTGCTTCTCTTTTCCCAAACGGCATTGGTGAAAGAATTTCGGACTATAAGTTTGGAAAAAGATAAGCGGCGCATCTTACCGTCATTCGGAGCTTGAAGTACACAAAGTACGACTGCACTCCTCATAACAGCAATCTGCACTCACCGCCAAGAAGGGCGGACGCACGGAGTGCGGCTTTTGCGGAGCAAAAGTGATGACAAGCTTCTCTTTTCCCAAACGGGTTTTGTGAAAGGTGGTCATATTTATGAAAAAGAAAAAAGAAAACGTATGCCCCTGCTGCGGCAAACACTGCAGTGCGGATAATCTTCACTGCTCCCGCGGAATGAAATATTTCGGCGTTGAGGAGAAAAAGAAAAAGGACAA
Source organism: Clostridiales bacterium (assembly GCA_029226975.1). GTDB lineage: Bacteria > Bacillota > Clostridia > UBA1381 > UBA1381 > Ornithomonoglobus_A. The sequence continues at coordinate 74,345 of JAQXZB010000037.1, read as the reverse complement.
GACCGTAAAGCTTATGCTAAAATGCTCTCATCATCTGCGCCACGGCAACGCCAAGGAGGAAACGCTGTCCTTTCTTACGGAGGAGGAAAAGGAAGAGCTTACAAGACTGCTAAAAAAGTGTCTTGACCAATGGAAATGATAAAAAGGTATTGACAAAATGCCCAAACTATGTTATAAAACAAATACGGGAAATTTGGAGGGATAATATGGAAAGTAAAACTGAAAAAACGGTAAATGCCATACTGGAAAGCTACGGCAAATATGAGCTGACCAGCAGACTGGACGAGGAAAATATTCCCAATAAAAATACAATAATTGAAATTGTGGAAAAGCTAAGACGGGTGCTGTTCCCCGGATTTTTCGACAGCAGCAAGGCACGTTCGGAGTATATAAAATACCTGCTCGGCGAACAGCTTGAATTTATACAGTACAATCTCAAAAAACAGATTGCCAACGCAATGGGCAGTAAGGAGATATGCGGCGAATGTCCCAAATCCACCCTTGCGGAAAAAGCGCAGGTGCTTTCACAGCAGTTTATGGAAAAAATCCCCAAAATACGGGAATACCTAAACACAGACGTTCAGGCGGCGTATGACGGTGACCCTGCCGCGTACAGCACCGACGAGATAATATTTTCATATCCCGGACTTTTCGCGATTACGGTCTATAGGATTGCCCATGAGCTTTATCTTCTCAAGGTGCCGATGATACCGAGAATTATGACGGAGTATGCCCACAGCGTTACGGGAATAGATATTAACCCCGGCGCGGAGATAGGAAAATACTTTTTCATAGACCATGGTACGGGCATAGTAATAGGCGAAACCACAAAAATCGGAGATTATGTAAAAATCTATCAGGGAGTTACCTTGGGCGCACTCTCAACAAGAAAGGGACAGCAGCTTAAGGGCGTGAAAAGACACCCGACCATCGGCGATAATGTGACCATATATTCGGGAACCAGTATCTTAGGCGGCGAAACCGTCATAGGCGACGGTGCAACCATCGGCGGAAACGCCTTTATCGTAAGCTCCGTTGCCGCGGGAACCAAGGTAAGCGTGAAAAACCCGGAGCTTCAATTTACGGGCGGCGATTCCGACGAGCTTAAACAGGGCGAGTTCTGAGATTGGGTTATTTAGGGAGGTAAATTTTTACCTCCTTTTTTTCAATTTGTCTTGACATTTTAAATTAGAAGTGTTATAATATTTTTAGAATAATTCTAATATTGGACTGAGGAAAATGACAAAATACGAGAAGCGTATATATGAAATCATCAATCAATCATCGTCACACATGAGCGTTGAGCAGATTTACCTAAAACTGAAAGCCGATTTTCCGAATGTAGTTTTGGCAACCGTTTATAACAATTTGAATAAGCTTTACAAAGACAGGCTCATAAATAAAATCTCGGTGGACGGTATGCCCGACCGATACGACAGAATTGTAAAGCATGACCATATTGTCTGCCAAGGCTGCGGAAAGCTTACGGACATACAGTTTGAGGACTTGACGGGGTCATTAAAAGAGCAGTTGGGAGAGGATTTTCTGTTTTACGATTTAAAGGTGTTTTATCTGTGTCCCGAATGTCGGAAAAAGTCCTCAGATAATTAAAGTGCATATGCGGGCTGAATGCCCGTAAATAAAATATAAAGGAGAGATAATTATGAGAAGTATTACAACACTGGATTTACAGTATGCCCATCGTTTCTATGGGTTTAAGGGAGAAGCACAGTACCTGCACGGACATACGGGAGTGCTGACCATCGAGGTGGAGGATTCGGTTAATGACGGAGTCAACATGGTTTTCCCCTGCAATGAAATTCAAAAGACCGCATGGGAGGTGCTTAAGAATTTCGACCATGCCCTGGTGCTTCGGGAGGACGACCCGCTTTTGCCGGCTGTTTTGGATGTTTATGAAAAACAGGGTATCAAAAACGGCACGCCCAATAACGTAATGAAAGGCCCCGCTTTTAAGACCGATTTGGCAACGGCATATCCTGAGTGCCGTTTGGTGGTTACGAAGGAAACAATGACCGTTGAGGGTATGATTAAAATTGTTTATGATTTATTGAAGGATAAGCTAAACATAGTTAAATTGACCTTTACCAGCGGTGTTAATGCGGCTTCTGAGGAATTTGAGCCGAAGTTAAATATAGACCGCTGTCCTCTGTGCGGCATAACGCTTAACGAAAACGGCGTATGTCCCAAATGCGGATACAAAAAAGGCTGATATGGGCGGGACTTCACAGTCCCGCTTATTTTATCAAATCCTTTATAATTTCCCCCGCCATGATAAGCCCGGCAACGGGGGGAACAAAGGCACTGCTTCCGGGTACTTGGCGGCGGGCTGTGCATTTTCTTTCCGTACCCGGCGGGCAGATGCAGTTGGTTTTGCAGCTTATGCTCATATCCTCAAAGGGAACTATGGGCTTTTCCTTTGAATATACCACCTTAAGCTTCTTTATACCTCGGCGGCGCAGTTCGTTTCGCATAACCCTGGCAAGAGGACAAACCGAGGTTTTGTATATATCCGTCACCTCAAAGGCTGTCGGGTCAAGCTTGTTTCCCGCGCCCATGGAGCTGATTATCGGCGTTTTTGCGGCGTCTGCCCTCATCACAAGGGAAATTTTGCCGGTTACGGTATCTATTGCGTCCGCAATATAATCATAATCGGTAAAATCAAACATATCCGCCGTTTCGGGCATATAAAAGGTCTTGTGTACCGTTATTTTAACATCGGGGTTAATTTCATAAAGCCGCGCCTGTGCCACATCGACCTTGTATTGTCCAACGGTTTTTCTTGTGGCGAAAAGCTGGCGGTTAATGTTTGTAAGACACACTCTGTCATCGTCGATAAGGTCAATCGCGCCTATTCCCGATCTTACAAGCGCTTCCGCGGTGTAACTGCCCACGCCGCCTATTCCGAATACCGCCACCTTAGAGCTCTCAAGCTTTTTTAGTGCCTCCTTGCCCAATAAAAGCTCGGTTCGTGAAAATTGATTAAGCATTTTATTTCCTCCGTTTAAGCTATTTGTTCTTAAGCTCGCCGATATTGTTTATTTTAATGGAAATTGTACCGTCATCGTTGTTTATAATCTCTATGTAATCGCTGTTGCTGTAATATTCGGCGGGGAAGGATAAATCCACACCTATATCTGTGGAAAGCTTGATATTCGAGGACATTTTCTTTGTCACATAGCCCGTAACCTCAACCTTTTCCGGCACCTGCGCCTTTCTTACCTCCTCGAGAAACTCCGCTTTCATTACCGGTCTGCCCTCAAAAACAGTGTCGGCAATCTTTTGCGGCTCCACAAACTTCAAATCCTCTTTCTCCACGCTCTCCACCACATAACGCTTCATTCTTGCCGAGGTGTCGATGGAGTCGCCCTCGTTTACCTCCGTAACCTTTTTTGCAATGCGGTTTACCGCGTTTATTGACTCCCTTGAGGAAATGTCAAAGCTGCATTCTAAGAGCAAATCCGCCATTAAATCAACCTTTTCGCCGTCAATGCTGCGCTTTTGTCCCTTAAATCTGATTGTTAAATCCGTTTGGTCGATAAATGCGTATTCCCTTACCGCCGTTGAGGCTGAGGGCAAAATCGCATAGTGGTTTATAATCTCGTTCCTGACCTCGCCGTCCTCCTTTAAGACCCGGTGAGTGTAGCCCACCTTGTTGTCGAACTTTAGGACAGCTATTGCGGGACGTTCGTTTATATTGCAGTCGCAGATTAAAACATCGCAGGATTCGGTGTTCTCCGCATGGGAAATTCCCTCATAAAGGCGTTCGGCAATGAACATGGAAAGACTGTGCAAATCTCTCTCCTCCTCCGGGGAAGCGATATACTCCTTTACATGGTATAAAAATCCGCTGCTTTCGTTAAACTCACCTCTGCGCGCTCCCGAATCGGCGCAAACTTTATCTATATGCTTTGTGATAAACGAATCAACCATGGCGTCCGAGAGATCAAGCTCATCATCGGAAAACACCGTAACGCCCGAATTTGCGTCTAAAATATGCAGTATTGCGTGTTTTAAGCCAACTATCATGTTATTTCTCCTTATATTTGTCAAAAATACTTATATTTCGAATAATATCGTAAACTGAGGGATATTCCCTCTTTATGCGCCCTATGCAGCGCATACAAAAATCATAGCGAAGCGCGTCATTGTCGCGCATCTGCTGCTTCATGCCCCAGGTGTGGGTAAAACAGCCGCTTCCGTCCGAGAACAGCCGGTCAAGCCCGGAAAAGGCAAGTATGTGCGCACCCCTTTTTTTCGCGCACATGGAAAGCAGCCGTTGCTCGGCAAAGACCATGTATTTTAACGTATCGTCCAAAGCAGGGCTGTGCTTCATAAAATCTATCGCTGTTTCGGTGTAGTATTTTAAAAGTCCCTCGTCCTTAAACACCGTAAAAGCGGTGTTGCAGGCGGGAACGCTCCAGTCAAGCCCGTCCAAATCAAAGCCCGGCCGCAGCTTAAAATACTCTTTACCCGGATATACATCGGGATAAAGCTCCTCAAAATGAATAACGCTGCATTCGGGAAGTCTGTCAAAGAGAATACTTTCCCAGACAATGAAATCAGTGTCCATGACCGCCACCGGCGCATTCTGTAAACGCAGGGCAAAAAGCTTGCCCGCCGCCCAAAACATTATTGGGTCTATGTCCTCGTCCACAACAAGCTCCTCATAACCGCCGTCCCATATGGGCAAAAGCCCCGCCGCTTCGTAGAACAGCAAGGCGGTTTTGTCCGCGCACAGCTTTATGCTTCCGTTTTTCTCGCGCCATTTAAGGGCTGATAAAATTGTAGTCAAAAGCTCAAAATCCTCCACGAAAAACGCCTTATGGCGAAGCGTGAAGGGCTTTGACCAGTTTATATGCAAAGCGTTCATATCAGATTTATACCGTAGCCTTTTACAAATGGGTTTATAATATGGTTGTATGAGCCGAATGACCCCGAAAACGAGCCGTAGCCAAAAGAGCCGAAACCGAATGACCCGCGGTTAAATGAACCATATTCATACTCGTACTCATACATATGGAAAAATGACCCGTAAGAGGACGCATAGCTCCCGAAAGAACCCCATGAACCGCTGCCGGAGGTGGGAACACACGCCGACGGCGTATACCGCGGCACATATGCAATGTCCGGAGCAAATTTCGGCTCAAAGCCGTTAAAATGTATACCGGCGCACTGCGCCCTTGTAAGAGGAATACTTACAGAAACGCTGCCTATTGCCATATATGTAATCCCCGTTTTGGGTGGCAGCACAAAAGTGTTATCGCAAAGACCGATGCTCACAAATCCTGCCGCAATCGCCCGATCAAGCCCTTCCTGTTCAAAAACAATCGTATCCGGTGCCATATACATCCCTCTTTTCGGTTTTATTGTAATTATATTATAACACAAGTGTCGGAATTTAACAAGAGTAAATTACAAATATACAAAAAAAAGAGACTGCCTCTTTATGACAGTCCCGTTATGTATTATTCTATAACCTTAATCCAGCCCTCGGGCGCTTCTACCTTGCCCATCTGAATACCCGTTAGGGTATCGTAAAGCTTCTTTGTCACAGGTCCCATCTCGTTCATGCCGCTGGGCAGGCATATTTCTCTGCCATGGTCAACAATCTTGCCTACCGGCGAGATTACCGCCGCAGTGCCGCAGAGCCCGCATTCCGCGAAATCGTCAAGCTCCGAAAGATATACCTCTCTCTCCTCGGTTTCAAGACCTAAATATTCCTTTGCCACATACATCAGCGAGCGGCGTGTTATCGAGGGCAGAATACTGTCGGATTTGGGCGTTACAACCTTGTTGTCCTTGGTTATAAACAGGAAGTTTGCGCCGCCGGTTTCCTCTACCTTCGTTCTGGATGCCGGGTCTAAGTACATATTCTCGTCATAGCCCTCGTTGTGGGCGGTTACGATTGCGTGAAGGCTCATGGCATAGTTAAGCCCTGCCTTTACGTTTCCTGTGCCATGGGGTGCTGCTCGGTCAAAATCCGAGATTTTTATTGTAAGAGGCTTTGCGCCGCCCTTAAAATAAGGACCTACCGGCGTGGTAAAGAGCCGAAACTCATACTCGTCTGCCGGCTTTACGCCGATAACCTCGTTCTTGCCGAACATATACGGACGCAAATACAGCGTTGCGCCGGTGCCGTAGGGCGGAACATACGCGTCGTTTGCCTTAACGGTCTTTACTACCGCGTCAATAAAGCGATCCTTGGGAAATACCGGCATTTCAAGTCTTTTTGCCGAATTTTCCAGACGCTCCGCGTTTAAGTCGGGTCTAAAGACAACGATGTGTCCGTCGGCGGTTGTATACGCCTTAAGACCCTCAAAGCAGGTCTGTGCGTACTGCAAAACGCCGGCGCACTCGCTCATGGTAATCATGGGGTCATCGATAAGCGCGCCCTCGTCCCATGCGCCGTCCTTGTAGTACGAAACATATCTCTTGTCGGTCTTAATATAGCCGAAGCCGAGATTTGACCAGTCTATGTTTTTCTTTTCCATTTAAAAGACTTCCTTCCATTGTTTATTCGTATTTATTTTACCACAGATATAATCAAATGTCAATTATATCTGTTCAAGAGCTTTTAAAAGTCCGTCCGTCATTGCCCGAACCCTGGACTTGTAATTCTCCACCTGTGTTTTTACCGAGAGCATTTCCTGATGCCGTCTTAAATGCTCCTCGTCTATCTGCTTTGCCAAATGGGTTGCGTCAAGCTTTGCCTTTGCGATAATCCCGTCCGCTTCAAGCTGAGCGTTTTTGCGGGTTTCCTCCGCGGACTGCTTCGCCACGTCTAAGGACTGGCGCATGGTAACCTCCATAAGCTTGTAGCGCTCCACCGCCTCGGTAAGCATTCCGATTTTGTCCTTTAAAGAGCTGTTTTCCTTCCACAGCCGCTCGTAATCGGCGATTACGGCGTCGAGAAAATCATCGACCTCGTTGCAGTCGTAGCCCTTTATTTTCTTCTCAAATTCCTTGTTTTGAATGTCTATGGGTCTGAGCATTTCCACCACTCCTAAATAAATTTATTTACCGTTATATGTATTCTGCCCTTGCGGGTCATTGCACCGCACCGGGAAAGGATAAATCTGCCGTACCCCCTTAAGGAAAGCAAATCCCCCTCACAAACCGCCTTTGACCCGTCCGTAACGGGACGGTGGTTAAGCTTTACCATGCCGCCGCTTATAAGCCTTGACGCCGCCTGCCTTGAAATGCCCGCTGCCGCCGCACATAAAGCGTCAAGCCGCAATGACGCGCATACAAGCTCCATGCTCTGCATTTTTTTGGACACATTCTTTATCTCATCAGGCTCTGCCCTGCGAACGCTTACGCCGCAGCTTGCTATCTTTGTTATGTTTTGAGCCGCATAGTCGGCAATATCCGATGAAAGGAATATATACGCTCCGCCCTCATCGGTTACAATATCCCCGGTTTTGGAACGGTCTATTCCCAAGGACATCAGCGTTCCCAAAAAATCCCTGTGGGAAAGCTCCCTTGAGCCGTTGTTTTTTATATATAAAGCCGTTATGGGAAACTCCGCCGCCTCCGGCTCACTCCATTCGGGGAACACACCCAAAATTCGGTGCTCTGCACCCTCAAAGCCGCCCCAAAGCATTGTATCCGCGCCGCCGGTGATGAAATTATCCTCCAAAACCGCAATCTCGCCGCCGTCAAGAAAGGAAGAAAACCGCGGTGTGCAGTATTTTTCGCACAGCGAAAACAAATCCTCTGCGCGGGCGAGCAAAAGCTTATCCTCAGCCGTCATGTCGCAGGTTAAAATTATTGTATGTATGGTCCTTTATGCTGTCGCCGGAAATATCGATGTTGCTGGGTGCGGCAACAAATATTCCGTCATGCACCTTGCGGATATTTCCCCGAAGCCCGTAAACCGTACCGGATATGAAATCCACAACGCGCATTGCCTCGTCGGTGTCGCGCATTTTTGTTACGTTTAATATAAGCACGCGGCGGTTCATTATAATTTCCGCAGCCTTTCTGGTATCATCGAAAACCGTCGGCGTGATTATCTGCACGTTTGCGCGCTCGTTTCGCGAGGTGATGGGAACCACCTTGGAGCTTCTTTTGGGAGTATCCTCCTCTTCCTTTGCGCTTTGGCGTTCCTTAAAGAAGCTTCTTTTGGGAGCTTCTTCCTCCTCCTCGTACTCCTCATACTCCTCGTCGTAGTCCTCGAAATCGTCCTCTCCGTAACCGAAAAAGCCTTTAATGGTGTTTATGATTGCCATTTTTTTACCTCCTTGTATAATCGCGTTTTCCGAATATCGCCGAGCCTACGCGTACCATTGTCGCGCCGCACTCAATCGCCTTTTCAAAATCCCCGCTCATGCCCATGGACAGCTCCTCCATGCTCACATGAGGATAGGATTTTTCCTTATATTCGTCAAACAAAGCTTTCATATTTTTAAAATGCACCGACGCATCGCCCTCTATGGGAGCAATGGTCATAAGTCCCTTAACCCGCAGGCTGTCAAGCTCTCCCGCCTTTTTTAAAAGCGCATCAAGCTCTCCCGGCTCAATTCCCGACTTGCTTTCCTCCCCGGAAATATTCACCTGTATAAGCACATCCATGATTTTTCCGTACTTCCTTGCCTGACGGTCTATCTCCTCCATAAGATGTATGCTGTCAACCGAATGTATAAGACAAACCTTGTCTATTATATATTTTACCTTATTTGTCTGCAAATGCCCGATAAGATGCCATTTTACGCCGCTTTTTACATATTCAAACTTGTCGCGCACCTCCTGGGGCTTGTTCTCGCCTATGTCGCTTACGCCCTTGTCTATCGCTTCGTTAATCATATCCGCGCCATGGGTTTTGGTAACGGCAATGAGCGAAATATCCTTTGGGCTTCGTCCTGCCCGCACTGCCGCCTTGGCTATGCGCTCTTTTACGGAATTAAGATTTTCTTCTATTGACATAACAACTCCTCCATTCAACCGCCATGCGGCGGCACAAATCATAATGCGGAAAAGAAGCCTGTCATCACTTTTGCTTCGCAAAAGCCGCACTGCGTGCGTCCGCCCTTCTTGGCGGTGAATGCATATTGCCGCTTTGCAGCGAGCGGTGCTGTATGTGTATACCGCCCCGAGCAAAAAGCGGTGAGATGCGCAGCTTATTTTTCGCATTATTCCTCCTACCTCTCGCCTGTCACTATACGCTCCATGGACTGAATTTTATTCTGCGCGGTTTGGGTGGACTCGATTATGGCGATGTTTCGGTCAATATCCGAATACAGCACCGTACAGTAGCAGATATATTCCCTCGTTCCGATCATTCCCAAAACGTATTTGTTACCGTTATTGTCCGAGCGTATTGCCTGAATGGGAACGCGGCATCCGCTGTAGCTTTCAAATATCAAATCAACATCGGCGCTTCTGTAGGCAAAAGCACCCTCCAAATACTGCCCGCAGCGCACCGTCACCGGAACAATGTCATTTTCCGGCTCTCCTATATAATATATCTGTGCGCCGATCTTTTCTCCCGCCATGGAATTAAAGCGAAGCCACACATCGTCGCCGACCTTTCGTCCGTCCATACGGGATAAGGGAACATTCATTATAACATACCATAAATGATTGTTCATAACCTTGCATACCGCGCCGCCCGCCTCTGCCTCGCTTCGCGACAGCCGCACCGCCGCCGCGGGCTTTAGGGACGAGATGTATGATGCGCCGTAGGAGGGAATATCCTCCGGAATCAATGCGCTCTCCATTCCGTCCGCATAGGTGGTAAACACCCCGGAAATATCCGTTATTATATCCATGCGCTGTGCGCTTATGCTGTCTTGGATAATCTGCTTCTGCTCTAAAAGGCTGTCTAAGCGGTCGGAGGGCGAAGAAGAAACACCGCTCCTTATTGCGTTTAAATCCTCCCTTGCGCCGGCAATGCGCGAAACCTCGTTTTTTTCGCCCAAAGCCGGGATTTCGGAAATTATCTCGTTTACCGCGCTTTCGGTGTCCGAGTCATAAAAAACATACGCTAAGCCAAATTCGGAGCTTTTAAGGGATTGGATTTTCCTGTCGATGGTGCGAAGCTCCTTTAGCTTGTCGGAGCTGATTTTTCCCGAAAAGACCGTACTTATAAGCGAGTCCTTTGAAACCCTTTCCCCGTCCGAGACGCTGTGATACACACTGCCGCTGTAGGGCGCTTCAAAAACCCGTTCCTCCCGTATTATATATGCAGTTTTACAATTTATGCTGTTTTCAACGGTATCCTGTGCCATGTCAATCATGGACAGCTGCGCCGTAGCATAGTATATGCCGTAAGCCGCCGCAAGCATGACCAGAAGAACAAATCCCATAAGCAGCCGTTGTTTTATGTTAAATTTCCCCATATCCCCCGTATCCAAAGTACATGAGCGCCGAAGCGGCAAGGTATGTGCCGCCCAGCACATTATCTATTTTGCTTTCAATAAATCCGTCGCGGCAAAGCATTTTCATAACCCTTTGAAGCTGCAAAGGCGCATTGTCCTTTTCTTTTTTAATGAGCGAAACAAGCTCGTCAAAATCATAAACCTTAAGCTTGTCAATCCCCAAAAGCTCCGCCGCATACTCCGCTCCCAATATCAAGTCATGGCTGTATTTAAAATGCAGCCGCCTGTACGCCTCGGCGTTAAAATAATAAATCTCTCCGCCCAAAAGCCCCAAGGCGCGGCGGGCATCGAGAGCGCCGTTTTCGATGCTCTTTAAAATCCCGTTACGGTCAAAATCCATCGTACCCGTATAGGGAGAACGGCATTTTATTTCAATAACGTTTCTGCCGGCAAGGTTACGGTCGCGGTATACGCCTATGCCCCCGGCATTTACGGTTATTATGTTTTTTGTGTTGTATTTAAGCATATAGCTTACCGGCATATTATCCGCCATACCGCCGTCAATAAAGCGCTTGCCGCCTATGGTGCGGCTTTTAAAGCCCACAAGACACACGCTTGCCATAAGATAATCCACAAGCCTGCCCTCGGGTATCTGTGAAACGTCAAGGAGCATTTCCTTTTTATCCGTAACGGAAAAAAGCGCAATTCCAAGCCGTATTTTTGAACTGCGGATTTTATCCTCGTCAATGAGCGAGCGCAAAAGCTCCTCTAAGGGCTGCATTTCAAGCCCCTTTGAAACGAAAATCTGCCGTATCAGGGAAGCAATGGTTTTTGCACAAAACAGGTCACCCTCTATTTTCGTGTCAGAGGGGAGAGCGACAATATCGTAAAGGGATATTTCCTCCCACAGCCGCAGTGCGTCCTCATAAGCGTCCATACAAAGCATAGCCGCATTTACCGCGCCTATGGAAGCACCGCACACAGAGCTTATTTTAATTCCAAGCTCCTTTATGGCTCTCCAAACTCCGATATGATACGCGCCGCGAACTCCGCCGCCGGCAAAAACCAAGCCGTAATCCAATTAAATCACCTTTCCGTCCTTATCGAACAGCGGAAGCGCTTCAAGAAAGATTATATCGTCCCTTACAGCGGCATCGCCCTCGGCAAGCACCGCCATTTTCCCGGCAATCTCGCCGCCTGCCCGCCGAACAAGCTTTTCAAGGGCAGAAAGCGAGCCGCCTGTGCTTATAACGTCATCGGTAATAAGAACTCTTTTACCCTTAAGAAGCTGTGCGTCATCACCGCCCAAACACAGGGTCTGTATGCCCTCGGTGGTGATTGAGTCCGAATGTACCGTAAGTACATCCTTCATATACAGCTTGGGAGATTTTCTTGCCACAATGTAGCTCTTTCCCGCCTGCTTCGCCATTTCGTATGTAAGAGGTATTCCCTTGCATTCGGCGGTTATGAGTATGTCGTAATCGGGAGCCTTCTTTAAAAGCTCTCTTGCGCAGGCTTCGGTAATTTCCGTATCACCCAGCATGATAAACGCCGCTATCTGTAAGTTTTCGTTTATCGGGAACAGCGGCAGCGAACGCTTAAGTCCCGCGATTGTCATTTCGTAATTCATGGCGTTGTCCTTTCAAATACATTTATACTACTATATTATAACTCATTTAATCACTTATGTCAACCGAAAAATCCGCATAAATACAGTATATCCGAAAAATTCGGCGCATATACTTGCATAAAAGGGGTGAAATAATGCGCTATGATTATGAAAAACTGAAAAGGGATACAAAGCTGCTTTTGGAATTTAAGGAGCTTGAGGGCTTTTCTGTGGGGAAAAGCGTCTGCGGCAGGGAGCTTTTGTGCATAAAAACAGGCAGGGGAAAAAGGCAGATTGTGTGTGCGGCGGCGGTGCATGGCTTAGAATATCTGACCGCGGCGGCGGTAATGAAATTCATTTCGGACTTTATCGTGCATTACATGACAAAAACGCCGTTTTTCGGCGCGGACGCGGTTGGGATATATGAAAACAATACGGTTTATTTTATACCCATGCTAAATCCCGACGGGGTTGACATAGCCGTAAACGGCGCAAATTTGCAGGACCCTCGGCACAGAGCGCTTATAAGGCGGCTGGGCATAAGAGAATTTACACAGCTTTGGCAGGCAAACGCAAGAGGAGTGGACTTAAACCACAATTACAATGCCATGTGGCAGCCGGTAACAAAGGGAATTGCGCCGTCAAAATACGGCGGAAAATATCCCGAATCCGAGCCGGAAACAAAGGCAATAACGGAATTTATAAGAAAAATCAAGCCCGATATGCTCATAGCCCTCCATTCCCAGGGCGAGGAGATATACTATGATTTTTGCGGCAATGCGCCCGCGGGAGCAAGGGAGAGGGCAGAGAAAATGGCGGCGGCGGGCGGTTACAGGGTCTGCGAGCCTGAGGGAACGGCAGCATTCGGGGGAATGAAGGATTGGTTTATAGATGAATTTAAAAAGGAGGGCTACACCTTGGAAATAGGCAAAGGAAAAAACCCTCTTACCGACCTTAAAGCGGCATACGAGCCAATGGCAAAAACCCTTCTTTGCGCCTTTGAAAATTGCAAACCGCTTTCCTCGCATACTTGACAACCGTTTGCGATGGTGTTATAATATTATTAAGCATTCTTCGGACGTACCGAAAAAACAGGTATAAAGTCATTGAAAACGGTCTATCATAAATAATATAATCAGAGGAGAGCCGCAATGGGACAAATTGATAAGCTGCTTGCTTCTGTTTTGAGCGGTAATCAAGATAAAAACATAAAATTCAGAGATATTCAGCGTGTATTGTTATATTTGGGTTTCCGTGAGCGAATCAGAGGTGATCACTACATATACACGCGACAGGGAATTGCTGAAAAAATCAATATTCAGCCCAATGGGGCTTTTGCAAAGCCTTATCAAGTCAAACAAATCCGTAACATTATGTTGAATTACAAGTTAGGAGCTGATAACCATGTATAATTATGAAATTATCCTTTATTGGAGCGATGATGACAATGCCTTTATCGCCGAAGTTCCCGACCTTCCGGGCTGCATGGCAGATGGAAAAACCCGTCAGGAAGCAATTGCCAATGCCGAAACAATAATTAAAGAATGGATTGAAGTTGCTTTGGAGGACGGCGAGGAAATTCCGTATCCTAAAGCTCATCTTCATTACGCATAATTATTTTCATCATCTCCTTTAATTACAAGTGAGTTATTTTATTAAAATAACGCCGGCTTTAACGGATCGGCGTTATTTTTTTACGAAAAAATCATTTCCCCTTATTTTTTGTGTATACACAGTCAAGCACCCCAAACAATAATTTCCGAATTGATTGAGGGTCATGATTTTTCTTTCCCGCTTCACAAGCATTTTTGGCATATTCATTTAATATGCTCGTATTTTCTGTAAGCTGATTTAATCCGCGCAGTATTTTTTCATCGCTGTCACATACAATCGCTGCCTTGTTTTCAATAAAATACTGCATAGGAGACGTGTCACAATTTCCGATGGCAAATATACATTTTCCCGCCGAAAGATAATCTGTGATTTTAGTAGAAAATGAAAGGCGGGCAGCTTTAGCGTCCTTGCCGTCAATATCTTCCAAAAACAGCAAAACATCGGCTTCATTTTGTTTCTTCAATGCTTCCGACTGCATAATGGGTTTATGTATATGACAATAGCTGCTTTGCAGCTTGGCCGATACACTCTCGGGTAAAACAGTCTTTGTGTAAACGTCCAAACATATCATTTCCCGGTCACTGTTTACTTCTTTAAGTGCCCTGCACAAGCGAATTAAACTCTTATCTCTGCCGATAAGCAGATTGCCCGTATAAACCATACGAATAGGCAAAGCACCGTTATACTCCGTAACCGTCGGTATCTTGGATAAGGGTTTTGTCAGAACATGGCAGTTTATGCCGAAGAATTTGTCCGCTTCTGATTTGGTGAACGGAGATATTGCAAAAAATTCATCGGTTTTTCTCGCCAAGCGTTTTAATGACCGGCGCTGAAAATAACGATATACCTTGTATCCGAGATTTTTATATTGCTTATATGTGAAATTATCATCCCAAATGTATCCGACAGCCCTTGCCCCGGTACGCTTTATCGCATACTCGATAATTCTGTTTAAATGAATATATCCTTCCATGGAATGTAAAATAATATCCGGGTGAAAATCATCAAGAAAATCGTTAAGCTCCTTTGTTTTCCAGCGTCCCAGCTTCCAAACAAGCTCCCGGGCCATGAGCATTGAATACCGTCTTTTAACCGTCATTTTTTGATAGCGTGTATTATGCTCCTCAAGGTCGGTATTGTCGGAGGCTGAAGAACTAAGAGCGCTTGTTTCACGTCCGGTTTTTATTTTACGGTTAAAAACGCTTTTTATTATCTTGTTTTCCGATATGCCAAAATACCGAGAGCATACCGGGCTGTCCGGTATTTCGTCCCGAATACATATGTTGGCAACCTGTGACGGATCATATCCGTTCAATAAGGCTGCCCAAGTATTTGAACCGACTTTGCTGTTCCAAGACGAAACAGTAAAAACAAGTATTCTCATGGCGTTCTCCTTTTATCGGAATTATTCAATTTTTCTGCCCTCGCAATAATCCTGTCATCACCCGGCAGACAAACCGACTGCCTGTTTGCAGGTTCACAATTTCTAAGTAAGGCCGCAAAATCCTTTATGCGTTCTTTGTACTCTTCTCCCAAAATGATTTCGGGTGAAAACGCACTTATGTAAAATCCCACATTCATGTTGTCCTCGCTGTAAAAGCGTCCGACCCGGTTTAAATAAGCAGCTCCCGATAAAACACCCGACATAATATCTATAAGCATCGATATCGAATATCCCTTAAAGCCTGCCATAGGCTGAACCAAGCCCTGTATTCCCTTATCAGGGTCATTGGTGGGATTTCCGTTCTCATCAAGCGCCCAACCGTCAGGGAGCGGTTGATTTTTAGCCTTATATTCCTTAAATTTTGACTTTGCGGCAACGCTTGTCGCCATATCAACCATAATCGGGTCATCGCCGGGTACGGGAATTACCATAGAAAACGGATTGGTTCCGAGCATTTTTTCCTTTCCTCCCACAGGTGCCATCTGTGCGGGACTGTTTGAACAGATAAAAGCTATGCATCCTTTCTCTGCCGCTTTAAGCGAATAGTAAAAGGCGGGACCGAAGGTGTTATTATTTGGGCTAAACACAGAAAAAACACCGTTTGTCTTTGCGCGGTCTGTCGCATAATTCATACAGTAAGCCGCCGAAACGGGACCCATTGCATTATCACCGTCAATCACTGCAAAGGACGGCGTTTCACGAATTGTTTTAAAAGACGGGTTAAGGTTATATCCGCCTCTTTTGAGCCTTTGAATATGTGCGGGCAAAACAGCACAGCCGTGGCTTGTCACACCGTATAAATCGGCGGTTGCAAAACAATCCGCGGCAATCTGAGCCTGCTTGTTATCAAGACCGTTTTGGGTTAGGGCCTCAATAACCTTGTTTTTTTCTTCTTCAAAATTAAATCCTGTCATTTGTTTCCTCTTGCTTTTGACATGATATTGTTTAAATCTGTCAGGATATTGTTAAGCATAATCGGGCGGTCGAAATACTTTTCGGCTCTTTTTCTGCCCTCGTATGCAAGTTTTTCTCTTTGTTCGGGGTTGTTGTACATAAACTCCATTTTTTTTGCCAAATCACCGGGATTTTTCACTTTGGCCAGTATGCCTGACACACCGTTCTCAACCACTTCCGAAGGACCGGGTACATCGGTTGTAATAATTCCTAAGCTCATACCCATAGCCTCCTGCAAAACCTTGCCGAAGCCTTCTCTGTATGTAGGGTGCACTAAAACATCAAACATAGACATATAACAATAAACCCGGTCGGAGGGAACATTGCCTGTTAAAATAATATGCGGATTGCTTTTGGCTGTTTGCATGCTGTTCTCGCTTATGGGATTTGTGTCATCAATCATGCCCACCAACAAAAGATATATATTTTCGTACTTCTCCCGAAGAGAGCAAAAGGCTTCTATAAGCTCATTGATGCCCTTATCCCTGTTTATTCTTCCCACATAACCAAAGACAAACCCGTCTTTTGGAATGTTATATTTATTTCTTAATTCCGACCTTGCCCTATTATGGTCAAATGAGCCGCATTGCTTTAAATCCACGCCTGTCGTTCCGCCTATGCCGACAACAGAAATCTTGCTTTCGGGACAAAGCCTCTCATCAATGGCAAATTGCATATTCATGGGACTCTGCGCCCTTATGTGGGTTGAGAATTTACAGGTAATGCGCTCAACCAACCGAAAAATCCTTCGTTTAATCCCGGTAAAGGATACATAACGCAGTCCGCACTGGCTGTAAATGCGCGTGTTTATCCCCGCCAAAAAGCCCGCTATGGAAGCATAGAGCGATACATTGGGAGAGGTGTAGTATATTAAATCAAACTTGTTTTTTCTAAATATCTTTCTAAGCTTAAAGGGTACAGTAAGCAAATCCTTAAGGCTTGCTCCCCGGCTCATGGGCAGATTGATACAGGCTGCATAATCGCTGTTTCTTTGTGCAAATCCGTCCTCCATATCACAGATAAGCGTAACCTCATAGCCGTTTTTGGCTAAATTTCTCATAGAGTCAACAATAAACCAATCCATTGTTTTTGATATTGTTGTCAACGCACATATTTTAATGCTTTTATTTTCCATTAAATCCCTCAACAATCTTCTCCACAAGCGAAACTACCGTTTTATGGTTGTTAAAATACTCATCACTTGTATAAGCCGATGCTTTCTTTTCAAAATCACGAATGTTTTTTATTCCCTCGTTAAATAACCGGCGAATAGTTTGGGTATCGTCAATTGTGTTGGCATTGCAGAAGCTTCTTGATAATATAGCCGATTGCGAGTTTAACCGATAATGCTCCGCAATAATGTATTCCGCAGGAAGTGTACCGTAGCCGATACGGGCTATACCGCCAAAACCAAACCGAATTGCATTGCTGTTTAGCTTATATGCCAGCCGATCAACCGTCCCGTCCGAAAGCAGCTCAAACATGAATTTTTTTCCATAGGCAAGATGCAGGTCATTTAATCCTATATGTATCTCATCAAAGCCGCCGACAGCTATTATTTCATCAATTTTTTGGGCGGCTTCCTTTGTTTCGAGCAGCAGCATGGTTTTTGCTTTTCCGTATGCAATATTTAAAAAGCTCTCCACCTCTTTACAGGTTTTAAACATCGGGAGCATAATAATATCAGCTCCGCAGGAAACGGCGGTTTCGATTTCTTCTTTTGAAGAACAATAATCCTTTGCTGCCTCATGCATGGGATTTACCCTGACAAGCAGCCGGGAATTACCGTTTCGGGTCACCGCCGATATGTTTTTAATATCTTGGTAGGTGTGGTGAGATTTAACGGTATTCATTCCCGCCTGACGTTCTTCTTTTCCGATATATTCCATATCAACGAAAATACGATCAACACCGGCAGTCTGTGCAATTGCGGCAACCTGCGGGTTATTCGTTATATACATCAAGCCCAGTGCCATGGTATCTCCGCCTTTCCCCAAAAATTAAATGATTTCACTTGTTTACCGGCTCCTCGTTTTTTTTCATTTCACCGGTACCGCCCTCAACAACTCCGTCACTTTTAACAACGCATCCTATCGTGCCCAAAAAACAACGGCAGTCCATCAAAAAGCCTTTAAAATGCCCTGAACTTAGGACAGCGGCATAATCACCGTCAAGCCTTGCTTTTACATCAATTTCAAGCTCGTCTCTGCCGTTAATCTGCGCCCATCCGGTAAGTCCCGGTCTTATGTCGTTTGCGCCGTATTTGTCGCGCTCCTCAATCAAATCATACTGATTCCACAGCGCGGGACGCGGACCTATAAAGGACATATCCCCTTTTAATATGTTCACTATCTGCATAAGCTCGTCAAGGGAATACTTCCTCAAAAACGCGCCCATTTTCGTTATGTACCGGTCCGGCTCCTTAAGCATATGCGTGGGAACATTCTTCGGTGTGTCGGACCTCATTGTTCTGAATTTTAAAATATTAAAATACCCCTTGCCCATGCCGACTCTTTTT
Organism: Clostridiales bacterium; assembly: GCA_029226975.1. Classification (GTDB taxonomy): domain Bacteria; phylum Bacillota; class Clostridia; order UBA1381; family UBA1381; genus Ornithomonoglobus_A. The sequence continues at coordinate 55,866 of JAQXZB010000037.1, read as the reverse complement.
TGCTTAAAGAGCACCGGTCCGGGCGAGTCAAGCTTTATCAAAACAGCAATAACAAGCAGCACCGGTGAAATAACAACCAGTCCCACTGCCGACATTATGGCATCTGTTATCCTTTTGATATAATTTCTGTACATCTAAAGCCCCCGCTTCACAAATATTTCCCCGCATACCCCGCTAACAGTATACCACTTTTTTACCAAAAAATCAAGTATTTATTAACATTGAGTGCCGAAATTTCCATGCGGTTTTTGTTGAAAATATACACTAATCCTTGACTATTCTGTCAATTTCCGCAAGCTCGTCCTCGGTAAAGTCAAGCTTTGTGAGGGATTTTGCGCTGTCAATTATCTGCTCCGGTCTTGACGCGCCCAAAAGCACGCTTGTAAGTCTGCCGCCCCTTAAATTCCATGCACACGCCATCTGTGCCAGGGACTGACCTCTGCCTGTTGCTATCTCGTTTAAAGCCTTTATCTTTGAAAGCTTCTCCTCCGTAATTCCCTCGCGGGTTAAAAACGGCGAGCTTTTTGCCGCTCTTGAATCGGCGGGTATGCCCTTTAGGTACCTGTCCGTCAGCATTCCCTGAGCAAGGGGACAAAAGGATATTGAGCCCATGCCCTCGTATTCCAGTACGTCAAAGAGTGCCTCCTCCGGCTGTCTGTCGAACATATTGTATTTGGGCTGATGAATAATGAGGGGAGTTCCCAGTCCCTTCATAATATCCGCCATCTTTCGGGTCTGCTCCGGGCTGTAGTTTGACACGCCCACATATAAAGCCTTTCCCGACCTTACGATTTGGTCAAGGGCGGCGGCGGTTTCCTCCATGGGTGTGTCAGGATCCGGGCGGTGGTGATAGAATATATCCACATAATCAAGCCCCAGACGCTTTAAGCTTTGGTCAAGGCTTGCAATAAGGTATTTTCTCGATCCATGGTCGCCGTAGGGACCCGGCCACATGGTGTATCCCGCCTTTGTGGAAATAATAAGCTCGTCGCGGTAGGGGGCAAGCTGGTTTTTTAGGATTTTTCCCAAGTTTTCCTCGGCACTTCCGGGATATGGGCCGTAGTTGTTGGCTGCGTCAAAATGGGTTATTCCCAAATCAAAGGCGGTTGTGAGCATATTTACCATGTTGTCATAGCTGTCACAGCTTCCGAAATTATGCCACAGTCCCAGTGAAAGCGCCGGAAGCTTTAATCCGCTTTTTCCGCAGCGGTTATATTTCATTTTGTCATATCTTTTTTCGTCTGCAATATACATTGTAATCATTCCTTTCTTTTTTTCAATTATATCATATAAGTGCGCCGTTGTCACTCAATAAAAACGCGTTTATTGTTCATTTTTACGGTCTTAACCCCGATACGCTTTTTCTGTACTGTGACGGCGTCATGTGAAACGCCGACATAAACGCCCGGTTAAAGCTTCTTTGAGAGCCGAACCCCGAATCGTAGGCAACGGTCGTAAGATCGTTTGAGGTGGAGCGGATAAGCATTGCCGCGTGTTCCGAACGCATGGTATTTATGTAGTCCCTGAAATTTATCTTTATCTTATCGGAAAAAACATGGGATAAATAGGACTTGTTCATTCCGAATTGGCGGGCTATGTATTCAAGCGTCAATGGCTTTGTGAAATTTGCCGCCACGTAGGAGGTAAGCCGCTGTATAATATCCGTTTCGCCGGCGTAGTCGGTGCTTACAAGCTCTAAGCGCGAAAACAAGCCGGATATGATAATACAGGTCCAGCCCACCATGGCAAGCTCGTCCGAAACATCCGTTATGCTAAAAAACGCCCGCTTTGTGTCCTCCGGCACCTCCGTAATATAGGGGTTTTGGGGAATGGTGTCATTTATGCAGGGCACAAGCCTGTTTATCAGTCGGCTTTGGCAGATTATCGAAAGGCTTTTTGTCTTGGGCGGGTTTTCGCAGCGGATATGCTCATGCACCGTATTGGGAAAAATCACCGCCGCGTCACCCTCCTTAAGCTCATACACCTTGTCCGAAATCCTTATGGGCTGTATTCCGTAAAAACAATAGGTTATCTCTAAGCTGTTATGGAAATGCGCCGGGTAATTCTGCGAGCATTTTCCATGGGAAAGAAAAATACTGCGCGTGGGTAATTCGTAATACGGAAGCATATTATTCCCCCTTTTTTTGTGACAGCGATTTTTGTCTTGTTTTTATTATCCTTATGACTTGAATTATAACATATTCCATGCTACAATTCAAGCATAAAATAAGCATTTGGGAAAATTTTTTCCGGTGCAAAAAAGGAAAGGATGATAAAATCATGGAAAGATGGGCAAGAGCAAAATATCAGCCCTGTCTGCCCTTGGGGCAGAACAAAACCCGCATCACCGAATGTGATGCACACCTGGAGCTGTCAAGGCGCGCGGCTTGGGAAGGAACGGTGCTTTTAAAGAACAATTCCTCCCTGCTTCCCCTAAAAAAGGGAACAAAGCTGGCGGTATTTGGCAAAGCGCAGTTTGACTATGTAAAAGGCGGCGGCGGGTCGGGAGATGTTTTCACATCTCATGTAACGAACATTTACGAGGGTCTTAAGACAAAGAGCGGCGTAGATGTTTTTGAAGAGCTTTCGGCATTTTACGATGCGTATGTAAAGAACGAATTAAAAAAAGGCGAGGACGTGTGGCCGGGAATGTTTGCCGAGCCGGAGCTTGACGAAAAGCTTGTAAAAGCGGCGGCAGAGTTTACCGATACGGCAATAATTACAATAAACCGTTATTCCGGCGAGGGCTGGGACAGAAAAAACAGCGAGGACGATGATTATTTTTATCTTAGCAAAACCGAAAAGGCAATGGTTGATACCGTTTTGGCGAACTTTAAGCATGTAATTGTTATGCTCAACACCGGCGCAATGATTGACGCTTCATGGTTTGCCGATAACGATAAAATCGAAGCGGCGCTTTTAATCTGGCAGGGCGGTTCATTGGGCGGTCTTGCGGCGGCTGATATTTTGGTGGGCGACGCTGTTCCCTCGGGAAAACTGGTTGACACCTGTGCGGCAAGCTTTGACGATTATCCCTCATCGGAGGGCTTTGCGGAGTCGGAGGATTATGTTAAATACAGCGATGATGTGTTTGTAGGCTACAGATATTTCCAAACCGTTCCCGGCGCGGACAAAAAGGTTGTTTATCCTTTCGGTTACGGACTGTCCTACACAAGCTTTGATATTTCAAATATCAGCCTTTGCTCAAACGGAAAGGTTGTTTTCGTAACCGCAGCGGTTAAAAACACCGGCGCATATAAGGGCAAGGAAATTGTGGAGGTTTATTTTGAAGCACCCGCAGGGGTTATTTCAAAGCCGAAAAGACAGCTTTGCGCATTCGCAAAAACTCCCATGCTTGCACCGGGCGAGGAGTGCAGAGTAACTGCGTCCTTTGAAATAGAGGCTATGGCGTCCTATGACGATTTGGGTCAGATACAAAAATCCGCATATGTAATGGAAAAGGGCGAATATAAATTCTATGTGGGTAAGTCCGTAAGGGACGTGGCGGAAGCGGAATTTAAGCTTACTCTTGACGATAATGTAATCACAAAGCAGCTTAGCGAATACTGCCCGCCCAAAACTCTTGAAAAGAGAATGCTCTCGGACGGAAGCTATATCCCGGCAAAGAACTCGGAGCGTGAGCCGTTAAGCTTTGAGTGCACATACACCATGGCGGACAAGCCCGAGGAAAAGTATATGCTTGAGGACGTTGAGTGCGGCAAAATCACCCTTGACGAATTTATCGCACAGCTAAGCAACGAACAGCTTGTTCACATAGTAAGCGGACAGCCCAATTTGGGTGTGGCAAACACCATGGGCATGGGCGATGTTGAGGAGTTCGGCATACCCAGAGTAATGACCGCCGACGGACCTGCCGGATTAAGACTTGAAAGGAAATGCGGGACAAGCACAACGGCGTTCCCGGTAGCGTCAATGCTTGCCTGCACATGGAATGAAGCCCTTGTGGAGGAGGTCGGAAAAGCGGGAGCATTGGAGGTAAAGGAAAACAACCTTGCCGTATGGCTCACACCGGCTTTAAATATCCACAGAAGTCCCCTGTGCGGCAGAAACTTCGAGTATTTCTCGGAGGACCCGTTAATTGCCGGAAAGATGGCGGCGGCAAAGGTAAGAGGTATTCAGTCGGAAAATATCTGTGCCTGCCCGAAGCATTTTGCCTGCAACAATAAAGAAACAAACCGTACCGATTCGGACTCGGTTGTATCGGAAAGAGCATTAAGAGAAATATACATAAAGGGCTTTGAGATATGCGTTAAGGAGTCGAATCCGGGCATGATAATGACCTCCTATAACATTGTAAACGGAGTTCGTTCCTCGGAGAATGCGGAGCTTTTAACAGGCATTTTAAGAGGTGAATGGGGCTATAAGGGAATGGTAACCACAGACTGGTGGAACCATGCCGACCATGTAAAGGAAATAGCCGCCGGAAACGATGTAAGAATGCCCGTATCGGACGAGAAAGCAGTTTTGGAAAGACTGGAAAACGGCGAAATCACAAGAGAGCAGACCGCACAGTGCGCAAAGCGTATTCTTGAAATGATTTTAAAGATTGACTGATAGGTAAAGAGGCTGTTGCATTTGCAACAGCCTCTTGGGGGGTGCGGCAAAATAGTGCAGAATGAACAAACCGAAGATTTTTAGGCGTTAAGCCTAAAAATCCTTGCCCGAAGGCGTACATGGACGCCCCTGTGGTGAGGTTTGTTTATAGCATAAAGCGATTTTTACCTTAGAATTAAGCCTGTTATAACTATATTTTGTTCTAAAATCGGCTTATTCACTATACTTTTTCGCTTTATGCGGTCTGTGCATTTTGCTGTGCCCCCTTTTTTATCTGTAGCTTACAATACCATATTGCTTAGCATTCTTGCTGCCGCCGATACCGCTGCTCCATTCAAGGTAGCCTAAGCGCTTGCCGTCCTTGTACTGGTTAAACAGCAGTGAAAGCTTTATGCAGTCGTTTTCGGCAATGTTAAACTGATAAAATTCACTTGCCGGAATAAACAGCTTGTAGACAATCTTTCCGTCCTCGGCTGTAATATTCTTTACTCCGCCGCTTATGACATTCTTCGCCTGAGTATAGCCCTCGGGGGTCTTTTCCGCCGAAACGAAGGGTGCCGCTTCTTTGTAAATCGTATCTCCCAAGCCGGTAACCTTTCCGCACTGAGCCTCAATTCTGTCCTCGCTTGCTCCACGTAAGCTCAAATCCATGGCAAACTGCATACTGTCGCGGTTCCATAATCCTCCTCCGCTTGAAGTCTCCATGAACAGCTCATCGTCCTCAACCTCTGCCGCAAGGTACATTCCCTCCTCGGTCATGCCTACGGCAAATTTCGCCTTAAAGTTAGGATCGTCTCCCGCCAAGGATACCCAGTTCATGTTGTCGCTTATCCAGTTTATATCCTCGGTGTATTCAAGGGTTTCAAGGTCGAATATGGGCTTGTCACAGCCTATTCCCAAAGGCGGATAATATACGCCGCTGTTTTTTGCAACCTCGGCATCGAGCCATACATCTCCGAATTTAAGGGGTGATCTTACCTCACCAAGTCCTGCGCCCCACTCAAGTCTGCCGATATTCTTTTCACCGTTGTTTTGATTTATGGCCAGTGAGAGGTGCATCGCTTCATATACGTTCTTTTCATAGGGATATATTTCCCTTGTGGGCAGGAATATCATGTATGTTATCTCCGAGCCGTTTGCGGTGCGGTTAAATACTGCGTTCTTTATAACCGTATCGCCCGGTGTAAAGTCGGAGATAATATCGCCGCCTATATATGGTGCGGTTTTCTTGTAAACCGTCGGAGTTCCCGTACTGTCAAGACCCGCATAACATTCCATATAGCCGTTGTCACTGCGGTCACCTACGGTGTCAAAGGCAAACTGTATGCTGTCTTTAAGGTTCATCTGTGCCGGTGAGCCTGCAATTGCATTATCCGTTGCATCATTTACCTTAACAACAAGATACATTCCCTCGTCCGTTACCGACAGGGCATATTTTGCTCCGAAGTCCTCCTGCTTTGCACCGTCCTCAAGGGCTCTCCATCTCCAGTTGTCCTCGGTGTATTCAATATCCTTGCTAAGCTCAAAGCTGTTTTTGTCAAACAGCGCGCTTGTGGTGCCGTTTGTTATTACATGGTTTAGGATATTTCCCGTATCGGTCTTTTGCTTTTCGGTGTTGTTGTATAAAACCTTGCCGGTGTATAGCTCTTCTCCCTGCGCCGACTCAATCTCATCAAGCTTTTCGGAGTTAAGACCGCTTATAAAGTACATGGTTTCGGGCTTGATGGATATGTTCTCCAAATCGGATACATCCACATCATTGTTCTCCCAGTCAACAATCCGAAAATCCTCGCCGGCACAGTCGGTTATCTGCTTTGAAAGAATGGTTGTGTTGGATTTTGAGCCGCCCACGTTCCACACGATAAGCTGATCCTTGCCGTTATTGTTTACCCGGACAACGTTTTGCTTTTTGTTTGCCAAAAGATACTCGTCAACATAATCGTACTGCTTGCCCATTGTGTCAAAGAAGGTGTTCATTGCAATAGCCGCAAACCTGGGCTGAGAAATTCCCACCTTATAGGCGCCGCCGTCCATGCCCTGACCGTATATCTTGTTTTCGTTTAAGTATTTGAGCCATTCGATATTACTTTGCAGATTTACCGCAAAGAAGGTTGTAAACTTTGCTCCGTACTTAAAGTCCTTTAAAAACTCCACAATACATCTCATTGCCTCTTCTTTTTCCGTATTGTTCAAATACTCTGAATCGGAGGCTCTTAGCATCATATGCATTTCCGTTGAGCAAATGGGCTTTGCCTCCTTGCCGTAATCCTCGGCAATCTTGTTATATGTCCATGGGTCAACGTCCCAGCCGTGCATTGCCAGCATATCGTAATAATCATACGCATCCGTCTGCACAAGCTCCTCATAGAAGTTGGTGTAACGCCTTGCGCCGATACCGCCCAGAAGCACAATGCTTTCATCTCCGGGCTGATATTTCTTTACCGCCTCGTAGCCCGCCTTTTGGATCTCGGCAAAGTCCTCGGTTATTCCCTGCCAGAAAATACTGCCGCCGTATACATGTGGCTCATTCCATATCTCCCAGATATGGCACACGTCCTTGTATCGGTTTACCGCATAATCCACATAGGCTCTCCATGCGTTTATATCCACCGGAGCATAGTAGTTTATTCCCTTGCCGGTGGGCGTTGTATAGCCTGTACGGTAGGGAACGGCATAACGGGGAGTTCCCAAAAGATTAAGTATCAAATCAAATCCCCGCTCCGTTGCGTCGTTTACCGAAAGGTCCCATTCGGCAAAGTCGAACACGCCGCGCCTTACGTTTGCCCGGGACTGGGTTTTATACGCCAGTCCGTCCGGCGACAGCCAGTGGAAACGTATTGTACTAAATCCCAAAATATCCGCCAATGCTATCTGATTGCCCTGAAGTCCGTTCTTTCGTCCGTTGGCAATCTCCGGGTTTAGGTATCTTCCCGCCTCAACCGAAACCGCCAGTCTCGGCGATCTCTCCTCCATGGGCTTTGTTTTATACCTTGCCACAACAACACCCTGACGCTTTAGGTAAATCTTTACCTTTTCCTTGGTGTTGGGGTTTGTGCCGGTATAAAAATCGTTAAGCTCCTGTGTTCTGCCGTAATTATCGGTGGTATAGAACTTGTATTCGTAAAAGCCCTGCTTATCGGGTGTCCATTTATACCCCTCGTTAAACTGCTTTGCTGAAATGCTTTCCTTGTGAACGATATTGTCCCAGGAATCGTATATTTCAATACCCACACTCTTATACTGCTCCGTATCCAGCTTGTTTTTCGGAGCCATGGTTATGGTTTCGCCCAGTATATACCAGTTGCCCAGCTTATCCGCCGTAATTTCCGGCGTTATCTCATTGCTTACCGGTACGGGATATGTTCTTACAACGATATTGTCAACCTTGATTGCGCCGGCTGTTTTTGCGGCTTTGTTGGTTGTTGTAAAAACATATCTTATGTCCGAAATACCCTCAGGAATTTGAGATGAGTCAAGCTCCTTTGTGATATGCACCCATTTCCCTGCGTCTGTCGGAGTTTGATACACACCGTCAATATAGGTTTTAAACGCGCCGTTATAAAAACCCTGAATAAGCACCGAAAAGCTTGCGCCCTCAAAATCCTCGCTCTTTGTAACGTCAAATTCCAGCTGTATTTTTGTGTTTGGTAAAAATTCCACCGGCGGGATATAGGGTCCGCCGTAACCGGCGGTGGAAGCGCCTATCTGAAGATAGGAATTACCCTCCTCCGTAACAACTCCTATGGGCTTTGCAAAGCTGCCCTCGGAAGCGCCGTTCCAGTAGCCCTTTTTAAACTCCGGCTTTTCCTCCTCAAAATCCAGGTCGATTACGGTTGTTTTTCCCAAATTTAACAGCTCCGCGTCCTTCTCCTTGCCGAAAAGCTCGTCAATGGGAGTTTTCTTGCTTACTGCCCACAAATCGGAATTTTGATAATAATGCCAGCCCATGCCCTCGGCAATGACCTTTACGGGTATGTACAGATACTCGCCCATGAAAAATCCGACTGTGCCTTCCTCCTCAACCTCCGACAAATCCACGCATTTTACCGCACAGCTGTCCTCACCGTCATCAAGGATTACGGAAGAGCTTGCTCCGTCCCATTTATATGTAACACCCAAATAATCCTGTGCCGCCGCAAGCTCTGTATAGAACACGCCGCCGCTCTCTCTCAGACCGTTGTCGGACTCGCTTATATTGCTCATCTCTCCTTGGTTTCTTAGCCTATGCATATTGTAGTAATAAATAAGAGAATTATCCGCGGCTTCCTCCACCGTTATTTGTTCCTCCAAGGCGTCCTCCTCCCGGGCAAATACCGGGCAAAGGGAGGCCGCCGCAAGCGATACGGCAGTAACAAACGCCGTTAATACCTTTAATTTCTTTAACATGACAATCTCCTCTAAAGCCAAAGGCTTAATATAGAATTATTCCCAGCGCTCTTCTATTCTTTGTTATAACAACTATTTCCGAATTTTTAAGAGTGCTTTCGTCAACGGATATAATATCCTCCAAGGTTTTCTTTAGAACCTCTCCGCTTCTTTCGTTATATGTAAACACCTTTGCCGTAGAACATTCGTATATCTTCCAGTCATTTTGGGGAACACTGTCGCCCATTTCATCGTATTTGCCGCGGGTAATAAATGCCAAATGCGTTTTTGAGCAGTTCATCACCTTGGCTCTTGCAATGGAATAGGTTGGGTTGTCAGCAGTGCCTGTCGAATAGGCACCGCCGCTGTCTACAAGATAAGTATCGTTATCTTCAAGATAATAGGAATATACAAGGGGATTGCTCTGCCATCTCATAATTCTCGCCTCCTTGTTAAATTCCCGCGTGGGTATGTCATATACATTTTCGATATAGCATAACGCTCCGCCCACAGTCATAAATCTTGTAATCTGTCCTCGGCATATACCCTCCAAAAGCTCATTTTCCGCAAAATACGAAACCTCTGTTCCGCCGGGTATGGTGGTCATGGTTACGCACTTTTCTATCTCGTTTGTATCGGTATTAAGCTTTTCGCTTACATCGGTTACAATAGCTGTTGTGCAGTCATAGCTTCTTTGGAAGGGAACTCTTGCAAAATAATTTGCGCCCACAACCTCCGCATTTTCCTTCAGCGGGTCATAGCGGCTCCAGTATTCGTATATAACCACATCAGCCGTTACCTTATCGTCCGATCTGCCATAGGCCTTTACCTTGTATTCGCGGTCGTTTATAAATGATGCGCTGGTAATCAGCTTAAATCTGTCCGCGTCCTTACATTCTCTTGGCACTGCCATGATTTTTGTTGACGAGTCCATTAAAATTCCCGCGTCAAAGGATTTTGTATCGCTTGAATAACGGTTTCTGTCCGTAAAGGTCGGTGTCCATGCCGAAGCCCCCGCCTCAATCTTGTACATGGTGTCCTTTGCCTCACGGTCTGTTTTATATAAGGAATAGTCCGCCTCTCTTGCGGAATTTTCCTCGGGACAGGTGTCTATTTCCTTTATTTCGGAATCAAAGGTCAGGCTTATATAAGCAAGCCCCGATTTGTCCCCATTGTTAATTCCCAGTAAATTCACAATTTCATCGGCATTTTTCTTTTTACAGCTTATTCCGTCTATCTGCACCGCCTTTGCCATTTTATAATCGGCCACCTTGCCGTCATCTCTAAACAGCTTCAATGTAACCGGTTCATCGGTATTCACATCGTCATAGGACGCTTTTATAATATAGGCGTAAAAATCCGACATATCCGTATCCGCCGAAATATACGCCGCCTTGCCGAATACGTCAAGATATACCGTACATTCCCTGCCGGGCTTTACGTTGTTTTCTTCCTTGTTTATTTCCTTGAAATATTTTGTATATTCATAGGTCTTTTCCTCATAGGTATGTATGGATTCATTATAGGTTTTAAGCAGTGCGCTGTCCTCTGCGGCTGAAATCACATATGCCTGGGAAATTTTGCTTGTGCCGGTATTTACGATTAAGCTTCCTATCTGTCCGTCAAGGCTTATCGCCGCGGATATAACCGATTCCTTTGCAACGCCGCCAAGCTCCATGGGCGCGCCGTTTTCGTCACTTATATAGAAATTATCCTCATCGTCAATGTAAATATTTCGCTCTGCATTGAATTTATCCACAAATACAAATCCGTCGTCATTCTCTACCAAACGGTCTGATACTGTGTCCTTATAGGACTGTATTACAACGACTGTGTGGTTTTCAAAGGACTTTTTTATAATCGTTATCGTTCCCAAATCCAAATCAAACAGAGACGGGTCAAACTGACCGCTTCTTACAAGCTTTCCGTTATATATGACAATCGCGTCCGCTCCCACATATACATCACGTCCGCCGCCGTTTGCATTGTAATAATGAATACTTCCGTTATTCCATGCGCAGTCGCTTGTGTGGTCAATAACCGTCAGCTCGCTGTTATTGTCCCTTATGTGAAGTATGGTGTTTGTGTCCTCGTCAAAATATATGCGGACGCTGTAGCCTATGAAATTTTCCGCTCCGCTTTTGCCCGCCTTGTAATCTATTCCGTCAACTCGGACATTTCCTATGCCGACGCCCTCACCGCCGCTGAGAGATACATAAAAATTATCGGTTACAATACCCTTTCTCTGGTCTATTCCCAGACGTTCGTAGATGAGGGTTGTGTTTTTATCCTTAATATACTCCGCTTCACCGGGCTTTGCCGAGGAAAGCTTTAAGGGTGCTATCTCTATGGCATTATATATAAGCTTTACGGCTTCTTTAAAGCTCAGCTCCTCTTTTTTAAGGTCAATGCCGCTTATAAGCCCGATTTCTCTTGCGGTGTCAAGGTAATGCAGGTTATAATCCCCCGCCGCTTCAATCCATTTTTCGTAATTTAAAATCCTAAGCATTATAGTGATCGCCGAACCCGGCGTAAGGGTCATATCCACGCCGAAAACATTGTCCTCAACGCCGCGGATTATGTTGCTTGCATATCCCGCCTCAACTGCGTCCTTGTATTCGTAATTGGGAATAACATCGTTAAAGGTGGACGCCTTTTGATATGAGGGCAGTTCCTTGTAATATGTCCTCATTGCCATATCCGCAAACTGTCCGCGGCTTAGAGCCGCTTCGGGGTCTGTAATCTCGATTTTTAATATGCCCAAATCCGAAAGAAGCTTTTTTTGAGCCTCAAATTTATCCTCGTCCTGTGCCGCCGCCGGCATTACAAACATTCCCGCAATCAGGCACACAATGGCGGCAGCCGATATAAATCTTCTGAATTTATTTTTCACGATTTATTCCTCCTCATTAAGCTTCATTGAGCCGTAAATAATCTTGGCAGCCTCCGCGCGGTTAAGCCGCTGTTGGGGTCTAATGGTATTATCCTCATAACCGTCAAGCACACCCAACGCCTTTAGCCCATACACTCCGTCCCTTGCCCAGTCCGCAATGGAGCTGTCATCGGCAAAGGCTTCACCGTTGTAAGCCCCGGGCTTTAGTATTCTTGACAAAACGGCCGCAGCCTCCTGCCTTGTTACCGCCCTGCCCACTCCGAACACCGTATCGGAAATTCCGTCCGTTATGTTATGCTCGCGGCAAGCCTTAACGGCTTCATAGTACCAGTCGCTTTCCTTAACATCTTCAAATTCAGCCGCGCCGCCCTTTTCGGATTTAATACCGAAAGCGCCCGCAACAATTTTTATAAATTCCTCACGCTTTATTTCGCCGCCGGGCTTAAAGCTTCCGTCATCATAGCCGCTTATTGCACCCTTTTTTGAAAGTGCGTTTATGGCAGGCTCCGCCCATGCGTATGCGCCTATATCGTTAAATCTTATGCTCGGTGAAGGTGTCGGTGTCGGCTTCGGGGTTTGTACCGGCACGGGTACGGTATGGGTGCTTACACCGCCGCCTCCTCCGCCGCCGCCTCCGCCGCTTGGACGGGCTGTAGGTGCGGGAGTGCTCTGTGCGTTTTTAGCTTCGGTCAATGCGGTTTTTAGAGCATTTGCCAAATCCCCGGTTGTCTTTATATTCTCACGCCTGTTGTAAAGCAGTGTCAAAGCCGCGGTTTTATATGAAGCGTCTTGGTATTCCTTTAATGTATCCTCCGGAATTTTAAAGAGGTTGTTTTCAAACAGCGCTTCCAGGTCATATATGTTGTTTACCTTCTTTTCAATAAAAGCCCTCATTGCCAGCTCATAAAGAGCATCCTTAAGGCTGTCATAGCCGCCGGCATTGTACAGGTCTATAACGGTTATCGCTATGCCCTTATCCTTTATAAACATGCCTATCTCACTATATTCCTCGCCCTGCTCGTCAATATAATCATACAAAAGCTTTGACTTTTCCTCATCGCTTAAGGTTACGGTTGTAAGACCGGTATAGAATACCGCGGATTTAAGCTCTGTTCCCAGCTGTGCCTTTGACTCAAAGGGAGCTTTTAGGGCCAATCCCTCAACCAGGGCGGTTCTTTCCGAGTCGGTAAACTGTACAAACTGCGCCAAATCCAGTCCCATGTACTTTGCATTGGCTCTCATGTAGCTTTCCAGTTCCCCGGCATTGCCCTGTGGGGCAAGCTGATTAAAGCCGTCTATCGTTCCGTCATGATAGGCAAATTCGCCCTCGTAAACCTTGCTGTAGGCGCAGTAAAGCTTTATTATGTAATTTCCGTCATCAACCGGAAGAATGAAATTAACCTCATAATTTCCCCCATCGTCCGCACTAAGCTGATTTGCCCAAAGCAGCTCCCCGTTTTGAGGGTCGGTAATCGATATGCTTATCTGCATCGGCGTGTAAGGCGCGCGGTTTCTTATCTGATCCTCGCTATATCCCAAATCCGCCGGTGTCACGCTTCCGCTTATACGGCTGTAAACCTCACCCGGCACAGTTTCGACATAGGGCTGTGAAGCCTGCGCCGATGCACCGAGCAATATTGCAAGCGCCATCGATATGATTGCTGTTTTTATTCTCATGGTGAACCTCCGTTCTGTATCATCTCAAATGATATAATTGCTTAATTTATCATTCAAATAATAGCATATTTTTACCATTTTGCATAGTAATGTTTTTTTCAAGCAATGCGTTTAGGTTTTTCCCAACAAAAATTTTGCCGCTTGTCCCCTGCTAAAAATTCTCGACTAACGCCATATCTTGTGATATACTTATTACAATAAAATTTGTACAAAGGAGCGGCTGATATGCTTTTAATATATTCCATTATCTTGCTTGCGATATTGCTTTTCGCGCTTTTTAAGGGCAAAAATCTGCTTGTATGGTCCTTGGGCGCGTACCAGATAAGCTCATATACCATAGTTATCGCGCTCCTTATTTACAATATCATAATCAACTACAATTACTCGCTCCAGTCGGGACTTCTTGAAAAAGCGGGCTATTATATCGTGCTGCATCTTAAAATACATATTGCCGATATTGTGGTGCTGTATAATTTGGGAAATGCACTGCTCCTTGCTTCCGTTACGATTTTTCTTATCATTTCCGGAAAAAAGGCAGTGCTGCAAAAGCTTTTGCTTTTTATTCCTCCCATACTGTATTATATCAAAACCACCCGCGTTTTAAATATAAAATTTGGAATTACTGCATAAGCTACGGCAAAAGCGACCCTTTAGAGCCGCTGGTAATAATAAACAGCCTGGTGCTTATTGTATATTTCCTGCTGCCGCTTATACACTTGGCGTATCAGTACCGCAAAACGAAGATTTTTTCAAAGAAAAAATATATTTTGGGTACCTCGCTCTATATTTTTGTGATTGAATTTACCATGGGCTTTATACTCTTTACCAACCCCTACAGCAATTACTATCCCATGCGCTGTGATATAAACTCCATGCCCGTAACAAACAGCCTGATGACGGGTAAAATCGGTACGATGTTTTCGGTAAATTCAAAATACACCGAGCTTTTCCTGTCCATTGCCATAGTTATTTTGGTTTACATAATTATATACTGTGACTTTTCTTTGACCTTTAATATAACCACGCGCCGAAGTGAAAAGAACTCGGAGCTGCAAAATGATGAGATGTTAAAAACAATATTTCATAAATATAAAAACGCATTCTTTGCCATAGACCGCTTCAGCAGCATACTTGAAAGCAATGTAAAAACAGACAACATTATGGTAAATGCCGCCATTGAAAATATAAAAAGTATTTCTCAAACCTCCTATGAGCAGTCGCGGCAGATGCTCGACAGCATTATTTTAAGCTATGATTTTACAACCCAAAAAACAAAGCTTAATCTTACGGAGCTTTTAAATGAACTGCTGCTTCAGTTTCAAGCAATACCAAATCTAAGCCTGACCTCCGACTTTCCTTCGGAGGACGTGTTTATAAACGGCAGCCGCGATGACCTTAAGGAGGCGTTTACAAATATTATAAACAACTCTGTGGAGGCCACCGAGGGGATTTTAAACCCCTCGATAAAGGTGTCGCTTTTTACGGAGGACGGCTCAGCCGTTATCAATTTCTACGACAACGGCTGCGTAATACGAAAAAACGCCCGTAAAAAAATATTCAGACCCCTTTACTCCTCCAAGCAAAGCTCAAATAATATGGGTATCGGTCTTTCAACCGTATTAAAAACAATCAACTACCATTCCGGTACGATACTCTGCAAATCAAGGTTAGGCGAGTATACCATATTCCAGGTTATTCTCCCGGCGATAAGCTAAAAGCCTTGACAGTGCCT
Source organism: Clostridiales bacterium (assembly GCA_029226975.1). GTDB lineage: Bacteria > Bacillota > Clostridia > UBA1381 > UBA1381 > Ornithomonoglobus_A. Next base: position 40,624 of record JAQXZB010000037.1, on the reverse strand, counting down.
GCACATACTTTTTTGAGCCGTTTTATCTCGCCGGCAAGGTATAACGAGCCGCATACGCACACAAGCCCGTCCTCTCCCGCTATCTCCAGAGCGCGCTCCAATGCCGCTTTAGGCTCTCCCGCCGCTTCGCCGCCGCAGTATTTTGCAAGCCCTTTATCGCTTATGCAGCGGGGCATGGAAAGCTGTGTTGTAATAATTTTATCCGCCGCCCCCGAAAGGATACTCATACATTCCTCACAGGCCTTATCCTCCATCATGGCAGCTAAAATTACTATGCGCCGACCGGTTTGATCAAGACATTTTACAAGCTCCTTTATTCCGTCAATATTATGCGCTCCGTCAATAACGATATTATCCGCAATATACTCAAATCTTGCCGGCCAGCGCACATTTTTTAAGCCCTCATAAACCGCATTTTCACAAATGCCGATTACCCGCGCCGCCTCGATTGCCACTGCGGCGTTTTGAGGCTGATACGCACCGGCAAGGGAAAGGGCATATTCCCTGCCGCCGTATATAAAGCCGCCCTCTGCGCGCGTCGGTACGCCTGCAAAAATCAGCGGTGCGGCCTTTGCCTTTGCAGAGCTTTTTATTATATCCCTGACCTCAAAATTCGGATAGGACACAACGGGACAGCCCTCCTTTATAATTCCGCACTTTTCCCTTGCAATTTCCTCCACCGTATTTCCCAAATACTGCATATGGTCAAGGGATATTGACATTATAACCGATACGGCAGGCTTTTTTATAATATTGGTAGCATCCAATCTGCCGCCCATTCCGGCCTCGGCAACCACCCAATCACAGCCCTCCTCATAAAAATACAAAAATGCCGCAGCCGTTATAAACGCAAATTCGGATACTTGATTTTCTCCCATTGCGTCCCGTACCCGCTCCGTCAGTGCCGCAAGCCGCTCATCGGGAATATTTTCCCCGTTTATCTGTATTCTCTCGTTAAACACCTCTATAAAGGGCGAGGTATACATTCCTGTTTTGTACCCCTGAGCCGTAAGCATTGCCGAAAGCATTGCCGCCGCCGAGCCCTTGCCGTTTGTTCCGGCTATATGCACGAATTTAAGCTTGTCCTGGGGATTGCCCAGGGCTTTAAGCAGTGCGGCAAGCTTTACATTCCCCAGTGGTCTTATAAATTTGGGTATGGAATGTATATATTCTATTGCCTCATCATAATTCATCTTAATCCTCCTAACGCAATGAGCGGCTCTGCCGAGCCGCTCTCAGATAATTGAAGCTTTTTACATATTTTCCATTGCGTTTATGCTCTCTATAACCTTGTCGAGCATTGCTTTGTACTTTTCTCCCTTTTCACGTTCCTCGGCTACAACCTTTTCGGGAGCCTTTTCAACAAAGCCCTTGTTTGAAAGCTTGCCCTCAACGCGCTTTATTTCGCCCTCAAGCTTCTTTTTCTCGCCCTTTAAGCGTTCAAGCTCCTTATCCCGGTCAACAAGCTCCTCAAGGGGCAGGAATATCTCCGCTCCGCCCACAACGATATTTACCGCATTGTCGCTTATGCCCGACTTGTCGGTTTTTACGGTCACGCCGCTTGCCGAAGCGAGTCTTTCAAAGAACATTGCGCCCCTCATAAAGGTATCTGTTTTGTCCGTAACGATTATAAGCTGCGCTTTCCTTGAAGGCGGTACATTCATTTCCGCTCTTCTGTTTCTTACGGCAGAAATCGCCTCCATAATCATTTCCATGTCCTTTTCCTCGTCCTCAAACACAAGTCCCTCGTCAAATTCGGGATAAGAGCTTATTACGATGCTCTCGCCCTCGTGGGGAAGATGCTGCCATATTTCCTCGGTAATAAAGGGCATAAATGGGTGCAGAAGCTTCATTGTGTTGGACAGAACATAAGTAAGCACATACTGCGCCGTTTCGGCGGTTTTGTTTTCCTTGTCAAACAATCTCGGCTTTACAAGCTCGATATACCAGTCGCAGAAGCTGTCCCATATAAAGTCATATAGCTTTGAAAGAGCAACGCCCAGCTCAAACTTGTCAAGATTATCTATAACCTCTTTTACAACCCTGTTGTATTTGGAAAGTATCCACTTGTCCTCGGTCTGAAGCTTGTCCTTATCGGGAAGCTTGTTTTCGGTTATATCCAAATTCATCAGCGTAAATCTGGACGCGTTCCATATCTTGTTTGCAAAGTTTCGGCTTGCCTCAACTCTTTCGGTATAGAAACGCATATCGTTTCCGGGCGCATTTCCCGTTGCGAGGGTAAATCTCAGCGCGTCCGCACCGTATTGGTCTATTATCTCCAAGGGGTCTATGCCGTTGCCGAGGGATTTGCTCATTTTTCTTCCTTGGCTGTCCCTTACAAGACCGTGAATAAAGATATGCTCAAAGGGTGCCTTGCCGGTATGCTCCATTGCCGAGAAAATCATTCTCGCAACCCAGAAGAATATTATGTCATAGCCCGTAACAAGTACGCTTGTGGGGTAAAAATACTCCAGTTCCTTTGTATTTTCGGGCCAGCCCAAGGTCGAGAACGGCCACAGTGCCGAGGAGAACCATGTGTCAAGCACGTCCTCATCGCGCTTTAAGGGTGCTCCGCAGTCCGGGCAGACGGTCATTTCCTCCTTTGAAACGAAAATCTTCGGTTCCTCATGAGTACCGCATTTCTCGCAGTAATACGCCGGGATTCTGTGTCCCCACCAAAGCTGTCTTGAAATACACCAGTCCTGAACATTCTCCATCCAGTTCATGTATATCTTTGAAAATCTTTCGGGACCAAATTTGGAGCTTCCCGACCTTACCGCCTCGATTGCCGGCTCTGCAAGCGGCTTCATCTTAACGAACCACTGCTTTGACGCTACCGGCTCAACGGTGGTTTTACATCTGTAGCAGGTACCTACATTATGGCTGTGCTCCTCGATTTTTACCAAAAGCCCCATTTCCTTTAAATCCTCAACCATGGCTTTTCGGCATTCGTATCTGTCCATGCCCTCGTATTTTCCGGCATAAGAATTCATTGTGGCGTCATCGTTCATTACCTTTATAACCTCAAGGTCATGTCTTTTTCCAACCTCAAAGTCGTTGGGGTCGTGAGCCGGGGTAATCTTTACGCAGCCCGTTCCGAATTCCTTGTCAACATACTCGTCCGCAATAACCGGAATTTCCCTGCCGGTAAGCGGCAGTATAAGGGTTTTGCCAACCAGAGCCGTATATCTTTCGTCCTCGGGATTTACCGCAACGGCGGTATCGCCGAAAAGGGTTTCGGGTCTTGTGGTGGCTATGATTACAAATTCATCGCTGTCCTTAACGGGATATTTAATATGCCAGAAATGTCCCGCCTGCTCCTCATGCTCAACCTCTGCGTCCGAAAGCGCCGTCAAGCAGTGGGGACACCAGTTGATTATCCTGTTGCCCTTGTAGATAAGTCCCTTGTTATAGAGGTTTACAAAAACCTCCTTAACCGCCTCGGAACAGCCCTCGTCCATGGTAAAGCGTTCTCTGTCCCAATCGCAGGACGAGCCTATTTTCTTTAGCTGATTTATAATCCGGCTTCCGAACTTATTCTTCCAGTCCCATACTCTTTCGAGGAATTTTTCTCTGCCCAAGTCGTAGCGTGTAAGCCCCTCGTTAACTCTTAAATCCTCCTCAACCTTTATCTGAGTTGCAATTCCGGCATGGTCGGTGCCGGGAACCCACAGTGCCTCATAGCCCTGCATTCTTTTATATCTTATCAAAATGTCCTGTAGGGTTTCGTCCAAAGCGTGTCCCATATGAAGCTGCCCTGTTACGTTGGGGGGTGGGATAACGATGGTAAAGGGCTTTTTGTCGGGATTAGGCTCGGCGTGGAAATACCCCTTTTCAACCCATTCGTTGTACCACTTTTCCTCAAACGAGGCAGGGTCGTAGGTTTTTGCTATGTTTTTTGCGTCTTCCATTATAATATCCTCCGGTTTTAAATCTTTAATATAACTGTAACAACAATAAATAATATAACGGCGGCTGCCAGTGCGGCCGACTTAAGCGTAAGAATCTGCTTATCGGACGGCTCATCTATCTTTATGATATTTCTTAATATCCATTCACTGCGAAAGGACATTAAAAGCACCAGCAGGCCGATAATGACGGCTGTTATCCTAATAATCATACATTCTGCCCCTTTCTGCCGCAAAACCAATATTCATCTTTTAATTATCTCATTTTTTACTCTCTTTGTCAACCCCAAAACCGTAATTATTTATTGTCTGTATACGATTTTTAGGCTTTTTAGACTGTTTTTAAGGCAAATTGTCCAATCCCAAAAATAATTAAAACATTATTAACCCCAAGTTTATATTTTGTTTACAATTTAATAGTATAATGCTGTTAAAGATATTTATATGATATTTTTATAAACGAGGAATATTTTACCGTTTTTCGGAATATGTATAACTGATGATCAAAAACTAAGGAGGATCGAATTATGGATAACACCAACAACCAAGCCACCGTGATTGGCACTATTGAGGACGAATTCAAATTAAATCACGAAATTTATGCGGAGAAGTTCTACACCTTTACGGTGAAAATTCCGCGCCTGAGCGGCACATATGACAATGTGCGCATAATGATTTCCGAAAGGCTTATCATGGACGGCACCTACAATATCGGCGACAAGGTTGAAATAACCGGTCAGTTCCGTTCCTACAACAGCTATGAAAACGGCGACAATCGCCTTATTCTTACCGTATTCGCAAAGGATATTATGCATTACGATGAGGACGAGAGCAAAAACCCGAATATTCTGTACTTAAACGGCTACATATGCAAGCCGCCGGTATACCGCACCACGCCGTTCGGCAGGGAGATTACGGATATTCTGCTTGCGGTAAACAGAAGCTACAACAAATCCGACTATATCCCCATTATAGCCTGGGGCAGAAACGCCCGCTTTGCAAAGAGCCTTAACGTGGGCGATAATGTAAAGGTATGGGGACGCATACAGTCCAGAAATTACCAAAAGCGGATTTCCGAGGATGAAACCATAACCAAAACCGCCTATGAGGTTTCCATAAACCGCATGGAGCTTGTAACCGAGGAGGAGGCTCCCGAGGAGGAAGCCGCTCCGATTGAGGAGAATATCGAAGAATAACACATTAAGAGTACGGCAGTCGCTTATGCCGCGCTCTTTTTTTACCCCAAAAAAACAGCGAACCGAAAGGCTCGCTGTGATGTGGAGCAGATGATGGGAGTCGAACCCACAACCCAAGCTTGGGAAGCTTGTATTTTACCGCTAAACTACACCTGCATTACATCTATTATACCATATTTTATGTATTAAGTCAAGATTTTTTTGCTGCGGTTTTTAAATTCCCATTCAAAAACCGCAGCCGCAAGCTTTGTCAAAAGCTTTTTTATCTAAGAGGAAATTTCTCAATTTCCTATTAGCAAAAAAACTTACCTTGCGCCAAAGGCGCAGCTTTATCAAAAGTTTTTTTACTTTTTCGCCTTTGACTTAAATATAACCGCCACAAGGAAGCCGAAAACCAGTGCGGCGCTTATGCCGCCCGCCGCCGCCTTAAGTCCGCCGGTCATAATCCCCATTGCCCCGTTTTGGGCAACCGCATCTCTTACACCCTTGCATAAATTATAACCAAAGCCGGTAAGCGGAACCGTAGCGCCCGCTCCGGCAAAATCCACCAAGCGTCCGTAAACTCCGATAAGCTCCAAAGCCACTCCCAAAACCACAAACGTAACCAAAATTCTTGCCGGTGTAAGCTTTGTTTTATCTATTAAAATCTGTCCCACAACACATATCAGACCGCCCACAACAAAAGCCTTTACATAATCCATAATACTCTCCATTCCGCCGCCATTCGCGGCATAAATCATAACGTGGAAAAGAAGCCTGTCATCACTTTTGCTTCGCAAAAGCCGCACTACGTGCGTCCGCCCTTCTTGGCGGTGAATGCAGATTGCCGCTTTGCAGCGAGCGGTGCTGTATGAGTATACCGCCCCGAGCAAAAAGCGGTGAGATGCGCAGCTTATTTTTCACGTTATCTCCTAACTTTCTATTACTACTGCATGTGCTATACCCGGAATTGACTCGCCCTGCTCAACCACCATCGGATTCATCAATGCCCCGGTTGCCATAACAAGCATTTTATTTATTCTTCCGCTTTTAAGCTCCTTGTATATATGCCCGCACAGTACGCTTCCGCAGCAGCCGCAGCCGCTTCCGCCGGCGTGTACGTCCTGCTTTTCAATATCGTATATCATTTTTCCGCAGTCATTGTGCCGACTGCTCAAATCATATCCGTTTTCCCGCATAAGCTTTATCAGTATATCCGAGCCGACAACACCCAAATCCCCGGTAAGAATAAGGTCATAATCCTCAGGCGAGCTGCCCGTATCCTCAAAATGCGCACACAGCGTATCAATTGCCGCCGGTGCCATTGCCGCGCCCATATTGCTTATATCGGTTATGCCCATGTCCACGATTTTACCGGTTGTGACCTGCGTTATCCTCGGTCCCTCCCCGCTTTTTGACAGCACCGCACAGCCAGAGGCGGTCACCGTCCACTGTGCCGACGGCGCACGCTGACCGCCGTATTCGAGAGGATAGCGAAACTGCTTCTCCGCACTGCAAAAATGACTGGACGTAACACACATTACATTTTTTGCATAATCCCCGGCTATGAGCATTGCTCCCAAGGAAATGCTCTCGGTCATTGTGGAGCAGGCGCCGTAAAGCCCGAAAAAGGGAATTTGCAGTTCTCTTAATCCGTAGCTTGCTCCGACGCATTGATTTAAAAGATCCCCGGCAAAAATATAATCCACGTCATTAGGCGTAAGACCGGCGCGTTCCATTGCCAGCACCGCCGTCTGCCGCTGCAATGAGCTTTCCGCCTTTTCCCAGGTCTGCTGACCCAGCTTGTCATCGGGAACTATGACGTCAAAATCCTTACCGAGAGGTCCCTCGCCCTCCTTTTGCCCGCCGACGGCAGCCGCATTTATAATAACAGGCGGCTGTGAAAAGGCAACCGTCTGCTTTCCAAGCTTTTTATTCATAAAAAATCCCCCTCCCTTTTAATTATATGGTCTGCATTTTATCGAATTTTAAACATGTTTATGAAAAAAAAATTGCTCCCACCCAAGAAGAAGCAATTTTTTGTCAAAAGCTTTTTTTACAAAAGTCCCATTTCTTTGAGCCTGCCAAACATTATCTGTGTACGCGCCTCCAAAGGCTCCGGCAGACTGTCTTTCGGGAAATATTTTAAAATTTTGCTCTCATCGTCTGCGATATGCAGCTTGCCGCTTATGCCGGTCATCCTAAAGAGGATTGTAAGCGTGTCCACCTTGTCGCCGTTGGGATAGGTGTAAAAATATTCACGCCCGGAAAATATTCCCATAAGCTCTGCACCCTCGGCACACAGCCCCGTTTCCTCCAAAAGCTCGCGCTTTGCCGCGTCCTCCACCGTTTCCCCAAGCTCTGTGCTGCCGCCCGGCAAGCTCCAGTCATTGGTATCGGAACGAAGCTGCATTAAAAGCTCGCCCTTTTCATTTTCGACAAAGGCAGTCGCTCCCACCATTATAATACGGTCATGTCCGACCTTTTTTCTAAGCTCCGATAAATAGCCCATTTTACCCCTCCTAAAGCCTTAATTCCTTATATATTATACCACAGCCAAGGCTGTTTGTAAATGAATTTATAGCCACGCACAAAAAAATATCCAAGAGTTTATATGTATATATTGCTGTATATTCTCTGTTTTATTTTATGATTTTTATGTATATTCTCCAATATGCAAAAAAACATATTGACAAACGCCATGCTTTATGCTATACTATCATATGTTCCGAAGGGAGCGAATGAATATCGCGGGGTAGAGCAGTTTGGTAGCTCGTCGGGCTCATAACCCGAAGGTCGTTGGTTCAAATCCGGCCCCCGCAACCAATTGGGCACTGTGATTTTGATACGGGAGTATTAAAATCACAGTGCTTTTCTTATGCCCAACACTTTGGCTGTTTGATAAACCGGAATTTGTCACTCTACAATTTCGTAACCCGAGTGTTCGAGAATGTCCAGTGCCTTTTGAAAATTTTCCTTTTTTATAAAAATATAGTCCGTGTTATAGGTTGAAATCGCAAAAATTGAAATACTGTTTTCTGCCAGAATCTTTGCAATTTTGGATAGTATTCCAATCAAAGAAAAATCCAATACACCCTGAATACGAAAACCTTTCCACCCATCATCACGTTGAATGACGTTTGGCGGAATATCACTGGTAATGCATACCAAAGATTTTTCTTCATCTGTTTTCTCAATGAAACTATATTCTGCATCCATGTTTACAAGTGAATAATCCATCACTTTGCATACTGAAAATTCTTGATTGAGCTTTTTTATTTCCATAATGTTGTCCTCATTAAATTTCGATTTATAATCCAAATATAATCAAACTATAACGTCATAACCAAAGTTCCTGCCGCTATAAGAATACACCCGATAATGGATTTTACCGTAAAATCCTCATGCAAAAATACAAACGCCAGTATAAGCGTTATAACCACGCTCAGCTTGTCAACCGGCACAACCTTTGAAGCCTCGCCTATCTGAAGCGCTCTGTAATAGCACAACCATGACGCACCCGTTGCCAGCCCGGATAATATCAAAAAAATCCAGCTCTTTTTTTCTATATTGAAGATACCGTTTTGGGAATGTGTCAAAAACACCATGCCCCACGCCATAACAAGCACCACCGCCGTCCGTATTGCCGTTGCAAGATTGGAATTTACTCCGCTTATGCCGACCTTTGCCAGTATTGAAGTAAGTGCCGCAAAAACCGCGGATAATAACGCAAATAAAAGCCACATATTTTTTTCCTCCGTTAAATACCTTTTTTTGACAAAATAATTATACCACCCTTTGCCGATAAAATCAATACCAAAAAAGCGGCAAAACGCCGCTTTTTTTCAAATCTCCCGCATCAGGTTTATCATTTCAATTGCGCCCAAAGCACAGTCATAGCCCTTGTTGCCTGCTTTTGTGCCGGCTCTTTCTATTGCCTGCTCGATTGAGTCGGTTGTTAAGATACCGAACATAACCGGCTTTCCGCTCTCCAATGAAACCGCCGCAACGCCCTTTGACACCTCATTGCATACATAATCGTAATGGCTTGTTGCGCCGCGGATTACCGCGCCCAAGCATATTACCGCGTCAAACTTTTCGGACATTGCCGCTTTTTTTGCCGCAATGGGAATTTCAAAGGCTCCCGGCACCCACATCAGCGTAATGTTATCGCCGTCTATGCCGTGGCGCACCAGTCCGTCCTCCGCGCCGGATATGAGCTTCGATACTATAAACTCGTTAAACCTCGACGCCACTATGGCAATTTTCATGTCCTTTGCAATCAGCTTTCCTTCCAATACCTTCATTTTGTTATCCTCCTTAAAGATTTAATATATGTCCCATTTTTTCTTTTTTGGTTTTCATGTAAAATTCGGCGTTTTCGCTGCTTTCTACCTCTATCGGCACGCGCTCGGTTATTTCTATGCCGTATTCCGAAAGCCCGTAGACCTTGTCGGGATTATTTGTCATAAGCCTTAGCTTCTCCACACCCAAATCCATTAAAATCTGAATACCCACGCTGTAATCGCGCATATCTGCCGGGAAGCCCAGTGCTATATTTGCCTCAACCGTATCCATTCCCTCGTCCTGGAGCGCGTAGGCGCGGATTTTGTTTATAAGTCCTATACCTCTGCCCTCCTGCCTTAAATAGACAAGCACACCTCTGCCCTCTGCGCTGATTTTTTTCATTGCCGCGTCATACTGCTGACCGCAGTCACAGCGCGCCGAGCCTAATGCGTCACCGGTAAGACATTCGCTGTGAACGCGGCACAAAACCGGCTCTTTATTTGCAATATCGCCCATTGTCAGAGCCACATGATGCTCGCCGCTCTGCTCGTTTATAAAGCCATGAATTGTAAAATCACCGTAGCGGGTGGGCAGCTTTGCGGATGCAATTCTTCTTACAATCTTTTCGTGCCTGCGTCTGTAAAGAGCAAGGTCGTTTATGCTTATAAGCGGCATATTCCACTTTTTCGCATATTCCATAACGTCGGGAACTCTTGCCATTTTCCCGTCCTCGCGCATTATTTCCACACAGACCCCGGCTTCCTTAAGCCCGGCAAGGCGCATAAGGTCAACGGTTGCCTCCGTATGCCCGCGGCGTTCAAAAACGCCGTTCTTTTTTGCGATAAGCGGGAACATATGCCCCGGACGTCTGAAATCCTCCGGATGCGCTCCGTCCTTTACCGCCGCAAGAATTGTCATGCTCCGCTCCTCGGCGGAAATCCCGGTAGTTGTGCTTTTGTGGTCTATCGACACCGTAAAGGCGGTTTCGTGATTATCCGTATTGTCCTCCACCATGGGAAAAAGCCCAAGCCTGTCTGCCATTGCCTTTGACATGGGCATACATATAAGCCCTTTGGCATTTGTTGCCATAAAATTGATGTTTTCCGTTGTGGCAAACTGTGCCGCGCAGATAAGGTCGCCCTCGTTTTCTCTGTCCTCGTCATCTACGGCAATAATCATTTTTCCTTTTTTCAATTCCTCTATTGCCGTTTCTATCGATGCAAATTCCATTTATTGTCCCCCTTTTTAAAATCCGTTTTCCCGAAGAAATTCCTCGGTTATGCCCCCGGCTGTGCCGGTAAGCTTTTTTACATATTTGCCTATTATGTCAAATTCAATATTTACAATATCACCCGTTCGCTTATTTGCAAGCGTCGTATTTTCTGCCGTATGGGGAATAATCGACACCGCGAAGCTGTTTTTGGTCACCGACGCCACCGTAAGACTTATTCCGTCAATGGCAACGGAGCCTTTTTCAACTATCAGGGAAGTGTCGGGGACACTAAATTCAAGCCATACTGCATTTTGGCGGTTTTCCTTTTTTCTAAGAATTGCCGTACAGTCGATATGTCCCGTCACTATATGTCCCCCGAAACGCGAATCCGCCCGCATTGCCCTTTCAAGATTTACCCGGCTTCCGATTTTCAGTATGCCGAGATTGCTGCGGTGCATTGTTTCGGGCATAACATCGGCAAAAAAGCTTTTTTTCTCAACGCGGCAAGCCGTAAGACATACGCCGTTTACTGCCACGCTGTCACCGATTTTTATGTCCCCAAAGCAGTTGTCTATTTCAAGTACGGCGCAGTCAGTACCCCGTCCTATTCCTTTTAGTGTCCCCACCGCTTCGGTAAGTCCCGTAAACATCACATCACCTCATATTCCAGTAAAATATCATCACCCAAGGGCAATACCCGCGGTTTTTTAAGCTTTATTCTCTCCCCGTTCATTGTGGGAGAAAGTCCGCTGCCGAACATTTTATTTGCTATATAGCATTGAACAAGATTTACTGTCCCCGCCTTTAGGGCTGCGCCGTTTAATGCCGCGCCGCCTTCAAGTAGTATGCTGTCCATACCCTCATTGCCGAGCATTTTCATAAGCTTTTTTAAATCCACTCTTCCGTCACTGCCGGGAGCAAGCATAACCCGCGCGCCCATGCCTTCTATCTCTTTTATTTTCTCCCTGTCGGGATTTGCCGCCGCAAGGATTGTGGGTATCTCGCGGGCGCTGTTTAAAATTCTTGATGTTCTCTTTATTTTAAGAGTGCTGTCGCAGATAATCCTCACCGGATTTCTGCCGCCGTCCATACGGCAGGTAAGAAGCGGATTGTCCTCCTCTACCGTTCCTATGCCGACCATTATTCCCATAAGCCTGTTTCTGGTACGGTGCATATGCTCTATGGCAGGCTTTGAGGTTATATTTTTTTCATATGCGTCGGAAAATATTCTGCCGTCCGCGGTCATGGCGTATTTCATAACCACATAGGGAGTTTTGGTTTTTATATAATGAAAAAATACTTGGTTTATACTGTCACATTCCTCTTTCATTACTCCTCTTATTACCTCAATCCCATGCCCTAAAAGCTGCTCCGTTCCCTTTCCCGCCACAAGGGGATTGGGGTCATCGGAGCCTATAAACACCCGCTTTATTCCGCTTTCGATAACCGCCAAGGTACAGGGCGGCTGCTTTCCCGTATGACAGCAGGGTTCAAGTGTTACATACATATCCGCTCCGGCGGGATTTTCCGTACAGTTCTTTAAGGCATTGCGCTCGGCATGAGCCTCGCCGAAGCGTTCATGCCAACCCTCGCCGATTATGTGTCCCTCCCGTACTATTACCGCGCCCACAAGGGGATTGGGATTTACTTTTCCCTCGCCTTTTTTGGCAAGCTCTATTGCTCTTTTCATAAATTCCGTATGCATGGCTTCCTCCTACCAAAAATGCCCCGATACTTCGGGGCATTCAGACCGTCGACAAATTGGTCAGACCGTGCAGGGTTTTAAATCAAAAATACGCTTTATCATATTACCAAAGTCATTCCATCGAGGAACGACTTTGGTATGCACTTTTTGCGAAAATAAACTCTACCGTACCAACGTACGCCTACGAGTTCATTTTCGCGAAATCTGACTCAATTTCTCGCAGTCTGCCAGCGTGTAGACAAGTTTGTCTACACGCTGAAAGGACGGCTCACGCCGCCCTTTCGGTGTTATTTTATCATATCAACCGCCGTATCGATTACGTCACCGATATTCTTAAACACACCCTCAGCCTTTTTTTGCAGTCTGTTCTTCTGTCTTGACGAGCCGCCCGCCATCATGCTTACCGCCGCGCCTACAACAACTCCGGCTGCCATTCCGCGCATAAAATTACCTGTTCCTTCCAGTGTCATTTTGCTCTCTCCTTTCTTAAAACGACATTTCTTTCTCTCTCGTGCTGTTATTATTCGACAAGCTTTTGCATAATATTCATATATATTTATGGACTTATCTCATATATTTTCCCTGTAAACAAAATTTAACCAAAAATCCGCTTGACTACAAAAAAATATGTGATATACTTAATATGATAGGTATTTTGTACCTGTCAATCCAATCAAGAAAGGACTTTCCAAAAATGGCAAATGTTAAACCTTTTCGAGGCTACAGATATAACAAGGATATGGTCGGCGATATAGGCAAACAGGTATCGCCCCCCTACTATAATATAAATCCCAAGGAAAAGGCCGAACTCTATGAGATAAGCGACTACAATTCCGTTCGTCTTTTTTCCGGAAAAGAATATGACGATGATGATTCAATAAATAATAAATTTACGCGCGCCGCTCATTATCTTAAGGAATGGATAAGCGCGGATGTTTTAAGACGCGATGAAACCCCGGCAATTTATATGTACGAGGAAACGATGCAGATAGGCGATATGACCTATTCAAACCGCAGCTTTGTAACTCTTTTGGAGCTTGAAGATTTGGGCAACGGCGTTGTTATGTCCTGTGAGGAGATACGCGAGGTGTCATTGCAGGACAGATATGAATTTCTGACCGCCACAAACGCGGATATGAGTATCATAACCTGTCTTTATTCCGAACGGGAAAAGGATCTGTTAAACCTAATGAACGCGCTTGCTCAGGAGGAGCCGGATGTTGAGTTTGACTCAAATGACGGTATTCATCAGCGCATATGGGTTATAACCTATGAGCCGACAATAAACCTTATTATGGAAAAATTCAAGCCTCTGCCCCTCTACATAACGGACGGTCAGACCCGCTATGAAACCTGTATCCAGTACAGAAACTATAAAAAAGCAAACAACCCCGACCATACCGGCAAGGAGCCGTATAATTACACCATGGTTTCCCTTATAAACTCGCGCTCGGACGGTCTGGTTGTAGTACCCGTTCACAGAGGTGTAAAATGCCCCAGGGGCTTTAAGCTTGATTTCTTCGTATCAATGGCACAGGACCACTTTAAAATCGAAAAAATCATAGTTGACCAAGGCGAGGGCAATATCATAGAAACCATGAGAAAGCAGATTGCCACAACCAAGCACGAAACCAGAATTGCAATGTACTGCGGCGGTGATTTCTTCTACAGAATGACGCTTACGGACAAGGATTTCATTAAAAAGGAGCTTTTGCCGGAGATGTCCAAGGCGTACTGCGCACTGGACGTGGTGGTATTAAATAAGCTGATTTTGGGCGATATTCTTAATATCAACGAAGACAATTACAGCGAGAGAGTAACCTCCTCAAGAAATTATATGGAAATGAAAAGGAAGATAGACAACGGCGAGCTTGACGCAATGTTCATAATGAACCCGGTAAAAACCGACCAGATTGAGAGCGTAACCTCCAACGGCGAAAAGCTGCCCAACGCAACGCTGAGCATTTTCCCCAAGCCGTCGGTGGGTGTTGTTATAAACATCAAAGAGGATTAAAATTCATCAAAAAAATTATTAAAAAGCCTTGACAAGCTCAGGGCTTTTTGTTATAATACTATGGTGACCGCATAGAATAGGTTTTTAAAATCCCCAAGGGTGCCTACGATAGCGTGTCCTCATTATAATAAGAGGAGGTGTTTTAATATGTACGCAGTTATCGTAACAGGCGGAAAGCAGTACAAGGTAAGCGAGGGCGATACTCTTTTTGTAGAGAAGCTTGACGTTGAGGAGGGCGCAGCCGTTACCTTTGATCAGGTGCTTATCGCGGGCGAAGGCGACGCCGTTAAGGTTGGCGCTCCCGTAGTTGAAGGCGCAACTGTTGAAGCTAAGGTTGTAAAGAACGGTAAGGCTAAGAAGATCTATGTTTTCAAGATGAAGAGAAAGAAGAATGAGAGAACAAAGAAGGGTCACAGACAGCCTTACACAAAGGTAGAAATAACAAAGATCAACGCTTAAGTTGAGGTAATTTTAATCGGATTGCGAGGTGTTTTAAATGGCTCATAAAAAAGGTATGGGTAGTACAAAGAACGGTCGTGACAGCGAATCGAAAAGACTCGGCGCAAAGAGAGCCGACGGTCAGTTTGTATTAGCCGGTAACATTCTTGTCAGACAAAGAGGTACTAAAATTCATCCGGGCAACAATGTAGGAATAGGCAGTGATGACACATTATTCGCTCTTGTTGACGGCAGAGTTAAGTTTGAAAGAAAAGGCAGAGACAAGACACAGTGCAGCGTTTACGCTGACTGATAAAAAGCAGCCCGCGGGCTGCTTTTTTAGTGCAAAAAAATCCGGGGACTGCACGCAGTCCCTATGACAATTTAAAGTTCTTTCTTTTTTGACGCAATCTGCTGCATATGGTATAAATCAGACCATATGAACACCCCGATTTGCTCGGCATTTTCCAAATTCAATTGGTCTGTGTCTATCACAGTGTCACTCGAAATTTCCAGCACTTTGCAATGAAGCAGACCATGAGGGCCTTGCGTTGCCACAATAACGGTGCATTTTTCGGTTATATCGTTTATTTGTATTTGATTTTGGGTAATAACAATTTTTTCCGGCGTGCTTGACATTAGGGAACAGGGTATATTGTTGCTTATTGCATATTTGTGCGCATATGAATTTTCTATCACATATGCAGTCAGATTATTACAACCATAAAATGCCTGATAACCTATACTTGTAACGCTTTCAGGAATTGTTATGCTTGTCAGGCTGCTGCAGTTATAAAACGCGGAATCCTCAATCCTATTAACACCTTCAGGTATTGTTATGGTTGTTAGGCTCTTACAATAGCCAAACGCAACTCTATCAATGCTTGTAATACTGCCGGGGAGAGTAATGTTTGTAAGGCTGCCACAATACTCAAACGCACCACTCCCGATACTTGTAACGCTTTCAGGAATCGTTATGCTTGTTAGGCTGCCGCAGTACATAAACGCACCGCTCCCGATACTTGTAACTCTGTCGGGGATTGTTATACTTGTTAGGTTGCGGCAATTATAAAACGCACTATTACCGATACTTGTAACACTGCTGGGGATTGTTATGCTTGTTAGGCTGCCGCACTCACCAAACGCCGCCTCACCAATACTTGTAACACTATCCGGGATTGTTATGTTTGTTAGGCTGTAGAAATTACAAAATGCAGAATCTCCAATGCTCGTAACACTGCTTGGAATTGCTATACTTGTTAAGTTGATGCAGCTGTAAAATGCCTTATATCCGATACTTGTAACTCCGTCTGGAATTATATACTTTTTATCTTTTTTGCCAACCGCATATGTTACTAATTCGTTTTTGTCCTTATTAAACAGATTGCCGTCTATAGAGCAATAGTTCATATTGTTTTCAGAAACATTTATGCTTGTTAGGTCATAACAACAAGAAAATGCACTACTGCCGATACTTGTAACACTGTCAGGAATTGTTATGCTTGTTAGACTGCCGCAACCCTCAAATGCACCACTACCAATGCTTGTAACGCCGTTAGAAATCGTTATGCTCGTTAGACTGCTGCAATCTTCAAACGTATAATTGCCGATACTTGTAACGCTGTCGGGGATTACTATGCTTGTTAAGCTCCTGCATCGGTAAAACGCACTATCACCGATGCTTGTAACGCTGTCGGGTATTATTATGCTTGTTAGACTGCTGCAATTGCCAAACACACCACTACCGATACTTGTAACGCTGTCGGGGATTGTTATGCTTGTTAGGTTGTCGCAACAACCAAACGCACCATCACCAATACTTGTAACGCTGTCAGGAATTGTTACGTCTGTCAGACTACTGCAATTGCTGAATACGCCATAACCGATACTTGTAACGCTGTTTGGAATTGTTACGCTTGTTAGACTCCTGCACCAGTAAAACGCCCAATCGCCGATATTTGTAACACTGCCGGGAATTGTTACATTTATTAGCCTGCTGCACTCATAAAACACCCCCTCCCCAATACTTGTAACACTGTCGGGGATTGTTATGCTCGTTAAACTGCTGCATCGATAAAACACCCTATCGCCGATACTATTAACACTGTCAGGGATTGTTATGTTTGTTAGACTGCTGCATCGGTAAAACATTCTATCACCAATCTCGGTAACACTGCCGGGGATTGTTATGCCTGTCAGACTGCTGCAGTTACCAAACGCTTCAGTCCCAATGCTTGTAACACTATTCGGAATTTTTACACTTGTTAAGCTGCTGCAACTGCTAAATGCCTTAGTCCCAATGCTTGTAACACTATTTGGGATCGTTATACTTGTTAAGTTGCTACACCTACAAAATGCCTCATACTCAATGCTTGTGACACTGTCCGGAATTGTTATGCTTGTTAGGCTGCTGCAATGAAAAAACGCAAAATCTTCAATGATAGTAATGCCGTCGGGGATTGCAATGCTTGTTAGACTGCTGCAATCATAAAATGCCATACGACCAATCTTTGTAATGCTGTCCGGAATTGTTATACTTGTTAAGTTGATGCAATCAGAAAACGCCTCATTACCGATACTTGTAACACCATTTTCAATAACTACGTTACTGATTTTCTCTTCGTTCCATGGTGTATAAGGTGAACCGTATGAACCCCAATCCCGCATCGCCCCCGTACCTCTGATTGTCAGTGTACCGGTATCGTCAAGCGTCCATGTCAGATTATCTCCGCACGTGCCGCCCACCGCCGCGCTTGCCGGAATAGCGGGTATACACAGCATCAGCATTGCAATTGTTAAAATCAAGCCCGAAAGCCTTTGCGTTGTCTTTTTCATGTCCCTGTTCCTTCCATATTTTTGTAATTTATTGTAATTATATCATAAATGCTTTTCGATTACAAGACTTTTAATGTATAATCTTCAAATCAAAAACCTCCCCTTTCGGGGAGGCGATGCGTATTTCTATTTCTTTTTCAGCTGTTCCTTCATGTCCTCGTGGATATTTAAAATCTCCTGGGCATGATGCTCCAAATACTGCGGCTCTTCTATCTTCTCGGCAATTGCGCTTTCCTCGCCTACCTCGGTATCTCCTCTGTATACAAGCTTTAACAGTATGGGCGTTATAATTGTCGTTACCACGACAACTATTATAAGCGGTGCAAAATACGCCTTTAACATCAGGCTTGCTCCGCTCGCAAGAGTTACCGCCGCGCCCTTTGACGCTACTATCAGCGCAACCTCGCCTCTTGAAATCATTCCCACGCCTATTTGCAGTGACTGCTTGCCGCCAAAGCCCATGAGCTTTGCACCCACTCCGCAGCCCACAATCTTTGTTATAACCGCCACCAGAAGCAGAAGCAGCGAAGCTATAATCAGGGTGCCGTTCATTCCTCCAAGCTCCACCTGCAAGCCCACTCCGGCGAAAAACACCGGCGAAAGCAGCAGATACGAAACCGTTTCAAAGCGGTGAAGCATATATGTTGTTTTCCTGTTTGTCGATAAAATCAATCCGGCGATAAATGCTCCGGTTATGTCCGAGACCCCGAAGAAATATTCTGCCGAAAAGGACATTATAAGACAAAACGCAAATGCCAGTATTGAAAAACGCCTTAAATCCTTCTTGTAGCTGTTTATTTTGGGTATTATGAACTTAACAAACAGCACTGCCACAACAGCGCAGAATACGAAGAATAAAAGTATTTTAATCAGCACAAAGGCTATGCTTGTACCCCTCGGGTCTGCCGCCGAGGTTATAATCGTCAGGGCGATTATGCCCAAAACATCGTCTATCAGCGCCGCGCCCAGTATTGCATTTCCCGATTTTGTGGACAGTTTGCCCATTTCCTTTAAGGTTTCGACCGTAATTGAAACCGATGTGGCCGTAAGCACAACGCCTATGAATAAATTCTGAATAAATGCATCGGAGCCTTTGTTAAAGAATCGCATTAGAAGAAATCCTCCGCCTAGCGGCACCAATACTCCAAGCATGGCTACAATAAACGACGCAAGCCCGGTTTTTCTCAGCTCCTGTATATCCGTTTCCATGCCCGCACTGAACATCAGCACTATTACACCTATTTCCGATACGGATTTTATAAAGCTTGTTTCCTTTAATATTCCCAAACATGCCGGTCCCAGTATCAGACCCGCCAAAAGCGCGCCCACCACCTGCGGCATCTGAATTTTTCGCGTAAGCAGTCCCAGAAGCTTTGTGCTCAGCAGTATTACCGCCAAATCAATTATAAATCCGTACTGTTCATTTGATAAAATATCTCCTATTGCCGCCAATGCGTCCTTCATATCCATTACCTTGCTTTCTGTAGTGTTTTGGAAAAAAATCCATTATACATAATAGCACTTTTTACAAAACATTTCAAGCAAAAAATCGACAAAAATAGCGGTTCTTTTTTCATATTTTTTATCTGATAAGACAAAAAAATACCGCCGCATACAAGCCCGTACCGCGGCGGCAATATATTATTCCTCAATCAGTCCCGCACTTCTGGCGGTGTTTAAGAACTGGTCAATACCCGCTCTTGCCGTCATTTCGGCAACATCGTAATTGTCCAGCATACTCTTTAACAGCTCGTCATATGTACAGCCCTTTGCAAGCTCTTTCCATAAAAATGCGCCCGATTCGTTAAGCGTTATAAGTCCGTTAAAGCTCTCGGAGGCTTTCCCCACAGCCACAACAATATGTCTGCCGCCCACGCTCCTTAACATGAATCCTTCCTTGGTCTTCATATACAACCTTCCTCTCCTATAATTTCTTTCCCGTCATGCCGCAGTACGACACCTCTGCCGCTTCAAGCTCCATATTGCAAAACAGCTTGTAAACCGGCACTTTTAAAATCAGTCTGTCAAGAATGGTAAGCAACTTATCCATTCTCTTTTCCTCCACCGGGCGCACCGTTTGATTAAGAATAGCAAACAGCGCCTCCTCAGGCTTTACTCTCTCAATACGATTTTTCTCACCCCGATTAAGTACGCATATGCCCTTTAAAGGCACCTCGGCGTTAACATTAAGGTCGGTTTTGCCCGAAAACGGGGTTCCGTATACATAAAATTCATCATTCACAAGCCGTATTGCAGGCTTATCGTCATTTAATATATATGCGCCCTCAAAGCGTTTTAACCATATCTGCGTATGAGTGGACTTTCCCGTTCCGCAGGGTGCGCTGAACAAAAAGCCCTCATTTTCATACACAACCGCCGAGGAATGAAGCAAAAACGCCCCAAATTCCGGAAGCACCTCGTAAAACTCACTCCCCAGCCAAATATATTCGCAGTCCTCAATCGTCAGATGTGGATTTTCCCTTTGGCGCTCCAGTAAAAATTCATCCGACAGACGAATTTTTATATTCGACTCTGCGCTCTCCTGTGTCAGATAAGCCTTGCTTTGTCTTATCGTCTTTGGGTATCTTGGCTCCATATCCACATATAAGCCGGCAATCCTGTACATACAATCTCTCCTTACATCATATATTTTTATTATACTATAAATCCCGCAAAATTTCAACCTAATTTTCAAAAAAATAAATGATTTTTTAAAAAACATATGGACAAACACAGTGATTATGGTGTATAATGTACATATAGAAAAAACACGAAAGGAATGTTCATATGAAAATAACAAAAATAATTGCGGCAGCGGCGCTTTGCGGCGCGATGCTGTGCACAGGCAGCGCACTGGCATTTGAGGATATGCCCTCGGGCACGATGGGCGCAGCCCTTGAAGCGGCAGTGGAGAACAAGCTTTTAAACGGCTATGACGACAACACCATAAAGCCGTACAATAACATTACAAGAGCCGAAATGGCTGCCATAATCACAAGAGCCATGAGCATACGCCATAATTCGGATACCGTATTTAACGATGTATCCTCCGGTGCATGGTACGCCGATGATGTTTCAAAGGCGGTATACATGGGTGCATTTGAGGGTGATGAAAACAATAATTTCAATCCCGACAACAACATAACCTTCCAGGAAGCATACGCGGTTTTGGCAAGAGTTTTGCAGTACACCCCCCGTATGCACCGGGGCACAATTCCCGTAATGACCCCGGCAGATGACTGCATAGACAGCTTCTCGGACAAGGGCGAGCTTGCCGACTGGGCGCAGATATATGCAAAGGCACTTGTGGGCAACGGCGGTTATACGGGCATTGACGGACTTTTAAAGCCTCTTGCCTATGTTACAAGAGGTGAGTTTGCCATGATTATGGATCAGCTTGTTTCAAAGTATATTGACGAGCCGGGTACATACACTCCCGACAATACCGATTTCGGCAATGCCGCGGTTATTGTAAGATGCGGCGATGTTACCATAGACGGTCTTAAAACAACAAAGAACATAATTTTAAGCTACGGAGTAACCTCCAAAACCTCAATCAAGAACATAGTAAGCTCGGCAAGCGTTGACGTTTACGGCGGAATTGACGAAACTCCGGTAAAGGACGCTGACGGAAACATTTCGGCAGATGAGGTTATAGTATCCCTTTACGGAGATATGTACGATGTGCGTATTCTTTCGCCCTACACGCTGTTCACGTTCGGCACAACCAACGCCGATCCCAAGACCTGCATGGTTACGATAAGCGACCCTGACACATCGATGCCGCTTTTGATAAATTCGGCAGACTGATATGAAAAGGCTTATAACCATACTGCTGTGTCTGTTCTCCCTTTGCTCCTGTACGGGGAGCATTGAGGTTGGGGACGGCAGACACACCGGTGAAAGCTTCATTGCCGATTACGGCAGTGCGGACGGGGAAAATTACGATACGGTTTTTATAGGTGACAGCATAACCGTAGGTCTGTATGACGCGGCGGATTTGGGCGGCGCAAGGGTGCTTGCCAAAGTGGGCATAACCACAACCGGAATGTATGCGCGCTTAAGTGAGTATTACGGCGATATTATTGACGAGAACGTAAAAACCGCTGTGATAAATCTGGGTACCAACGATGTTGATACGGACACAACCGAGGTTTACCGCCGTCTTATCAGCTTTATAAAGGAAAAGGCTCCCGACGCACAGATTTATGTATGTCTGATACATTATCCCTACGAGGGAAGTGCCTATGCCGAATACAACAACAAAGCGGCAACGGACGAGAAAAACCGTCAGCTTGGCACTCTTAAAGGCTTTGAGGGCGCAAAGCTTTCGGACTGTCTGCAAAAATCCCCTCTTAAGGACACACTCACCGATCCCGCTCTTACCCAAGAGGACGGTCTGCATTTAACGGACGAAGCATATCGTATGTGGTGTATGGAGCTTAAAAAGGATAAAATCATAAAGTAACTGAAAGTTTATATGCCGCGCATGACGGAATTTTACGTCAGCGCGGCATTTTTTCAGCCGTCATTTAACACATCAAACAGCCGTTTTAAGCAACGTTTTTCAATTCTTGAAACATAACTGCGGCTTATGCCGAGTATATCGGCAATTTCGCGCTGTGTTTTTCTTTTTGTGTTATGAAGCCCGTATCTCCAGCACATGATTTTCTTCTCATCGGTGCTTAAAACCGCATCCATTGCATCATAGAGCCGTTTCGCTTCTATCCGGTCTGAAATTTCGTCGGCAATATCCCCCTCATCCGGCACAAGTATATCCAAAAAGGTCATATTGTTGCCGTCCTTGTCAACTCCAATGCTTTCCTCCATGGAAATCTCATTGTTAAGCCGTTTTGAAGACCTCATAGTCATCAAAATTTCGTTCTCGATACAGCGAGCAATATAGCTTGAAATACGGTTATTCTTTTCGGGCTTAAAGGTATTTACGCCCTTTATCAGCCCGATTGTGCCTATGGAAATTAAATCCTCCAGATTTTTCTCATCGGCGTATTTTTTGGCGATATGCGCCACAAGGCGAAGATTGCGTTCGATAAGGATATTGCGCGCATTCTCATCACCCTCTCCCATGAGCGCGATATACTCCCGTTCCTCCTCGGCGTCAAGAGGCTTCGGAAACGCGGCGGAGCCGGTAACATACCCCGCCATAATAAGCACCGTCCGAAGCCAGTCGAAAAATATTCCAACCAAAAACAGACACCCCCTTAGCATATACTATGCGCCGGAGGGATTGTCTGTTGTATGTCCGTTTTTGATTTTTTACGAATTTCCCAAAGCTTCGGCAAAGACAGCGAGTAATTTTTTTGCATTTTCCTTCTGGCTGTCTGGAATTGCCTTAATTATATCCTCAATATCACATTCGTTATTTTCATTGCCGAATAACAAATAATCGCCGGATATGCATAAAGCCTTGCTAAGCTTGTACAGCGTAGCGGCGGACATTCCTTTATTTCCGGCTTCTATATCCGCAAGAAACTGCGTTGATATATCGGCTTTTTCGGCAAGCTGTTCGCGGGTCAGTCCTTTTTCATTCCTGATTGCTTTTATTCTAATTCCCATTTGTGCATAAAGCTTATCTGTCATTGTATCATCTCCTATAACTATAGTATATATACAACTATTGATATTTTAAATCATCTATAGATATTGACATTACACAACAATCGTTGTATAATGGTTATATCATATAAAAATCAAGCACATGGAGGTGGCTTATGGAAATTAAGCTCGAATTATTATCAAAAGGAATATCCGAGTGCGTCACAAACAGTTTGAATAAACTTTATATTGACACCAATAACCTTATAGATACGGCAGCAGTCAACGCACTTTCGGAAATAAGAGATATTATACAAAATTATGAATTATCGGATTTTGATGTGGTAGAGAACATCGTGCTGATACTTGAAAAATATAATATTGACTGCGGTTCCAGACATGATTTTTAAAGCGCCTTTGTCATGTTATATATCCGGCAATATACATATTATTTAACTGTATTAAAACATGATAACTGTTATTTTACAACTATTTTATGTGTATTTATTGCTTATTTGTGTGCCGTAAAATTTTATGATATATAATATAATAATATTGCGAGGTGATTTAGCATTATGAACGGAAAATATTTTGATACTTGGTTGGCAATAGGTCTTAATATTCTTCACTACAGAAAAGAACAGGGACTTACGCAAATGCAGTTAGCCGAAAAATGCAATATCAGCAGAAATTATATGCAAAGAATTGAAACAGCGGCATCCTCCTGCACACTAAACACTTTAATAGATATAGCCGATGCGCTGAATATCCCGTTAAAAAAGCTGTTTGAGTTCAGAGATTAAAAAAATCACATTGCTTGTGCCAATTGGGCAAAAGCAATGTGATTTTTATATAATGCGAAGTTACAAAGGTCAAACTCAAATCATCTCCCTTACCGTACCTCTTGTTCAAGAGAAGCGAAAAGTTCATCATCAAAAAACTCGGCAAGAGTTATTTCTAATCCGTCACATATCTTTTTTATAGTTGAAACCGTAGGATTTTTACTTCCCGTATTTATAATGTTGTTTATTGTTGATTGAGTTATTCCCGATATGGTGCTAAGCTTATTGGGAGTTATTTTATACTGCTCACACAGCCCGATAATTCTTTTTGCCGTTGCTTCGCCGACAGTCATTGCAATCAATCCTTTCTGCGGTATATATTTATTTTATAATAATAACTGCAAAAAGTTTAACTGTATACAGTTGACTTTAAAATCATACTTCATTTATTAAAGCAATGGTTTTATGAAATCCTTTTGCTCCGAAAAGGCATAAACGTTATGATTTTTATTTACAAATCCCATAATATATGATATAATATATCTATCAAAGAAAAGGAGGCGGATACTATGTCAGATAACATTTATACTATCAACAATATTCAATCTGCTTTAAATCCGGTATTTAATAAATATCAGATACGGAAAGCAACATTATTCGGCTCATACGCCAAAGGGCTGGCAACTCCGCAAAGCGACATAGATTTACTCCTTGACAGCGGTCTTAGAGGATTAAAGTTTGTCGGCTTGATTGAGGATATACACACCGCACTTAATAAAGAGGTTGATGTTTTTGACGTGACGCATATTATCCCCAACTCAACGATTTATAATGAAATTAACAGAGATGGAGTTATAATATATGAAGCATAAAATTATAGTGGAGAAAATCATCAAATACACAGATAAAATTATTGATTATACAAAAAACTGCACATATGAAAGCTTTTCAGAGAATACTATTCTTGTAGATGCCTGTGTCTTTAATCTCAGCCAAATCGGTGAGCTTGCAAATAAGATTGATGATGATTTTGCAAGTGCGAACAGCCATATTCCATGGCGCGTTTTATATGGCTTGAGAAACAGAATTGTACATGATTATGAAGGTGTAAATCTTATACTTATATGGGATATTATAAAAAATGATTTATCTGAATTGAGGGAACAATTGCAAAATTTATATAATTGTATTGATTAAGCGGGCAGTCATGATGACTGCCCGCTCGGCTTGTTCGTTTTACTGTGCGATTATTGCAACCTCGGTATCGTTAAGTGTTCTGTTATAGATTTTTATATTATCGACCGCGCCGTTAAGGGGCGTATCCCAGAAATTCACACCTATAAACAGCTTTGTTGTGCCGTCTATAACATCTGCAATATTTCCCGAAGCAACAAGCGCACCGTCAACGTATATCGCACCGCTTGCGCCGTTGGCAGTTACCGTTATATTCTGCCATTCTCCAAGCTTCATGGTGTTATTGTTCGCACTGTAGAGGTCATTCCATGAATTTCCGCCCACTACGTCACGCGACCAAATCATCGGTCCGCTTGTAAGCGTTTCCTGCCAGCCCTGCGGAGCAATCGATACCCATTTTGCATCAGTGTCTAAGATTTTTGCCGTTGTTTGATCCTCATAGTAGTCTGCCATAAGTATAAACGGCGTGTACTTTGTCGACTGGTTAAGCTTTACATCAAAGGATATGGTGTACTGCCTTGATTCGGGTGCTTTGTCGAGTATTACTCCTCCGGAGCCGCTGCCGCCAAAGCTTAAAGCCTTATCTCCATCCTTACCGCTTTTGCCCGTTTCCGTTGCAATTTGAGCAGGCGCATTTTCCTCTCCTCCCAGGGAATTTACAGAGGTAAGAGCGGACAAATCACCGTTAAAATCATAATACACATCCGGGGCATATTTAGGGTCACTTGACGCAGTTACCTCAGTGCTTTGCGCCGCCGCCATCATGTTCTGCCATACATAAAGCTTCAGAGTGTTGTCCGCCGATTTCCTCTCATAATCAATCGAAACCTCCTGTTCCGTTGCCGAAATTGAAACCGCCTTTGCCGCCATACCCACAAGCTTTCCCGATGTATCATACTCTGCGGCATATACTGCCACCGTTTTATAAAGCACTGCATTTTTTAATGTGAAATTAACGCTCTTGTCCGAAGCATACGCGTATGCAATCTGTGCCCTCATAGGCTCCGGCTCCGCGTCGGTTACAATGCTCAAATCATCAAAGTACAGCTTGGCATTTGTACTGTTTACGGTCGTACCCCATATAACCGGGAAGCTTTCCGTATAATCCGAAGCGATAAGCGTACCGCCTGCATAAATTAAACGTGCATAGGTCATATTATCGTTTATTATTATGGTCTTAAACTCGGTATATTCTCCCTCGGGGAAGTATGCGCTTATATCCGTTCCCGTTTCCGTTTGGGTATCATCGTTGTATCTGACAAGCTGATTTGCGCCGCGGCTGATATTTACTGTAAGCACCGTACAGCCGCCATCGGGAATATAGGGTGTGTTAAACTGCACCCTCGGTCCTCTGTTTGCGCTTACATATTTGCCCGACTGCATAACAAGCGCATTGCCCGCAGTACCGCCGGATGCTATTGCCCAATAGCTTGTTGCCGCCGATGAATCGGAGTCCTTGCCGCTTATATAAAGCGTAACTCCCTCAATATCGGTTACGGTAATCTGGTTTTTATAACCGTTTGAAAGCTCCCTTGCCGTTTCATTGTCAAAGCTATTGCTTACATTCGGCGAAAGTGTAGGCTCCGGGGTCGGAGTCGGAGCGGGTGCAAGCGTCGGAACGGGCGTGGGCGAAACCGCGCCGGTTGTAAATACGCAGGCATCCTTGTCGGTCGCATAGCTAAGACACAGCACTCCCTCCGAAGCGGTCAGGTATTTATACGGCTCACTTACGCTCTCAAAGGAAACCCCGTCAGATCCGTCTAATGCCTTTACGGTCTTAAAGGTCATTGCCTGCTGCTGTGTTCCGTCCGAATTTGCCGTAAGCACCGCGTTTGCACCGTCAGCCTTTATATAAAGCCCCGGCTTGTTTACGGACTGAATTGAAACATAGCTGTCATTTGTACCCTCATAAAGTCCCGGAACTATTTCCCATGCGGTATTTAAACCGTCCTCCTTATCGGCAAGAATAATTTCCTTTGACAAGGGATAACTGCCGTCTGCCGAAGGGTTGGTAAATTCGGCATGACCGAGATATTTTTGGCTCTTTGTCTTAATTGACGTTGATGTACCGCCAAGCCCCGTTGAGGTTTCCGTCAGCGGATAAACATTTCCGTCCTCGTCAAATTCCAGTTCCTGTATGCATACCGAACGCCTAAATCCGCTGCCATTCTCCAAAGCGCCGTTGTGGTAAATGAAATAGGTCTTTTGGTTAAAATCAATTACCGACGGATGGTTTGTGTTCGAGGTTGCTGTCGGCGGCATAAGCTGTCCCTTATACGTCCATACGTTTTTGCTTAAATCATCGGATACCGCATACGCCATTTCCTCGCGCCAGTTCTGGGCAAAGAAGGTGTAATAGGGGCCGTAATAATTTCCGTTTTCATCCTGTCTGCGGTAAAGCCATGGTGCCTCGGTAAACCAGTTCCCCTCGCCCATATAGGTGAAACGCTGATTTTTTATATCTGCCATGTCGATTGTGCCGTCGCCGTTTTTGTCGGTAACGCTTATCATATCCTCGTTAAGCTCGCACATATAATATTTGCCGTTGCCCCAGGCAAGATAACGGTGCTCAACGCCGTTTTTGTCCGTTTCAATCCATGCGGTCGGGTCAATATCGTTGTAATTGCTTGTGGCGGGAACGGTCACCGAGCCCTTTATAAGGGGTGTACCCTTGTCAACAAATGGTCCCAGCGGACTGTCCGCAACCGCAACGCCTATTGACTGATTACCCGAATCGGTTTTGTCCCAAGTGCAGTAGTAAAGGTAATATTTGCCGTTATAGGGTACCATCTGGCTTGCCCATGCCGAAGTTTTATTTAAAGCCCACGAAATGCTTGACGCCTCCATTACAACGCCCTTGTATTCCCAGTCAATCATATTTTTCGAGGTGTAGCACACCCAGTTTGGCATTACATACGCTTCTCCCGAAGCCGTATCGTGTCCCACATACAGATAAACCGTATCGCCTATAACCGTTGCGGCAGGGTCGCCGCCGTATACGCGGTTTCCGCTTGCGTCAAAGCCTAAAACGGGATTTGAGCCTGAGGACTTCTCTACGGTAATTTCCGGTGAAGAAACCGTTACCGGGTCTGTGTAAACCTCGGTGTTTAAGGACCTTGTCGCAAACTGCGTTATATGATTTTGATTTGTACCGGTAAGCGCTGTTTCATAATCGCCCTCGTCCTTGTTATAGCCCAAAAGCGCATACATCGTTAAAACATCGCCGCTTTTATAAAACTCGTCCTTGGAGCTGTCACCGTCCTTTTTAAAGGTAATCGTAACGGTGTGGTCACCGTCAAAGCTCCATTCTCCCAAACCGTCACTCAGAGTACCGTCCTCATTTAATGTAATTTTTGAAGAAAGCACCGGCAGGTCGAAGTTTCGCGCCTTAATTGACGAGCCGTTCATTTTTGTCTGTCCCACAGAAGCAAGGTCATAGGTTCCGCAGATAAGCTCGCGGGGCAGCTTCTGCTCCTTTTCGCCCGAATAGCCTATCGGGGAAACCACCGGCCAGCCGTCGGCGGTATAGAGCATTTTCCTAACCTGCAAAACAGCCGCACCCTCTATATAATCCTTTCTTATATGCGATACATAAAAACTTTCGCCGCTGTCGGTAACTATCGCGCTGTTGTGGCCGGGACCGTAATAGATATGCGCGTCACCGGGCGTGTAGGAAACATAGTAATCGCTGTCATCGCCCTCAATCGTGCTTGATTTTCCCTCACCCAAACGGTACGAGCCGATAAGCTTGTGGCCGGAGGTTGTGGTAACCGAGCCGGAAGTATACTGCCCTCCCACGCTTATACCGTTTGCGTCCGTAAGCGAGGTATCCGAATCCGAGCCGATTGCCTCCGAAAACGGCGAGGTCAGCGCGCTTCTTGCAATACGGGTGTTGTAGTTTGAGCCGAGCCAGCCGTAGGAGGTGAACATATAACGGTAATTGCCGTTATTGAGCATCCATGCACCCTCCGGACCTGCCGTACCGCTTCTTTGGGTAAACAACGAAGTTCCAAAGCCGGCGCAGGAGCTTAAAATCGCAGCGTCACTTGTATAATCAACGCCCTCGACAAGTCCCTCGTCCGTAAGCTTTGCGCCCTGAATACCTCCCCAGAACGAACCCCAGATAAAGTATCTGCTTCCGTCTGTGTCCGTATAAATATTTGTGTCAATGGCATTTGTTTTGTAACTGCTGCTTTCCTTTGTGGCAAACACAACGCCGCAGTCCTCAATAGCGGCAGTTTTCGTGCTGTCGCTGTCCGCCCAGAACAGCGGGGTCGGCGACTTTATCAGGCTTATTGCCGAATTTCTGCCGCCCAGTCCGCAGGATACGGAAATATACATCCAATACGGATGCTGTGTGTCCGAGGGCATATAAATTACATCCGGCGCCCAGTAGGTAGCATTCATGGTTGTACCCGAATAATTCGCCGTAATGAAATCATATGTCTTTTTTGAAATATCCTTTGCATCTATTGAGGTAAAGTCATATTTTTTCCAGTTAATCAAATCCTCTGATGTGAAGATAAGATGATGCGAGGAATATACATAATAAGTATCATCACCCTCAAACTTAACAATCGACGGGTCATGCGCGCCGTTTGTTGTGGTATCCGAGTCCGCGGGAGCCTTTTGGGGAACTGCAAGCTCATAATCGATAATCGGGATTGAAGCCGTATCATAGATCTTGTTGTCCGTTGAGGAATGAACTCTTGTCACAATGGATACCGTATCTTGGGGAATACCTGAAGCCGCCGCGGTTACGGTAATACTGCCGCTCTTTAATGAGGCAAGCGAAAGCTGCGCCTCTCCAAGCAGCGTAAGCCCTGTACCGGATACGGCATACATCGAAGCGGTAAGCACTGCCTGTGACGGAGTGTAGTTTGTCGCCTCGGTAAGCGAGGTAATCAAAGTGCTTGATGCAGGGTTTAGTGAAAATGCCGCACTGCCGTCAACCGTATATGAGGTGCTTAAAATATGGCAATTGTATTCATTCACATAACCGTTCTGTATTCTTTTGTAAGCCTCGCCGGCCGCTTCGATAATTTCGCTTTCGCCCATGGCATAATCATATACCGCAAAATCATCGACCATTCCCTCAAAATACGGGTCCGCGGCATATTGGGACTTAATCAGATAATTCGAGGTTGTTGTACCCAAATCCGACGGATTTATGGTTATATCGCTTGTCTGTCCCGATAATATACCGTTTATGTAAATTTTGCTTATACCGTTCTCTCTGGTTACAATAACGCTGTTCCATTTGTTCTTGTCAAGCGGTGCCGCACTGTCGAGAACCTGCTCACCGCCGCCGTTTTTCATGACAAATCTCGGCTTTCCGGCATTTAAAGCCGCGTCCGGACACAGGAAAATATATTTGTCCGTACCTGTTCCGATGTCGTAAAGCCTTGACCATTGCTGCTCGCCTGCGGGATAGCACCAGATGCTGAAGGTGAAATCCCCTTCAATCGCGTTTATCGCCGAAGCGTCTATCCGGGCATAGGAAGTCCCCGCACTTGTGGATACAAGCGCATTGCCGCTTCTGCCCTCTTCAAGCACCGCTCCCTCCGTCAAGGTGTAATTTGTGTCCGAAGCGCCGTCAAAGCTGATGTAAGTCACCCTCGACCCCGCCGCCTGCGGAACAATCCACACCGACATAAGCATTGCCAGCGCACATAAAAGTGCCGTAAATCGTTTTGATGTTTTCATAACAATCTTCCTCTCCTCTTAATATTTACCTCTTACGTCGAATATATATGTATAAAAACCTCGCCGCAATATCTCTATATTATAATTATACCCCAAAAAAATCCGGGTGTAAAGTTTAATAAAATTGATTTTTGGTAAAAATTCAGAGTATATTCATGAAAAAGGAGGACTAATGAACACAGTATCATCATTAAAAATACCCGTGCGCCCCGCCTTTGCGGCTGCGGCGGTGATTTTGCTGTCCGCGGGAGTGTGCGCCGGAAGCGTGTATCTCATGAGCCTTGACGATACCACAGAGCTTTGCGGCTTTTTGGGCAGTTATTTTAACGGGCTTTCGGAGGGTGCAAACCGCGCCGCCGCCTTTAAAAACGCCTTAAAAAGCAATACAGTGCTTGTGCTTGTAATGTTCCTTTCGGGCTTTTTCCGCATAGGTGCGGCGGCGGTCGGCTTGTGTCTTGCAAGACAGGGCTTTGTTATGGGCTTTACCACAGCGGCACTCTACCGCATTTACGGCATGAGGGGAATGCTTGTTAGCCTGTCCTTTCTCCCCGCCTCTGTGCTGTCCGTTCCGGCAATGCTTATGTATGCGTCACTGTGCGCATCCCTCTCTCCGGTGCGCGCCGGAAAAAAAATTATACTTTATTATATTTTTGTTACTTTTTTTATTATAACTATATTTTGTGCCGCTTCATTTTTAGAAGGCTATTTGACCACAACATTTATGCAAAGCGCGTCAAAATTCCTCGGCGGCTGAAGAAAAATGGAAAATTTTGGACTTTACAAATGAAAAAAATGTGTTATAATAGACATAAATGAAACATTCCTGCAATACGGCAGTAATATTTGAAATGAATTTGATAAATACATACAAGTACACACAGGAGGAACAGCTCATAATGTATGCATATATAGACGAATACGAAAGCTTTATGACAAATGTCGGACATAAGGCGTCAAATACGGTTGAATCCTATAAGCGGGATATAACCCATTATATAACATATCTTTCAACCGTAGGAACGGACGTATGCGAGGCAACAAAGACCAATGTTTTGTCATATCTTTTAAGCCTGCAAAAGCAGGGCAGAGCCACATCCACAGTTTCGCGCACCCTTGCGTCCATACGCTCGTATTATGTTTTCATGGTTAAAAACGGAAACGCCGCCTTTGACCCGACCCTTAATCTGGAAGCTCCCCATGTGGAGAAGAAGCTGCCCCGGATACTTACAAGCCGCGAGGTAAATATGCTCATGGAACAGCCCAAATGCAGCGGTGCCAAGGGCTGCCGCGACAAGGCAATGCTTGAGCTTTTGTATGCAACGGGAATAAGGGTATCGGAGCTGATAAGCCTAAATGTCAGCGATGTAAATATCGAAAGAAGCCTTTTAACAACCTCAAACGGCAAGCGCGAGCGCATTATTCCCATCGGTCACAAGGCGGTGAAGGCTCTGGTTGATTACCTTGAAAGAGCGAGGTGCAAGCTGCTTAAGGACAAGGACGAGGACGCACTGTTTTTAAACTGTAACGGTGCGAGAATGTCAAGGCAGGGCTTCTGGAAGGTGATAAAGCATTATCAGCAAACCTCAGGAATAAAAACGGAGATAACTCCGCATATCTTAAGACATTCCTTTGCGGCGCATCTGATAGAAAACGGAGCGGATTTGGGCAGTGTGCAGGAGATGATGGGACACGCCGATATTTCCTCAACTCAGGTGTATTCCAAGCTGATGACAAGTAAAATACAGGACGTATACGCAAAAGCGCATCCGCGCGCATAACCAAAACGGGAGCAGTTCGTTTATGCTCCTTTTTTGCGCACAGCGCTTAAAATTGATTTTTCGGAGGAATTTATGTTTAAATTACTGCATACAGACCATGGCGCACGCCGCGGCGAATTTCATACTGTGCATGGTGTTATACAAACCCCGGTGTTCCAGAATGTGGGAACAATAGCAGCCATAAAGGGCGCGCTCGATACAATGGATTTAAAGGAGCTGGGCTGTCAGGTGGAGCTTTCAAATACCTACCATCTGCATTTAAGACCCGGCGATAAAATAGTAAAACAGCTCGGCGGTCTGCATAAGTTTATGAATTGGGACAGACCGATTTTAACGGACAGCGGCGGATTTCAGGTATTCTCCCTTGCGTCTTTGCGCAAAATCACAGAAGAGGGTGTCAGCTTCAGCTCGCATATTGACGGACACCGTATTTTCATGGGACCCGAGGAGAGTATGCAGATACAGTCCAATCTCGCCTCAACCATTGCCATGGCGTTTGATGAATGTATCGAAAATCCCGCCCCCTATGAGTATGTGAAAAATTCCGTTGACCGCACCTATCGCTGGCTTGTGCGGTGCAAGGCGGAAATGGAACGCTTAAATTCACTGCCCGATACAATAAATAAGCATCAAATGCTTTTCGGAATAAACCAAGGCGGAATTTACCCCGAGCTTAGAGTGGAGCATATGAAGCGTATTGCAGAGCTTGACCTGCCGGGCTATGCCATAGGCGGTCTTGCCGTAGGCGAAAGCCATGAGGAAATGTATTCCATTATAGAAGCGGTAACACCCCATATGCCCAAGGACAAGCCCAGGTATTTAATGGGCGTGGGAACCCCGTCAAATATAATAGAAGCGGTAGCAAGAGGCGTTGACTTTTTCGACTGCGTAATGCCCTCAAGAAACGCGCGCCATGGCTTTGTGTTCACAAGAGAGGGAACTCTCAATATGTTAAACAGCCGCCACGAAACCGACGACCGCCCCATAGACGAAAAATGTGGCTGTCCCGCCTGTAAAAATCACACAAGAGCATATATCAGGCATTTGTTCAAGGCAAAGGAAATGCTTGCTCTGCGGCTGTGCGTACAACATAATCTGTATTTCTATAACGAGCTTATGGGCATGATAAGAACGGCAATAGAGGAGGATCGCTTTGAGGAGTTCAGGCGCGAAAATTCGCCCAAGCTTGACGAGCGTATAAAATAATATGAAATTTGACGGATATATACTTGTTTCGGATATGGACGCAACTCTTTTAAGGAAAAATCATACCATTTCCGACAAAAACATAGCGGCAATAAAGTATTTTACCGAAAACGGCGGGCGCTTTACGGTAGCCTCCGGAAGAATGATGAGCGCGGTAAGGGCATATCTTGACAGACTTAATCTTAACGCCCCCGCCGTACTCCATAACGGCGCAATGATATATGATTTCGAGAAAAACGCCGTACTTTTTGAAAAGAATATCGAGCCGGAAAGAAAGCCGGTTATAAAGCGCGTGTTCGAGGAAACCGAGGGACTGGGACTTGAGGTATACAGTAATGAGGTTGTATATATCTATAAGCCCTGCCGCGAAACCGAGCGTTTTAAAACCCGCAGCTATGACGTGGTGTATTCCATGCCGGATAAAGTATGGGACGAGCCATGGATAAAATATCTGATAATCGCGGACAAGCGTGAGCAGCTTGATGAATTTGAGCCTATATTCAGACGTGAATATGACACAGGCTATGCGGTGCGAAGCGGACCTTTGTATTTAGTCATAGTAGCCGGCGGCGTGTCAAAGGGAAAATCAGCGCGTAAAGTAGCAAAAATTACGGGCTGTAAAACGCTCATTGCCGTAGGCGACAGCCAAAACGATATAGAAATGCTCAAAGAAGCGGAT
Organism: Clostridiales bacterium; assembly: GCA_029226975.1. Taxonomy (GTDB): domain Bacteria; phylum Bacillota; class Clostridia; order UBA1381; family UBA1381; genus Ornithomonoglobus_A. Next base: position 6,148 of record JAQXZB010000037.1, on the reverse strand, counting down.
TTAAGCTTTGCCGTAGAAAATGCCGAGCCGGAGGTAAAGGCAGCGGCAAGCCGCCAAGCCCCCTCCAACGAAAACGACGCAATCGCATATATAGTCGAATATCTGGATAAAATTATTTAAAATATTTCACGAAAAATTTGAAAAATACCGATATTTGTTGTATAATATAATTGTCGGAGTAATCCGATGTTAAAGGTAAGATTTCTTAACGGTGTTTACACCAGCGGTTATGCCCACTTTTATACTACTCACAGGATATTCGTCCGAGTTTATGAAAGGGGGAAATGCTTATGAAGAATAAGCATGTTGCTACATATGGCAAAAAAATTGCTTCGAGTGGTACTCAAAGTAATTGTGGAAGTTATCATATTATTGATAGTTTTCGCTATAAAAGCACAATAGCCGCCTCGCCCAAGACGGTTATTGTAAAAAAACTGTTCTTTTAGGGCATAACCGTTTAAGGTCTTGCCTTTTTCTATTTCTATTATACACCCTATCGGTGCTTTTGTCAATCCCTTTTGAAAAAATTTGCTCATAAATGTTTACGGATTGTTTTTTTATACTTGATTTTTTTCGAGAAAAAGTATATAATATAAATGTAAGAAATTCAGAAAATCAGAATATGGAGGGATTTTTATGTTGGCTGAAATACGAGGACGTTCGCAGATTACCATTCCGGCAGAGATTATAAAAAAAATGGGTATCTCCGAGGGCGATAAGTTTGATATTGTGGAAAAGGACGGCGGTATTTTTCTTTGTCCCGTTGTTGTATATCCGAAAGATAAGCTTGTGAAAATCGCAAAGCTGATAAAGGAAACCGAGAATGATATGACAAGGCAAAAAGCCTATGAAAATGTAGGTGATATGTTTGCGGATATGGGGATAGATATAGACAATGTATAAATTAAAATTTACAAAGGTGTTTGAAAAAAATCTCAAAAAACTATCCCCTAAGGATCAAAAAGCTGTTGCGGCAAAATTAAGACTGTTAATACAAAATCCGTTCTATCCTTCACTCAGAACAAAAAAAGTACAGGGACTTGATAATGTATTTGAAATGAGCGTAAATATGGATATACGAATTTTATGGCAATATGACAATTGCATTATAATTTTATTGCTTGACGTGGGGCATCACAAGAATATTTTGGGGTTATAAAAATTTGCTCATGGTGCGTTGACAAGCCAAAAAATCAGGGCGGAGGAAATCTCCGCCCTGTATCTCTGATATATCAGATTATTCGGTAATCTTATTCCAGTCTGTAAGATTTGTAATCTCTACTGTACCGGTTGTTACACCTGCTGCGATTAGAGCCGCTTCAGCCTTTTTTATCGCACTATCTGTAAGTATGTTTTCTATTTCAAAATCAGAGATATTCATTGTAGGAACTTCATAAAATTTCATAACGTAATACCTCCTTATTGTAATACTGCCGTAGCGCTTGTGATTGTATCAAGATCTGCTTCTACGCCACTCTGAATAACGATACCTACTCTAACATTAGCATCTTCAAAGCTTGCGGGAAGTTCAGGAATTGCAACTTCATTGTACCATGAACCTGCATTATTTGTGATTTCCCATCTAATCTTTGACTTGCCTTCAAGGTCTGCTACCTTGAATGCCTTACCAAAGCCTACAGCGTAGTCATTATCTGTGTCACCCTTAAATGTGAACTTACCTGCTTCGTTAGATCCATTGATCTGTGTTGCGTTGTTATCATCTGCAACAGGATCGGGGATTACATTTGTATCGCCGCCACCGGCTTCCTTTACCTTAACTGTACATGTACCTGCGGGCACGATGTATGTTGTAGATTTAGCTAAATCTGTAATATCGTGATTTTCCTTCGTCATCATATCAAATGTGCATGTACCTACTACACCACCGGCAATTGATATTTCTAAATCCTTTGCGGCATCAATCGGCTTTATACCTATCTCTGCCAACACACCATCTGCATTGCTATATGGAGCTGATCCATACCACGAGAACTTCAATGTATCGTAACCATCACCAGCTACAATATCACCACTAGCTCCATCTGCTATAAAGCCAACCATCTGGTTGGGATACACTGTTTCATCATTGTCTGCATCATAGTATGATAAACCTACCGAAGCCGATTTAACTCCGCCGGAGCAAGTACCGGCAGGTATTGAAAAATATATCTCTCCGGAAAGTGAATACTGATCTTTCATGGCTTCACTGGAAATTACGAAATACTGCGCCTTAGTTGTAGCATTCGGTGTTTTCTTTCCTATCGCATTACCTAAAGTAAAATCGCCATATTCAGCAGCCGATACCATACCCGAGAAAGCCGATAACGATAATGCTAATGCGGATACACCTGCAATAATCTTCTTATTCATTATTGTCATCCTTTCTTTAATTTTTTATTTTTTACCTTTATATAATAAATGTACTCAATTTGTTGCACCTATTGAACCAACCTCAACAAGTGTGTTTACAAGCGGATTTGCTGCAGGCGAACTAACAGAATGCAAAGCTACCTCAGCAGCATCTGACGCTTTTACAGCATCATCGCCATCACAATATGCAGCAGCATAGAACGAATCCGTACCATCAATAACTGCCGTAGCCGGTGAAGAAACAGTATACAAAGCAATCTCAGCAGCATCTGCCGCCTGAACCACCCCGTTACCATCCGCATCACCAACAAGCACCTTGTGCGGTGTTGTACCACCGGGAACGGTAAAGTCATCCTGCTCAAAGGTTGTGTCGCCACCCACTCTTACATAGTAGGTTTTACCTGCTTCCAATGTTCCAACAGTAACTTTCACATCATCAACGATATGCGTACCTTGGTCAATCTGTACGATAATACCGCCGTCTGTTACAGAAGCAGCCTTTTCTTCGCTTATATCTGTTGTATCCTCTGTTAATACAAGCAAAGTCTTTTCAGCAGCCTGTGTTGTAATTCCGCTCAGTGTAATAGTACCGTCGTTGTTATATGTAGCTGTCATAGCTGCACTTGCGCTTACAGCTGCCATAGCCGCAACAGCTGATACTACAGCCGCTGACATTAAAATCTTCTTAACCAATCTCATTTTCGTTTCCTCCTTTCCGAAATTCTCCGGCTCTGCCGCCGGGAAAATACATAGCTTCGGTCTCTCTCTAACCGCGCTTGTACCCTCTCTCTATGATCGAAACGAATATGCCAAAGCTTTACAAACGCTATTTCGAATGTCCCTCTCTACTTGGTGAAAGCTCAAGGACTGCGACGCGTTTGCAGTCAATGATTTTCAATATATATACATGTCCATTCACGTTTTTTGGCGTTTCTCGTTTCCATATCTTAATTTTACTACAACAGTTAAATTTTTTCAAGGGTTTTGTGCAAAAATATTTAATTTTGGCAGGTTGCACACAGTAAAATAGTGATATTTGTTGATTTTGTCCATGCATATTTTTTTGCCTACTGGGATATATCGTTTTTATGCACCTCTCCGTTCTTCTTATACACGCACAGCCCTCCGTCCGCCTCCACCGCGGCGAGAAAAATATCGCGTATATTGCCGATTTTTTGTTTTATCAGCTGTTTTTCGAGCCATGCGTTATTAAAGCCGCTTTCCTTTAGATTTTCCTCTAATATATGTCCGTCGGTTATGACGATTATATCCGCCTTATCCTCTTTTGTGGGGATATTCATATCATAGGGGGTAAGCGGTGCGTACTCGGCTTTGGGCAAAAAGGAAATCTGACCGTTTTGTTCAAGAATAGCGGTATCAACCTTACTAAGCGTAAAATAGCCGCTTCGGCGGCTTTGGGTCAGGAACTCATTCAAATCGATATGGGCAAGTCTGAAATTTTTCTCATAGAGCTTCCCGCCCTCCATAAGATACAGCGAACGGCCGGTAAGGAAGCGGCGTGCGCGGATATTTTTTGCGCTTATAAAGCTTATGAGCCATATAACGAGGGTATAAACAATTATGGCGGTAAGCGGATACCACACATCCTTTTCAAGGGAGGTAGCAAGCTCCGCGGCGATTGAGCCAATGGTTATACCGTTAATATAATCGAACATATTAAGCTGTGACATTTGTTTATTTCCAATAATTTTTGTTGACAAAAACAAAACGGCAATAGAAACCAGAGAGGTGATAATTATTTTTAATATCTGCATTGTATTCAGCTCCTTTTTGAGTAGTTTGTGCCAAAATGCAGAAATTATACCGCCAAAACAGTTGATATTTGCTTTATATATGCTTCTGATTTATTATACTTACATCGTAATGTTCCAGTACCCATATCTTTTTCCGCCAATTCTTCTTATAGTTTTGGAATTTTTAAGTGTTTGAACGGTGCGGCTTATCGTGGATACGGAAACGCCAAGATTTTTTGCCATATTTATCCGGGTTTCCTTCGGGTTATTTTTAAGTATTTTTATCACCTGCTGCTCTCTTTCGGTATAAGCCGACAATGGTCTGTGCGATTTATATTTTGTAATAACGTTTACGGCATTTTGAAAGGTTGTGCGCCGACAGCGCTCATTTTGGATATGATATGTGCCATATTTTTTACGAGTGCCGTCATAGTATAATCTATAATCATTATGACTTAGCGAAACCCGTCCTGTTCTGCTGTCAAGTGATTTGATTTTCCAATTTTCATCGCCGTATTGAATTCGGATGGTATCGGTATCACAAAGCCTTGTTTTGAATTTTAGTTCCACGAAAATTTTTCGTATCAGCCCCATATCCGCTCTCATTCTTTTAAACAGTTTATCATACTCTTTATATTTTTTATAATCTTCCGCGCCCATGCGAAGATAGGCTCGCAAAGCACAATCAGGACATTGTTTCTTATTTTTTTTATACGATGTAAGAGGTCGTAAATTTTCCAATTTGATGTGTTTTAAAAGCTCACAATGTTTTTCGTGTATAATATTTTCGGCTCTTTGATAAAAGTACAAATTCTTTTCATCGCTCATCATCCGAAAGAAATCCTTGCGATTTTCATCACAAGAATTATTCTTTATATTTTTAGGAACATCTTTTTTTATAGGGATTTTCTTCGTATTTATATCTGACAAAAGTTTAGAATAATCAATTCTATCTCTTATTTTACCTCTCTTATTTTTCTTTGCCATGGCATACTCCCAATCAAATACCGATTTATCTATCAATTATAAAATCATATCACATACATCCGAAAAATTCAATTCGCATACTAACCAAACCTTTCACTAAGCAAACCGCATAGGTACAAGAAATTCGGTTTAATAAGTTTGATTTTGTACAAAAAACCCCGAAAACGGCTTAAAACCAACGTTTTCGGGGCTGTTTTCATGGCAAAGGACTGCAATTTTGATAAAATGCACACCCCTTACGATTTTCTGCACACCCTTAAACGGGATATGGTAAATTGCCTTTACGCAATGCACACCCTTGTTGTGGTGTTGCCTTAAAAGTTATTCTAATGATATTGTCAGCAATATTATCGACCGGCTTTGCCTTAATCGGATTTTGATGTATGTATCTTAATACAGTCAAAAAATACTTATCTGTTTCAACCGGCTCACTGCGAAATCTATCCTGAAACAGATGCCCGTTTCGATAATATTTTGAATTATACCAATATACATAATTGCACGCTATTCTTTTCATTATGAGATCAGGTTCTTCTTTCTCAGCTTTAATCATACGATGCAGCAATCGCAATGCCCTCAGGACCATTTCCTACATACGCATTACCGCTTGATAAAACTATTGCATCGTTTGCCGCAGATGCACTCATAGGCACAATAATTGCAATTAAGGCTATTGCCGCCAAAAGTACCGGCTTTGCCGATATTAACTTTTTATAATTTTTCATACATAACCTTCCTTACGAACACGATAATTTATGTTTACTTTCCTATAATTATAATTGCCGTTTAATTATTGTCCTTTATGATGAATATATTCAAAAAATCAACCTACAATTTCATTCGGGTCATCATATGCGGTTCTGGCAGGAATAACCCAAATCATCTGATTTGCGCCGTCCCACTCAACACGGCAATCCAATGCATCTGTTATATCACGAAGCTTAAAGTAATTGTTTCCGTCAATATTATAACAGGTTGCCTTTATAGGTACTCCGTCCAGTGTTAAAAATGCCGATGATGAATGGGCTGTCCTTGTA
>JAQXZB010000036.1 GCA_029226975.1 Clostridiales bacterium | reverse complement strand
TATACATTATACAAACTCCAATATATTACACCATCTGAACTTTTATGTGCAACAGGATAATAATTTCCATTTGCATCATTTGAACGCTGACCGTACATATATGTCCCACTGCTATATCCCTCGTCAGCCTGCAAAATCTTCACTGCTAATTCACCATCAAAAACATATGTATTTATTAAAGTTTGTACATTTTTTTGCTTTTCCGCTTTTTTTGCTTCTTCATCTGCTTTTTGCTGTTGTTTTTGTGCCTGATATAACGGAAGTAATTCATCCTTGAGTTTTAATGCTTCTTCATTCTCAGGGGCTAAATTAAGTGTCGATATAATCAGATTATAGGCATCAATATATTTACCTTCATCTTTATAAATTTTGGCTTTACTTATATTGCCAGCAACGTCTTTTTTCTTTTTTAATCCTTCCAGTTCTGTTTTCATACTCAATGCCTTTTCATTGGCAGTATCCTTTTTCAATATATTGTCTATATGATATAATGCTTCGCTGTAATTCTCTGAAGCTTGCGCTTGTATAGCATGCGTAAATTCATCCTTTATGTAATTTGATTTTTTTACTACTGATGATACAAATATTAGAATTATACATAATGCTATTACAGACGGTATCAGCCACAGTTTATTTTCGTAAAAAAACTTATAGATGGCTGTCTGTTTGGCTGTCTGTTTGGCTGTCTGTTTAAATGTATCAAGCGACCGACTTTTTGTTCTCATAATTTTTGTGTTGTAATTATCTTTATCATGCAAAGAAACTCTTTGACGTATTTTTAAATACAGCATATGAGACCACTTCCCGCAATCAGCGCATTTACTCCAAGGATATCGTTTCCAGTCTTTCTGTAACTCTCCTCCACAATGAGGACATTTTATTTTTTCCTTTTGTGACATTGACTTTATTCCTCCTTATTTCTTCTTTATACTCTCTTTGATTATCCGCCTTACTGTTTTTTCCGAATAATCATACTTCCTTGCTAATGCCGATACATTAGTTCCGTCATATTCCTTTAAAATCATCTCCTTTACGCATTGAGTATCCAAAAACCGCACAGGGAAGCATACCTGCGTTCCTTTGAACATATGGTGTATTGTAAGAGCCGCTTCAATTCCAAGCTCTTCGCTTATTTCTCTGTATACCTTATGGAACAGATTTGTATTGTACTGACTCATCTCAATCACCTCTTGCGAGTATTGTAACACAGGTTTCGGAACCATACAAATCCCATTGTCCTTGTATTTGTCCATTTTTTACCTCCGTAATATAATTTGATAGCTATCACGGATATAATATATATTCAAATTTATGCTAAATTCAGAGATTTTCGTCGCCCTTGACGCCGACGCTGCCGCCGAAATAGATTTAAATTGATATGAAAAGATATACTTTACAAAAACAAAAAAACAGCATAAAACCTAATGTTCTACGCTGTTTTCGTGGCAGGGGTACAAGGACTCGAACCTTGGGCACGCGGTTTTGGAGACCGCTGCTCTACCAACTGAGCTACACCCCTATGCAACATATCTATTTTACAATAAAATTCCGACTTTGTCAAGACCTTTTTTTCAATTTTATTAAAAAATTTTGTGCTTATATTACGTTATTTTAACTTTTTTCTATTTCTCTGGACTAAAAAAAATTTAGTGGTATAATATAATTATAGAAATTTTACAGGAGTTGCTTATGATACTGCGATTTTTCCGTAATGTGTTCAGATTTTTTGACCGCTCTATGGCGGATAATATCGGGCTTTATGCGGCACAGGCTTCTTTCTTTATTGTGTTTTCCGCTGTGCCCTTTCTTATGCTGCTTATTACGCTTGTACGCTATGTTATTCCTGTTGATATAACGCTTTTGCTAAACACCCTAAACAGCTATCTGCCCGTTCAGCTTTATGAATTTGTGTCCGAGATTGTGCTTGATGTTTATCATAAGTCTACGTCTACCGGGCTTATATCCGCCACCGCAATCACTACGCTGTGGCTTGCTTCAAAGGGCATTATGGCGCTTTATCAGGGGCTTAATATGGTATTCTCCCCCGATTCGCAGACCAATTATTTCCGCTCACGCGCCGCGTCCGTGCTTTATACGCTTATATTTATCGTTGCACTGTTCGTTACCATTGTGGTATTCGGCTTCGGCAATTCCATTGCCGCGCTTATTCCCGAACATATGCAGATATTCGTTAAAATCACAAAAACCGTTACCCAGTGGAAGATTATCATTTTCCCGCTTTTGACGCTTATTTTTGCGCTGTTTTACAAAATACTGCCGCAGGAGAAAAACTCTTTGAAAAAACAGCTTCCCGGTGCGGCGATGGCAGCAATGGGCTGGCTGATGTTTTCATATATTTACTCTATTTATGTAAAATATTTCTCGAATTATTCATATGTATACGGCTCGCTTGCCGCCATTGTACTGCTTATGCTGTGGCTGTACATATGCATGAATATATTCCTGCTGGGCGCACAGTTTAATCAGCTTTGGAACGAGGGCTTTTTCAAGCAAGCGGGCGAAACGGGCAAAACCAAATAATTTTGCCCGTTTTATATAGGTTATTTTGGCTTCGGTGTTCATTCATTTATATCTTAACAATAAAAAAACACCTTGTCAATACTGCTGTGATGAAATGCACGTTTTTGTGATGAAATGCACATTTTTTAAGGTGTTTTATGAATTATTTAAAATTTTATACAAAAAACCGCCCCAAGGGCGGCTTTCTATTCCTCCAAATGTATGAGTACCTGCTCGATAATTCTCTTGACGTGTTCGTCATCAATGGAATAAAAGGTGTTTTTCCCGTCGCGTCTTGCCTTGACAAGCCGCGCCTGCTTCAGCGTTCTTAATTGGTGGCTTATTGCCGACTGGGTCATGGACAGTACCCGGCTTATGTCATAGACGCACATTTCCTTGTCAAACAGTGTCCAGAGTATTCTTATTCTTGTATTATCGCCGAAAACCTTAAACACATCGCTTACGCGGCTTGTCAGCTCATCGTCCGGCAGCTCGTTTTTGATACGCTTAAGCACCTGCTGATTATATTTACAATGTTCACACTCCTGCGGCATTTTAATCATCCTTTCCTTTTTTTACTTTTCACCAAGATTATATCGGAGCCGAGAATGGTTATGATTGGTATGACGGTATAATTATACCGCACCTGCACCTCGATAAGCGCGTATACTGCCATGTATACGCCCAAGGTCATAAACAGCGCCGCGATGCTTCGGCGTTTTTCGTTGTCAAACACCATTGTCATGCAGGCGAACACGCACAGCATACCCATCATTGCCGATGCGGCTCGGCGCACAGCAAGGCTTGTTATAACGGGATGCTCCTCACTTTTCATTGACCATGTATAAACATAGCTTCCAAACTGATAGATGACCTTTCTTATAAGAAGCGGCGGTGATAAATTCCGAAGCCGTTGGTTAAATACCGCGTCAAGCTTGTCCTCATCGTACAAAAGAGCCTCATTTTCCGCCGACCAGCCGCCCTCGGTTTCCTTGTCAAGTCCTACCGCTATTTTATATTTCATATTCTGCTCCAGCATGGAATTATGTATTATTCCCTCATCGCTCAATTCCTTATCCACAGTCGCCGGCAGAACAAAGAACGACATAAGCAGCAAAACGCAGCACAGCAGGCTGTAAAGCTTCTTTTTGTCACAAATTCCTTCATATATAATATACACCGTAAGCCCCGCCGCCGCGGCGCTCATCTCCGGGCGAAGCAGCTGACCTATTGCAAGCATTATCCCGGCAAGCAATGCACCAAGCCACAGCTTGCCAAAGGGACGGCGGCAAAGCACATACACAGCCATAAGGAAAAAGCACACTGCCGGATGCTGATTTGACAAAACCGGCGTAAAGAATATGCAAACCGGGTTAAATGCCATAAACAGCAGTGCATTTGCGCCCTGTGCCGCGCCGAACAGGCACTTTGCCAATGCGGCGGCAACCGCACATTCCACTGTTCCCCACAGGGCGTTTACCATGCCGAGCATAATCACACTCGGTCCGAAAAGCCTTACAATTGCGGACTGGTATATAATAAAGGGCATATGTGCCGACCATATGGTATTATAAATAGTTCCGCACTCGTCAAGCGCTGTTCCCCACCTATCCGGCGGTGTTGCCGCAAGCAGCCGCGACAGCTCATATGTCAGCGCAAAATCCGACTCCGGCTCAATTTTCCAAAGCATGACCGCCGCGGCTCTTGCCAAAAATGCCGCCGCCAAGGCAAAAAATCCGAATTTCCATGTCCGCTCACCGGCGGCAAGCTGCAGCATGGCGCACATCACAATCGACACAATTACCAATACCGCCGCGCCCGTTAAAAACGAGCCCCACGTTATATAAGTATGCACTATCGCCGACACCGTCGAGCCGAGAATTGCGGCGTCCGCGCTGTAGAGGGAATTTGTTCCGAACAGGTTTACCGCGCCGAGGGTAAGCGTTCCCGCCATTAGGAATATAGCTGTTACAATGCATATAAGCCTTGTAAGGGTAAATTTCTTATTCATAGTATCTGTTTATTTTCGTGACAAATTCCTCTGCGTCCGCAACGCCCTTGGAAATTTTCCCCAAATCGGAGATAAGCTCTGCCGCACTGCTTCTTGTGACCTCGCGCTGAAGCTTGCGGGCGGCGTTTAACTCCTGCATTGAGAGCAAATCCTCCTCGCGGCGCGTTCCGGATTTTAATATATCTATTGCCGGGAATATTCTGCGTTCCTGTAAGCTTCTGTCAAGCTTTAGCTCCATATTTCCCGTACCCTTAAATTCCTCGAAAATAACATCGTCCATACGGCTGCCGGTTTCCACAAGAGCAGTCGCAAGGATTGTAAGGCTGCCGCCCTCGCGGATATTTCTTGCCGCGCCGAAAAATTTCTTGGGCTTGTGCAGTGCGTCCGGGTCAAGTCCGCCCGACAGAGTTCTTCCCGTAGGTGTAACGGTCAGATTATACGCTCTGGCAAGACGCGTGATTGAATCGAGCAAAATTACAACGTCCTTCTTCTGTTCAACAAGCCTTTGCGCTCTTTCAAGCACCATTTCGGCGGTCTTGCAGTGATTTTCCGGCATCTGGTCAAAGGTCGAATAAATAACATCACCGTCAATGGACTCTTTTATATCCGTAACCTCCTCGGGACGTTCGTCAATCAAAAGCACGATAAGCTTCACGTCCGGGTAATTTTGGGATATTGAATTTGCGATATTTTTAAGCAGCGTGGTTTTACCCGCCTTAGGCGGCGCAACAATCATACCTCGCTGTCCCTTGCCCACCGGTGAAATTATATTTATCAGACGCGAGGAAATATTGCAGCCCGCGCCGGTATCCAGGTTTAATCTCTCCTTGGGATAAATCGGGGTCAGATATTCAAAGGGACGTCTTTTTAGGGCAATTTCCAAAGGATCGCCGTTAATTTTTTTAACAAACAGCAGCGGCGAATATTTATCCGGCTCCTGGGACGGGCGGCAGTCACCGAGAATTTCATCGCCGGTCTGTAAATGAAAACGCTGTATCTGCGTGGGTGAAACATAAATATCGTCCTTTGACGAGCTGTAATTGTGCATTCTCAAAAATCCGAAGCCGTCATTCATCACATCGAGAACTCCGCATACCTCCATTGCGTCAGCCGGGCGCTCGCGCTTTTTCTTTACCGCGGCCGCTTCGTTGTTTTTCTGCTGCTCCTCTTCGTTTTGCTTTCTCTTTTCGCGGATTTTGGCTATAATATCATCTTTTCTGAGGGCAGAAATCTTCTCAATTCCCAGACCCTGGGCAATCTGCTTTAATTCCTCCTTGGTTTTTCTTTCCAGTGCAACTCCATCTTGCATAAGCATACCTCTTTCTCTTTTATATTTTAGGAAAATACAATAAATGTGATGTTTGGGATTTTGATGACAGACTCTGTATATGCGCTTGATTGGATTCGGCGCCGAACCCAATCAAGCGTAGTGCATTAAAATTATAATGCCCATATAGACAAAAAAATACAAAAAATCAACCAACTCACGCCGTAAATACGGCGATTCTCCAAGCTGTGCCAAATAGCTTTAGCTTACCTTTATTTTACCACAAAAACTCCGTTTTGTAAATAGCCCTGCGCATCTTTTGTGGAATATTTTGGAATATTTTTTAACATTCGGTAATTTTTATGCCGATAACGCTCATATCGTCCTTAATTTCGCCGCCGCCCTTTTCTATGGCTGTGTCGATTATTCCGGCGGCAAGCTTGTCCATGCTGTCGCAATCGGTTTTAATACGCTTTTTTATCCATTCCGTACGTACCAGCGGCGCGTCCGTCACACCGTCGGACATCATCAGTATTATATCCCCGTCCTCAACCCGTTTGGGCTGTCCTGCCGCTTCAACCTCCTCAATCATTCCCGCCGGCGGTGACATGGAATACACGCTTTGAGTTTCTCCGTTTCTGTATATAATGCTCCCTGCCGCGCCTATTTTGTAAAACTCCGCAACCCCGGTCATTAAATCTATCTGAAGCAAGTCGATTGTCGCAAAGCTTTCCCGCTCAAGCTTTAAGCACAGCGAAGAATTGAGCATATTTATGGCGGTTTTTGCGCCAAAGCCCGCAAGGAGAAATTCCCGAAGCAGTCTTACGCTCATGCCGCTTTCCTCCATTGCCGCTTCACCGCTGCCCATGCCGTCGGAGATTATCGCCCAAAAACGATGGTCGCCGTCGGAGAAGGTGCAGAAGCTGTCGCCGCTCTGGGCTTGTACGGAACGCTTTGCCATGCCCGTTTCCACACAAAATCTCGGCTTTGACACAAGCATTACCTCGCCCCTTGAGCTGTCCCGTACAACTGCCGCTTCACAGCCGATTACTCCGCTTACAACCTTTTCAACCACAGGTATCGAGTAACCTGCGCCAAGCCGTAAAAATATCTCATACTTGCCCGCTTTGCTCTGTGCCGCATTCACCTCAAATACGATTATCCCTGCCGCGTCCAAGCCGGATATAATCCTCTCCTCCGCGTCTGTGCAAAAATCAAAGCCTTCTTCTATGTCCTTTGCAAAATTCTTAAAAATGCGGCTTATTTCACCGTACTGCACCGCCGCCAAATCGCGGCTGCGCTTTGCGTCACCCAATCGCAGAAGCTGTGCCTTTTCCAGCTCATACACATGATTAAATTCCGAGATAAATTCACCGGAGCGCACACATCGGTCATGAAACTGCAGCGGCGTATTTTCGCGGCATAAAACTCCCTCCGACTCGATTACTCCCAAAAGCGAAACCATTCCCTTGCAGGTCTTGTCAAAATCCATATCCCAGCAGCGCTGTGCTCTCCCGCAGCTGCGGCAGACCCGGTCGGCAACCTTGTCAAACATTTCTCCGACCATAATGTCACAACGGTCGGCGCGCTCCTCCGTACCCGAAACAAAGGCTTCTTTAAGCCCCGAAAAAGCCGCCGCACATTCCTCAAGCCGCGAGGAAAGATATTCCTTTACCCGCGCAATGTTCACATCGTCCGAAACCGCCGGCTCAAAATACGCGCCGAGCTTTTTATGCACCCGTCCGGGAATGAGTACAAATATTGCCGAAGCAATACCTACCTCCCATATATTAAGCATCAGTGTTTCGCTTTGCGCAAGACAAAGCAAAGCGACAGCGCCGCCGCCGATAAAGCCGGCAGCTACGCCGAAGCGTCCGAAATCCTTTAACAGGTTTGCAAATGCGGCGCATATGCCGAATACCCCGGTCATCACAATCGCACTGCCCTGCTGTGCACCGGTTATAAAACCAATGCACAGCCCCATTGCCGCCGAAGCGCTTATTGAGGTGTTCTTGGCAACCGCCATCACCGCAAGCACCGCCGCAATATGCGCCGGCTCTATGCCGTATGGGAGTGAAATACCGCTTGTCCCCGTTATAATGACCGCGGCGGCTATTGCAAGAGATACAAGCTCCTCCTGGGACGGCGCGCGGCGGCTTCTTGAAAGCAGTGCGGACGCGTTTGTAAATACGATATACATTACCGCACATACCGCCGCTTCCGCAATCAGCAAAAGCACATCGTACATCGAAGCAGTGCCGTAAAAGGTCATAGCCAGTCCCGAAACAAGCAGCGCACAGCCGCAGACCGCGGCGCACAGATTTTTCCCCGCGCGGGAACACAGCTTTATAAAAAGCCAGAATATCATTGCCCCAAGCATATATTTTACCGCCCCGGCTCCCGCGCCCGCCGATAAAAGCCCTAAATACAGAGCGGTTATTCCCAAATACGCCGCGCTTTTGTCAAAGCAGGCGCAAAACAGCGCAAGCCCGAACGGAAATGTTCCCATAAGCTGCGCCCGCGCTCCGATAAACATCAAAGCGCATGGTATTATATCCCTTACTCCCGGAACTCTTAAAAATTCCGTATTTTTTTGCATTACAGTTTTTGCCATTTATATTCATACCCTTTCAGATTTTCCACATATTTCCAATTATTACGAATATAATAATACCACAGTTTCATGGAAAAAAATGTCAAAAACGGTTGTCGAAAAATAAAAAGTTTTCGACAGCAAAAAACGACAAAAAATTTACAGTCAAAATGCTGTCATAAAATGTGGAAATTCAAATTCATTAAAGTGTTGCTATTTTTCACTGAATGTGATATAATATTAGTAGGGTAAGTAGGCTATACCCTACCAATATTTTTTAAAGGAGTTGTTTTTATGAGTCCGATTATTGTTGACAGCGCTAAAGTAATGTCCAAAGGTCAGATTACTTTGCCAAAGGATATTCGAGAAGCTTTACAGCTCAATTCAGGCGACAGAGTTACGCTGGTATATGAAAACGGTCAGGTTGTTATGATGAACTCTGCTGTATATGCTATGCAGATGCTCAATAGAGGAATGAAAAGCGAAGCTGAAAAGGCAGGCTTGGAAACAGAAGAAGATATAGATAAACTGATAAACGAAATAAGAACGGAAGTGGAGAATTGATAAAGGTTTTAATTGATACCAATATATTGATTTCTGCCGCTCTTTCAAGCAATGGCACACCGTATGCTGCATATATGAAAGCAGTCACATATCCATATCGCGGTGTAATATGTGACCAGAATGTTGATGAACTGCGCAAAGTATTCAACAGGAAATTTCCGTCAAAAATTTATCTTCTTGACAGATTTCTTGCAATAGCACTTACGGTTTTGAAGCTTATAGAAACTCCTGTTGATGAATTGGAACAAGAAAAAGCTATCAGAGATGTCAAGGACAGACCGATTTTAAGAGCAGCAATGAACGCAGACGTAGATATTCTGCTTACCGGCGATAAGGATTTTCTTGAAGCTGACATAAAAAAGCCTAAAACGATGACAGCTGCGGAATTTTTGAATTCATGAAAAATTGCCGCAATGTTGTAAAAAGCTGTCATAAATTCTTCTTGACAAAAGGCAGTATATGGTATAAAATATAAGTAGTATAATATTGTAAGGAGAATAGAACAATGCACAAATTACTAAAAACCATAATAGCTGCTTCGACGATTTGTTCGGCGCTGTTTGCCGCATCGGCGGTACACGCAGAGTTTTCGGATATGCCAAGCGACCCGGCAACCGCATCAGCACTGACAAACGCAGTATCGAACGGTCTGTTAAACGGCGTATCGGACACTGAAATTGCCCCGGACGCGGCACTTACCAGAGCGCAGATGGGCACGATTTTGTCAAGAGCCATGGGCGCGACAAAAACAGCCGACATTTCAAAGTTCACTGATATGAACGGCCACTGGGCATATGAGGATATGCAAAAGGCTGTTGCAATGGGAGCCTTTGAGGGTGACGGCAATCAATTAAGCCCCGACGCGCAGATTACCACCGAGCAGGCGTACACGGTTCTTTCGAGAATTTTCTGCCTGAAGTATACCGATGCAAACGCTCTTGCGGGCTGCAGTGATGCGGCTTCGGTTTCATCATGGGCAAAGGACCATGTTATAAAAATCTACACCTCCGGTTATGAATGTAACCCCTCGGCCGTAAACCCGCAAAAAGCCATGACAAGAGCGGAATTTGCCGTTGTAATGGACAAGCTTGTAAAGACCTATATAAACGAGCCGGGTACTTATAACACCCTGCCCTCCGGCAATGTTGTTATCCGCGCTCAGGGAGTTGTTCTGGAGAACTGCACAACCTCGGACGATGTTTACATAGCGGACTGCGTAACGGGCGATACCACCATAAAGGGCGGCGACGTTGAAAGAATAGTGGTAAGAGGCGGAAACTGCGTAGTAAGCGGCACTGTAGGCAATGTATACGCCGCAGTAAGCGGAACGTCAATAACACCGATACAGCCCTATACGGTTAAAGATCCGGCAAAGGACGGCAAAAAGGGCTATCTTGACGCAAGCGTTGACGGAACATATATAAACCTCGGTATGATTTCCATGTAATAAATCAACAAAAACGGCACATCCTTATTGTTTGGATGTGCCGTTTCACTCAAGAGTTTTCAATTACCGTAACTGCATATCCCAGCAGCAGCATACGTAAAAGTTGCCTGTGGGGATAATTGTCAGCTGCAAAACTCCGTCAAGGGGAACGGTTACCTTTTTCGGAGGCTGATTTCCGGGAGTCTGCACTTCCTGGACAAGCACATCGTCCGCGTATATTTCCAAAACTCCGCCATAGTTGTTCATACCCGTTTCAAAGGTCAACTCTTTATATTTTCCGTCAAAATTGAATGTCAGATACGGAGATACATCATCAAATTTAGCGCAGTTTTTTCTTTCGGCGCCAAGGAAATTATACTTATCATTTCCGGAATATATTTTGCAGTAGTTTGATGCGTGAGGCTGCATAATATCAAATAAATTATTTGTTGTTCCGGGTGCAGAACCAAGGCTTACGGTGTTCGTAGTTCCGTCCCATTGAACATTTTTACCGACAGCTTCACTTATTTTCCTTACAGGTAGGTATGTAGTACCGTCATATATAAAAGGTTCCGCACCTGTAGTATCAAGAGGTTCGCCGTCAATGTTAATCTTGATATCTTTGTAATACACCGTTATCTGTTCCTCAACGGTTTTAGCTATTACGGGGACTATAGCAGCGACCACTGCTCCCGCAATAAATCCGCAAAATATTCTTCTTAAGTTACTTAATTTCACAAAAACCACTCCTTTAAAATATCGTTAGTTTCTACTGTTAATGAAAAAACGCGCAAACGCGCGTTTTTTCTGGTGCCGATGACCGGGGTCGAACCGGTACGGGAGTAAAATTCCCACGGGATTTTAAGTCCCGGGCGTCTGCCAATTCCGCCACATCGGCATTTCTTAATGCAACGTATTTATTATATCATGCACTTTTTTGTTTGTCAAGACTATTTTTCCTTATTCTTTCACTCTTTTTTTATTATTTCCTTGAATTTATATCATATATATGCTATAATAGTCCTAAAGCGGGCTGTGTCCGCAAAATTTAACAAGGAGCGTGTTTTTTATGAAGGATTTTATTTGTGAAAAAATTTTATATATAGGAGCCAATGATAAAACCCTTGACCTGTTTGAGGGACAGTATGAGGTTCCCAACGGTGTTTCTTATAATTCATATATCATTATGGACGATGCGATAGCCGTTATGGATACAGTGGACAAGCGGGGTACTGATGAATGGCTTGCAAAGCTTGAAAAGGCTCTCGACGGCAAAAGCCCCGATTATCTTGTTATCTCGCATCTTGAGCCGGATCATGCCGCAAACATCAAAACCATTTGCGACAAATACCCGCAGCTTAAGCTTATAGGCAACGCGAAAACCTTTGCGATGCTTCCCCAATTCTTTGATATTGACCTTACCGACAGGACTGTCACCGTCAAGGAGGGCGATACAATAACACTCGGCGCTCATACGCTTCAATTCTTTATGGCGCCCATGGTACACTGGCCGGAGGTTATGGTTACATATGAGCAGACCGAAAAGGTACTCTTTTCCGCGGACGCTTTCGGCAAATTCGGTACTCTTGACACCGATGAGGACTGGGCTTGCGAAGCAAGACGCTATTACTTTAACATTGTGGGCAAATACGGCGCACAGGCACAGGCTTTGTTAAAGAAAGCCGCAGCCCTTGATATTAAGACCATCTGCCCGCTCCATGGTCCCATTCTCAGCGAGAATTTGGACTATTACATAGGCAAGTACAATACCTGGAGCGCTTACGAGCCGGAGGACGAGGGAGTTTTTATTGCCTATGCTTCCATTTACGGCAACACTGCCGCGGCGGCATATAAACTTAAAGAGCTTCTTGACGCCAAAGGCGTAAAAACCGCAATAACGGATCTTGCCCGCGACGATATGGCTGAAGCGGTAGAGGACGCGTTCCGTTATGACAGGCTTGTATGTGCCGCCGCGACCTATGACGGCGGAGTTTTCCCCTGCATGGAGGAATTTATCTCCCATTTAAAATCAAAAACCTACAGAAAAAGAACCGTTGCCTTTATAGAAAACGGCTCCTGGGCGCCCATGGCGGCAAAGAAGATGAGAGCGGAATTTGAGATGATGAAGGACATTACAATTGCAGACAATGTTGTTTCAATCAAATCCACCTTAAATGCCGATTCGACCGCACAGCTTAGTGCGTTAGCGGACGAGCTGGTAAAATAATACCTGAATTAAAAGTGCATAACCTCCATATAAATAATATATGGAGGTTATTTGTTATGAAGCAGTTTATTTTATTCTCCTTAGGCGGAATTTTTTATATAATAATCGAGCTGTTGTGGCGTGGCTCCTCGCACTGGACGATGTTTTTCCTGGGCGGGCTTTGTTTTTTGCTGATTGGGCTTATGAACGAATTTTTCACCTTTGAAATTCCCTTACTGCCCGAAATGCTTATCGGTGCGTTTTTGATAACGCTGCTTGAATTTATAACCGGCTATATTGTCAACATAAAGCTTGGCATGAACGTATGGGACTACTCATATCTGCGATTTAATATAATGGGTCAGGTTTCGCTGTTTTATTCGGTGCTTTGGTTTATTTTAAGCGGTGTGTGCATTATTGTTGACGACTGGTTAAGATATATACTTTTCGGCGAGGAAAAGCCCCATTACAAGCTTGTATGAAAAAAACAAGCGCATATGCGCCTGTTTTTTTTAATATCAGTCAACCATTTCAAGGATAACCATTTCAGCAGCGTCACCGCGGCGGGGACCCTTCTTGATTATTCTTGTGTATCCGCCGTTTCTTTCAGCATACTTCGGAGCGATTTCACTAAACAGCTTAGTTACTACGTCCTCCTTTGTGATGTATGCTAATGCCTGACGGCGGGAATGCAGTGTATTTGTTTTTCCGAGAGTAATCATCTTTTCAGCCATACTCTGGGTTTCTTTTGCTCTGGTGATTGTTGTTTCAATCTTTCCGTTCTCCAAAAAGCTTGTTACAAGATTTCTTAACAATGCTTTTCTCTGATCTGTGGGAAGATTTAACTTTCTTGTTCCCGGCATACTGTTACCTCCTACTAATCTTCTTCTTTCTTAAGATAAAGACCTAAACCGTTTAACTTGTTTATGACTTCTTCAAGCGACTTTCTGCCTAAGTTTCTTACCTTCATCATATCCTCTTCGGACTTGTTTGTAAGATCCTCCACCGTATTGATGCCCGCTCTCTTCAGGCAGTTGTAGGAACGAACGGATAAATCCAGTTCCTCGATAGTCATTTCGAGTACCTTTTCCTTCTTGTTCTCTTCCTTTTCAACAATGATTTCGGTATTCTTAGCTTCCTCCGACAAATCGACGAACAGCGTAAGTAATTCATTCATAATTTTTGCCGCAAGACTGACAGCTTCGTCCGGCTTTATGGTACCGTTTGTCCATACCTCTACCGAAAGCTGTTCCCTGTCCGTATACTGACCTACACGCACATTGTCAACGGTATAGTTTACCTTTGTTACCGGCGTGTATATCGAGTCAACGGGAATTAGGCCGATTACCGACTGACCGCCGGTCTTGTTCTTATCGGCGCTTACATAGCCTCTGCCCTTTGACAGAGTTATTTCCATGTACAGCCTTGCATCATCATTAAGGGTTGCAATATGCAGGTCGGGATTAAAAATCTCAACCTCGCTATCACGCTTTATATCGCCCGCCGTAATTTCGCCTGCGCCTTTAGCATCGATGTAGACAGTTTTGGGACTGTCGCCATGAAGCTTTATTGCCACTTTCTTTAAATTCAAAATGATTTCGGTGACGTCCTCTGTCACACCCGGCACAGTTGAGAATTCATGCTGAACGCCGTCAATCTTGATAGATGTGGCAGCCGCACCCGGCAATGATGAAAGTAATATTCTGCGAAGTGAGTTTCCGAGTGTTGTTCCGTACCCTCTTTCAAGGGGCGAAACAACGAACTTGCCGTAACGGCCGTCCTCCGAAAGGTCTACACATTCTATATTAGGCTTTTCCATTTCTATCATTTCAGAACCCTCCTTTTAAATCGAACATATAAATAATATGTCGTTACATTTATAATTCTGTTTCCACTTACCGAGGGTAAATAGTGATTATTTCGAATAAAACTCGACGATCAAGTGTTCCTCTACGTCATAGTCGATATCATCTCTGTTTGAAAGTCTTACAACCTTGCCTGTAAAGGTATCTCTGTTCATATCAAGCCACTGAGGAATTGTGCGCTTTGCATTCTCCTCAACGATTTCCTTGATTCTTACAGAGCTTCTGCTCTTCTCTCTTACAGAAATTACGTCGCCTGCCTTTACAAGGTATGACGGAATGTCAACCTTCTGGCCGTTTACCGTGATATGGCCGTGATTTACAATTTGTCTTGCTTCACGTCTGGTATTTGCCAAGCCTAATCTGTAAACTACGTTATCCAGTCTTGATTCGAGTATCTGCAGCAGCATTTCACCGGTGATACCCTGTCTCTTTGTAGCCATTACATAGTACTTTCTGAACTGCTTCTCCAGTACGCCGTAAATGAACTTAACCTTCTGCTTCTCGTTAAGCTGCAGACCGTATTCCGACTGCTTCTTTCTTGACTGCTTCGGGTTTTTGTTTGAACTCTTGTCGATACCCAGAACTGTCGGCTCAAGACCTAAGGTTCTGCATCTCTTTAATATCGGTTGAGTATTTCTTGCCATGTCTTTCTCCTCCTTTACAAATAATCAGACTCTTCTTCTCTTTGGTGGTCTACAACCATTATGAGGAATCGGAGTAACATCCTTGATCATTGTAACGTCAAGACCTGTTGCCTGTAAGGCACGGATTGCGGCTTCTCTGCCGGCGCCCGGACCCTTTACATAAACCTCAACTGTCTTCATGCCATGCTCCATAGCTGCCTTTGCAGCGGTTTCTGCCGCTGTCTGAGCTGCGAACGGAGTACTCTTTCTTGAACCGCGGAAGCCTAAGCCGCCTGCGCTTGCCCATGATATGGCATTTCCTGCCGTATCTGTAATTGTAACTATCGTATTGTTAAATGTTGAACGGATATGAGCTGCTCCCTTTTCAACATTTTTTCTATCGCGTCTTCTTGTACGCGTAGTTTTCTTTGCTACCTTAGCCATTTAGCTTAGTCCCTCCTTTATTTCTTTTTACCTGCTATAGTCTTTGCAGGACCCTTACGGGTTCTGGCATTATTCTTTGTGTTTTGACCTCTTACCGGCAGACCCTTTCTGTGACGGATACCTCTGTAGCATCCTATCTCCATAAGTCTCTTAATATCCAGAGCCAGCTGTCTTCTCAGGTCACCCTCAACCGTATACTCGGCGTCAATAACCTCTCTTAAGCTGTTTACCTCTGCATCCGTCAGATCCTTAACTCTTGTGTCGGGATTAACGCCCGCCTTTGCCAGAATCTTCTGTGAGCTCTTTACACCTATGCCATAAATATAGGTAAGACCAATCTCTACTCTTTTTTCTCTCGGTAAGTCAACACCTGCTATTCTTGCCATACTTTTCTACACCTCCATTAAAAGATATCATCAAAAAATTTTATAGTTAACTAACCTCTCCAAGCTCTGCAATCATATTGCAGCAGCCGCACTTGAACAAGTCATAAACATTTCTGCATTAGCCCTGCTTTTGCTTATGCTTCGGGTTTTCGCAGATTACCATAACCTTGCCTTTTCTCTTTATGATTTTGCATTTTTCGCAAATCGGTTTTACTGATGGACGTACTTTCATTTCGTCAACCTCCTATTACTTTGAACGCCATGTTATTCTGCCGCGGCTAAGGTCATAGGGGCTCATTTCGAGCTTTACCTTATCGCCGGGAAGAATTTTTATGAAGTTCATTCTCAATTTGCCTGAAATATGTGCCAATACCTGGTGACCATTTTCAAGCTCTACCTTAAACATTGCGTTGGGAAGGTTTTCCACAACCTTGCCCTCCAGTTCCAAAACATCATCTTTAGCCAATGTTATATCCTCCTAATTAGTACCCACTAATTCCGCCAATGCCTTTCGCACCTCCGAGTTTGTCACCTTTCCCACCGTATTTAAGCGGTTTATGATGAATTCCGAGCGTTTTTGACTCGGCTGAAGATGCTTGAGCTTTTTCTTCTTCGGGGTATCGACCTTTCTTAATTCTCCGTTTGCTAAATACGCATACGCACCGTCAAGCGCGAGAACTATAAAGTCGTCACCCTTATCCCGTCCTGCTATCGAACGGACTACCGAACCCACTGAAACCTCCATATTAACTCCTTTCCGTCAAAGCGTTAATATTTCGCAGCCGTCCCTTGTTACAAGGATGGTGTTTTCATAATGAGCCGACAGCTTTCCGTCTGCCGTTACTACGGTCCAGTCATCATCTAAAATCTCAACCTTCCAGGTTCCTTCGTTTATCATGGGCTCTATTGCCAGCGTCATTCCTGCCGCCAGACGAACGCCCTTTCCCTTTGTTCCGAAATTCGGAACGCTCGGATCCTCGTGAAGGCTTTGACCTATGCCATGACCCACAAGGTCGCGGACAACGCCGTAGCCTCTGCTTTCGCAGTATTCCTGAATAGCAGCACTGCAGTCACCTAATTTGGCACCATGCTTTATATGCTTTATTCCCTCAAAGAAGCTTTCCCTTGTGGTGTCGATAAGGCGTTTGGCTTCATCGCTTATCTTACCGACCCCAAAGGTTCTTGCCGCATCGGAGTGCCAGCCGTCAAGGACAGTACCCATATCGATGCTTATTATGTCGCCTTCCTTTAAAACAGTCCGCTTGCTCGGTATCCCATGAACTACCTCATCGTTTACCGAAGCGCAGATGCTGCCGGGAAAGCCGTTGTAGTTGAGGAAATTGGGCTGCGCGCCCTTTGATTTTATGAAATCATATGCGATTTTGTCAAGCTGCTTTGTTGTAACTCCGGGGTGGATGTTCTTTTCTATAAGCTCCAGCGCACCCTTTGTTATCTCGCAGGCTTTTCGCATTTTTTCCACCTGCTTTGCAGACTTGATGGTAATCATTTATTCCACCTCAAGTCCCAAAGCCCCAAAGACGTTTGCCGTTGTAGCCGAAAGCTCCTCCTCACCTTTAGCGGTTACAAGAAGTCCGAGCTTGTCATAATAAGCTTTTATCGGCTCCGTCTGCTCGTGATAAACATTCAGTCTGTTCTGAATTGTTTCGGGGTTATCGTCGGCGCGCTGTATCAGCTCACCGCCGCATTTATCACATATACCCTCTTTTTGGGGTTTATTGGAAACAATGTTGTAGGGAGCGCCGCATTTTGAGCACTCGCGTCTTGAGGAAAGTCTGCCGACAATCATCTCATCGTCAACCTCAAGGGAAAGCACCTTGTCAATCTTAACTCCCGACTCGGAAAGTGCCTGAGCCTGAGCGGTTGTGCGGGGAAATCCGTCAAGGATAAAGCCCTTTTCACAATCCGGCTGACCAAGTCTTTCCTTTACTATTGAAACCATTACCTCATCAGGAACAAGCTTGCCGTCATTGATATAGCTCTGTGCCATTTTGCCGACCTCGGTCTGCTCCTTTATGGCAGTTCTGAGCATTACGCCCGTTGAAATCGTGTCTATACCAAGCTTTTTTGAAAGTATCTCGCCCTGAGTGCCTTTGCCGGCTCCCGGAGGTCCTACAAGAATTAAATTCATATATATTCCCGCCTTTCAATTATTCCAAAAAGCCCTTATAACGGCGCATTGTCATCTGTGACTCAATCTGTCTTACCGTTTCAAGCGCAACACCCTCGATAATCAGAAGTGATGTACCGCCTATCTGCAATGACGGAATGTTAAAGATTGCTCCGACAATTACAGGCAGTATTGCGATTAAGCCTAAGAAGCAGGCTCCGATAAGATTAAGTCTTGATGAAACTCTTCCTATAAAATCGCTTGTCGGCTTACCGGGTCTGATACCGGGTATAAAGCCGCCGCTCTTCTTCATATTATTCGACAGCTCAATGGGATTGAACTGGATTGATGAATAGAAGTATGTGAAGAAGATTATAAGCAGGAAGTAGAGTACCGCGTATACAACGCTGGTCCACTTCGCCGAGCAAAAGCCCGCTGACAGACAGCCCAAAACATAATACCATATTCCGCTTGAGGGCAGGTTACCGCCCGAAATCAATCTTACGATTGTAGCGGGGAACGCCATGATACTTGACGCGAAGATGATGGGCATAACTCCGCCCATAGCCACCTTTATGGGAATGTTTGTGCTTTGTCCGCCGTACATTTTTCTTCCCACAACACGCTTTGCGTACTGTACGGGGATTCTTCTCTCCGCTTCGGAGAAATATACAACAAACGCGATTGCCAATACGGCAACTACCGCGATTGCGGCAACTATGATAACACCCTTAAGGCTTGTGCCGGCGCTTAAGTATGTGTTATATACTGTTGCAATACCTGTCGGTATTCTTGAAACGATACCGGCAAAGATAAGCAGCGATACACCGTTTCCGAGACCCTTTTCGGTGATAAGCTCACCGATCCAGATAATGAATGCGGTACCGGCGGTAAACGTAAGGACTATTGTAAAGAACGTAAGCACGCCCGGATTTGTAATAGCCTTAAGTCCGTCCGTAGCGTTCATGTTGTACAGGGTAACATAAAGACCTGCGCCCTGTATAAACGCCAGAACAACCGCAACGTATCTTGTAATCTTGTTAAGCTTCTTTCTGCCTTCAACGCCTTCCTTGGCAAGACGTTCAAGCGCCGGAATGGCAACGGTCAGAAGCTGTATGATAATTGATGAGTTGATGTACGGTGAAACACCCAGTGCCATAACCGTGGCGTTTGAGAACGCGCCTCCCGTAAATACATCAAACAAGCTGAACAGGTCTGTTCCGCCTGCGCCCAGAAATGCCTGCATTGCCTCCGAGCTCAGATAAGGCACCGGAATATGTGCGCCGAATCTGAATATCACAAGCATTAAAACGGTGAATATTATTCTGCGTCTTAAGCCGGGAATTTTCCATGCATTCTTAAATACGTCCAGCATAATTACATCACCTCAGCCTTTCCGCCTGCCTTTTCAATCTTTTCCTTGGCGGATGCGCTGTACTTTGCAACCTTGACATTAAGCTTTTTGGTGACTTCGCCTCTGCCCAAAATCTTAACGCCGTCAAGAGTCTTGCTGATAATTCCCTTATCCTTCAATACCTCTGCCGTAACCTCTGTTCCGTCCTCAAGCTTATTGAGTTCCTCAACATTTACAGCAACGTACTGTTTAGCAAATATATTCTTAAAGCCGCGCTTCGGCAAACGTCTGTATAAGGGCATCTGACCGCCTTCAAAGCCGGGTCTTACGCCGCCGCCCGAACGAGCGTTCTGACCTTTATGACCCTTGCCCGAGGTTTTGCCGGTACCTGAACCGATACCTCTGCCCACTCTCTTGGGAGCAAACTTTGAACCCTCTGCAGGTTGTAGTTCGTCTAATCTCATTTGCTGCACCTCCTTGTCATGTAATTATATTTCTTCAACCGATACAAGGTGGGATACCTTGTTTACCATACCTCTGATCTGCGGTGTGTCCTCATGCTCAACCACTGATCTGATTTTCTTTAAGCCCAGAGCCTCGACAGTTGCAATCTGGTCCTTTTTTCTGCCGATGGTGCTTCTGGTCAATGTAATCTTTAATTTAGCCATTACTGTGCCCTCCTTAACCCTTTATCTGGTCTACGGACTTGCCGCGAAGTCTTGCGACTTCTTCAGCCTGCTTTAAGTCAGCCAAGCCCTGGATAGTAGCACTAACTACATTTCTTTTATTGTTTGAACGTAAGCACTTCGTTCTTATGTCCTTAACGCCCGCAAGCTCCAAAACTGCACGCGCAGCTCCGCCTGCGATAACGCCGGTACCTTGTGCGGCAGGCTTTAACAGCACTCTGCCCGCGCCGTGAACGCCGATTACCTCGTGGGGGATTGTTGTACCTACCAGCGGAACACTTATCATGTTCTTCTTTGCACTTTCGATACCCTTTCTTATAGCGTCGGGGATTTCAGCAGCCTTACCCTGTCCGCAGCCTACATGACCGTTTCTGTCACCGACTACGACCAGTGCGCTGAATCTCATTGTACGTCCGCCCTTAACAGTCTTGGCAACACGGTTTATTGCTACTACGTTTTCTTCTAATTCTACTGCTGATGGGTCAAATCTTTCAGTCACTTCACTCGTCCTCCTTCTATTAGAATTCTAAGCCGCCCTCTCTTGCACCTTCTGCAAGAGCGGCAACTCTGCCGTGATATACATATCCGCCTCTGTCGAATACAACGGTCTTAATGCCGGCAGCCAGTGCCTTCTCGGCAACTGCCTTGCCTACAGCCTTTGCACCCTCGATGTTCGCGCCGCTTACGCTAAAGCCCTTATCCATGCTTGACGCGCTTACAAGCGTAACGCCCTTTGTGTCATCGATTACCTGTGCGTATATGTGCTTCGCGCTTCTGAATACGTTTAGACGAGGTCTCTGTGCAGTGCCGGAGATGTTCTTTCTAACTCTGGCATGACGTCTGATTCTTGCAGCTTTAGTATCTATCTTTTTAATCATTATAAGAACACTCCTTTCAATTATTTCTTCTTTCCGCCTGCTTTACCTTCTTTACGTCTGATTACTTCATCGACGTACTTGATACCCTTGCCCTTATACGGCTCAGGCTGTCTGAATTCTCTTATCTTTGCAGCGGTTGCGCCGACCAATTCCTTGTTCGCGCCCTTTACAATGATTTTGTTAGGTGCAGGCACCTCCAAAGTAATACCTTCTTCGGGAGTGAACTCTACAGGGTGAGAATAACCTAATGAAAGGTTTAACTTCTTGCCCTGAAGCGCAGCTCTGTAACCAACGCCGTTGATTTCAAGCTCCTTTGTAAAACCATCCGTTACACCGATCACCATGTTGTTTACAAGAGTTCTTGTAAGACCGTGCAGTGATTTGTGCAGCTTGTTTTCCGTAGGTCTTTCAACAGTGATAACTCCGCCCTCGTATTTAACGATCATATCGTGGTGAAGCTGTCTTGTCAAAGTACCGTTTTTGCCCTTAACAGTGATTTCGTTGGTATCACTGATTGTTACATCCACGCCTGCGGGAACAGTGATGGGTAATCTGCCTATTCTTGACATAGGATTTCTTCCTCCTTAACTTAAATTCTCTCTGCCACATGGCAGGTTTTCAGTTTTTTTATCTTACCATACAAAAGCAAGAACCTCTCCGCCTATGTGTTCCTTTCTTGCTTCCTTGTCGGTCATGATGCCCTTTGAAGTAGATATGATTGCTATTCCGAGACCCTTTAATACTCTCGGCAGCTCGTCTGCTCCGGCATAAAATCTAAGACCCGGCTTTGAAACTCTTTTTAAGCCGTTTATAACCTTTTCGTTGTTCTGGCCGTACTTTAATGTTATTCTGATAACGCCCTGCTTACCGTCTTCGATAACCTGATAGCCCTTTATATAGCCTTCATTTGCTAAAATCTCAACGATTGCCTTCTTCATGTTTGATGCCGGAACATCAACAGTATCATGCTTTGAAGTGCTTGCGTTTCTGATTCTTGTTAGTAAGTCTGCGATTGGATCAGTTATTTGCATTGTTTTACCTCCTTCCGAAATTTATACAAATTTCGATATATCTTACTGAATGTCGGTTTACCAGCTTGCCTTCTTAACACCCGGAATTTGACCCTTGTAAGCCAATTCTCTGAAGCAGATACGGCAGATGCCGAACTTTCTCAGATATGCGTGAGGTCTTCCGCAGATTTTACATCTGGTGTAAGCCTGTGTTGAATACTTAGGCTTTTTTTGCTGTTTTAGAACCATTGCTTTTCTTGCCATGATTTTGTTTCCTCCTTATGACCTAAACGGTGCGCCCATAAGCTTTAACAGCTCTCTTGCTTCCTCGTCCGTCTTTGCGGTGGTAACAAAGCTTATGTCCATACCTCTGATTTTATCAATCTTATCATAGTCGATTTCCGGGAAGATCAGCTGCTCGTTAAGACCCAGCGAGTAGTTGCCTCTGCCGTCGAAAGCGTTGGGGTTTATACCTCTGAAGTCACGCACACGGGGCAGTGCCACATTGAATAATCTGTCCAGGAACTCATACATCCTGTCTGCTCTTAAGGTTACCTTGCAGCCGATGTTCATTCCTTCTCTTAATTTGAAGTTTGCAACCGACTTTTTCGCCTTTGTGATAATCGGCTTCTGACCTGTTATTGCAGCCAAATCACCGCACGCAGCCTCAATTGCCTTGGGGTTGTCCTTTGCTTCGCCCATACCGATGTTGATTACGATTTTTTCAAGCTTTGGTATCTGCATGGTTGATTTATAACCGAATTTCTCCATAAGAGCCGGAGCAACTTCATTATTATATTTATCTTGCATTCTACTCATTGTTAGAATTTACCTCCTCTCGAAATTAATCGTTGAACGTTTCGTTGCACTTTTTACAGTATCTTACCTTCGAGCCGTCCTCAAGCACTCTTATGCCTGTTCTTGCAGCCTTGTTGCACTTGGGGCAAACTCTTAAAACGTTTGAAGCGTCGATAGGAGCTTCCATCTTTATGATGCCGCTTTCCTGACCCTGGTATCTTGCCTTCTGGTGCTTTGAAACGATCGCAACACCCTCGACAACAACCTTGCCCGCTTCGGGCATGGCGGTTATAACCTTGCCTTCCTTGCCCTTATCTTTTCCGGCGATTACTTTTACAAGGTCGCCGCGCTTTACATGCATTTTCATTGTATTCGTATCCTCCTTTAATTAAAGAACTTCCGGAGCCAATGATAGAATCTTCATGTACTCTTTATCTCTTAACTCTCTTGCAACAGGGCCAAAGATACGAGTTCCTCTGGGGTTCTTGTCATCTCTTACGATTACTGCTGCATTTTCATCAAATCTGATATATGATCCGTCGGCACGCTTTGATTCCTTGACTGTTCTTACTACAACAGCCTTTACAACGTCACCCTTCTTAACAACGCCGCCCGGTGTTGCCTTTTTAACGCTGCAAATGATCTCGTCGCCTACGGCTGCATATCTTTTCTTGGAACCGCCCATTACTCGGATACACATAACTTCTTTAGCGCCGGTGTTGTCGGCTACCTTTAAAAGTGTCTGCTGTTGAATCATTTAAACTTCCTCCTTCCGGGCTAACTTATTTAACCTTTTCTACTATTTCAACCAGTCTCCATCTCTTATCCTTTGACAGAGGTCTTGTTTCCATTACCTTAACCTTATCTCCGATTGAGCAGGTGTTCTCCTCATCGTGAGCCTTCAGCTTATAGGTGCGCTTTACGATTTTACCGTAGAGCGGGTGCTTTTTGTTTTCTTCGATAGCAACTACGATAGTCTTATCCATCTTATTGCTGACAACCTTACCGATTTTAACCTTACGGCTGTTTCTTTCTTCCACTGAAAAGTCCTCCTTTCAGACAAATATCTGAGCTACTAATTTAAATTGCTGAACCCTGTAATTCTCTCTCATGAATGATGGTCAAAATACGAGCGATAGTCTTTTTAACATCACTGATTCTTTTAGGGTTATCCAGTTGGTTAATAGCGTTTTGAAATCTCAGGTTGAACAGCTCCTGCTTGTAAGCAGCCAGCTTCTCCTCTAATTCCGCTGTTGACAGTTCTCTAAGCTCATTTACTTTCATTCTTATTCACCATCCTTCGCTTCACGCTTTACAAACTTACACTTAATCGGCAGCTTGTGCATAGCAAGACGCATAGCCTCTCTTGCCACTTCCTCCGAAACGCCCGCCATCTCAAAGAGTACACGTCCGGGCTTTACTACTGCTACCCAGTACTCGGGTGAACCCTTACCTGAACCCATTCGGGTTTCAGCAGGCTTTCTTGTTACCGGCTTATCCGGGAAAATCTTTATCCAAACCTGACCGCCACGCTTTGTGTATCTGGTCATCGCGATACGGGCAGCCTCAATCTGTCTTGAGGTTATCCAAGCCGGCTCAAGAGCCTGTAAGCCATACTCGCCGTTTGATACAACGTTGCCGCGTGTTGCCTTACCCTTCATTCTGCCGCGCATTACACGTCTGTATTTAACTCTCTTAGGTAATAACATTACTGTTTGCCTCCTCTCGATCTTCTCGGTCTTCTGTCCTTCTTTGAGGGAGCGTTTGCAGCTGCTTCCTTCTGTCTGCTTTCTGCGACATTAAGGATTTCGCCCTTGTAAATCCATACCTTTACGCCCAGAATACCGTATGTTGTCTTTGCCTCAGCAAATCCGTAATCGATATCCGCTCTTAAGGTCTGAAGAGGAATTGTACCCTCGTGATACTGCTCTGTTCTTGCGATTTCCGCACCGCCCACACGGCCGGCAACGGCGGTCTTGATACCCTTTGCGCCAAGACGCATAGCTCTGCCCATAACCTGCTTCATAGCACGTCTGAAGGAAATTCTTCTCTCAAGCTGAGCCGCGATATTTTCAGCAACAAGCTGTGCGTTTGTATCCGGGCTCTTAACCTCGATGATGTTTACATTAACAGCAGCCGAGGTAAGCTTTTCAATCTGACCCTTGAGCTTTTCTATCTCTGCGCCGCCTCTTCCGATTATAATACCGGGCTTTGCAGCGTGGATTGTGATAATCACCTTGTTCTGCTTTCTTTCGATAGCGATTTTTGCGATACCTGCGTCAAAGCAAGCCTTCTTAACAAATTTTCTTATGTTGTAATCTTCAACCAGAAGGTCTCCGAATTCTTTTTTACCGGCAAACCATTTAGAGTCCCAATCCTTTATAACTCCGACTCTGAGTCCGTGCGGATTAACTTTCTGTCCCATTAGTTAACCTCCTTTTCTTATTAGTCTTCCATTTCCTTTACTACTAAAGTGATATGGCTGGTTCTCTTTAAGATTTTAAAAGCTCTGCCCTGTGCATGAGGCTGAATTCTCTTTAAAGTAGGACCCGGTGTTGCAAAACATTGTGCAACATATAACTTGTTCTTATCCATACCATTGTTGTTTTCTGCGTTTGCAATAGCTGACGCAAGAAGCTTCTTTAAATACTCGCTTGCCGATTTGGGTGTGTTGTCCAAAATAGCCATTGCAACATTTGCGGGCTTATTTCTTATCAGGTCAAGCACAATCTTTACCTTACGGGGCGAGATACGAGCATATTTCAATATAGCGCGTGCTTCCATGTCGAAAATCCTCCTTCCGATATATTATTATATCTTTGTAAGTTCTGTATTTCTTAATTATGCAGGATTATCTGCTTGTCTTTGCTCCTGCGTGTCCCTTGTAGGTTCTTGTCGGAGCGAACTCTCCGAGTCTGTGACCTACCATGTCCTCACTGATGAAAACCGGAACGTGCTTTCTGCCGTCATGTACGGCAATTGTATGACCTACCATCTCAGGGAATATTGTGGAAGCTCTCGACCAAGTCTTTACTACCTTCTTTTCGTTAGCCGCGTTCATAGCCTCAATTCTGCTCATTAAACGCTCCTCAACGAAAGGTCCCTTTTTAAGTGATCTACCCATTAGGTGTTCCTCCTTCCGAACAATCTAATTATTTAGCGTTTCTTCTCTTAACGATGAACTTGTCTGTTCTGTTCTTATGCTTTCTTGTCTTAAGACCAAGAGCGGGCTTGCCCCACGGAGTAACCGGTGCCGGTCTTCCGATAGGCGACTTACCCTCACCACCGCCGTGGGGGTGGTCATTCGGGTTCATAACAACACCTCTTACAGTCGGTCTCCAGCCCATGTGACGCTTTCTTCCGGCCTTACCGATTGAAATGTTCTCATGCTGCTGATTGCCTACAGTACCGATTGTTGCCTTGCAGTTAAGTCTTACCATTCTAACCTCGCCCGAGGGAAGTCTTACCTGAGCGTAATCACCCTCCTTAGCCATAAGCTGCGCATAAGTACCTGCGCTTCTTACAAGCTGAGCGCCCTTGCCCGGATACAATTCAACGTTATGAATAAGAGTACCTACGGGAATATCCTTTATGAACAGTGCGTTGCCCGGCTTGATGTCCGCGCCCTCGCCCGATACAACAACGTCGCCGTCGGTCAAGCCGATGGGAGCGATGATGTATGACTTTGTTCCGTCCTCATACTGAATAAGAGCGATATTTGCCGATCTGTTCGGATCGTACTCAATGCCGATAACTGTTGCCGGCATTCCGTCCTTGTTTCTCTTGAAATCTATGATCCTGTACTTTCTTCTGTTGCCGCCGCCTCTGTGACGAACTGTTATTCTACCGTAGGAGTTTCTTCCGGCATTCTTGCTCTTCTTTGCAAGAAGTGAACGCTCCGGGGTAGATTTTGTTATCTCCGAGAAATCGGAAACAGTCATAAATCTTCTGGCAGGCGAAGTAGGATTATACTTTCTGATAGCCATTATCCTTTACTCTCCTTATCTTCAAAATCTCACAATCTTCGGAATTAAACCTCGAAGAATTCAATAGTCTTGCTGCCCGGAGCAAGAGTTACGATAGCCTTTTTCCATGAAGGACGTCTGCCCTCATTGCGGCCCATTCTCTTAACCTTACCGGTGACATTCATTGTGTTTACCTTTGCAACGGTTACACCGAATACCTCCTCGACAGCCTTCTTAACCTCTACCTTGTTTACCGACTGAGGCACCTCGAAGGTATACTTTTTAATTTCGTTACCCTCTTTGTCATAAACGGCTTCCATACTTCTTTCGGTGATAACCGGTCTTCTCAGAATATCGTATGAATTCATTATGCAAGCACCTCCTCAATCTTTGAAACGGCGTCCTTTGAAATAACGAACGCGTCATGCTTTAAGATATCGTATGTGTTAAGCGTACCAACGTGAGTCGGAGTAACACCCTTTATGTTTCTTGCTGACTTGTAAACGTTCTCGTCCGCCTCAGCAGTAACGATAAGCGCCTTGCTTACTTCAAGACCCTTTAATAACTTTACGATTTTTGCGGTCTTTATCTCGTCGAGCTTTAAATCCTCGATTACATAAACCTGATAATCCGCATACTTAGCTGACAGAGCCGACTTCAAGGCAATTCTCTTTACCTTTCTGTTAAGGCTGTATCTGTAGCTTCTGGGCTTGGGACCCAAAGCAACTCCGCCGCCTGTCCACTGAGGAGCGCGGATGCTTCCCTGTCTTGCACGGCCCGTACCCTTCTGGCGCCAGGGCTTGATACCGCCGCCGCGAACCTCTGTACGCGTCTTTGTGCTCTGTGTGCCCTGTCTTTGGTTTGCAAGATAGTTTACAACTACCTGGTGCAGCACCGTTTTATTCACTTCAGCAGCAAAGATTGCGTCGCTGACTTCCATCGAGCCGGTCTTTGCGCCTTCCATGTTATATAAAGCAACTGTAGCCATTGTATTTCCTCCTTTCCAAATACCTCGATTATGCCTTTACGCTGTTTCTCACTGTAACCAGACCGCCCTTTGCGCCGGGTATTGCACCCTTTACAAGGATTAGGTTCTGCTCTGCGTCAACCTTAACAACTTCGAGATTCTGGATTGTAACCTTTTCGACACCCATGTGTCCGGGAAGTACCTTACCCTTTAACACACGTCCGGGGTTTGAACACATACCCATCGAACCTGATACTCTCTTTGATTTTGAACCGTGAGTCATAGGACCTCTGTGAAGACCGTGCTTCATCGGGCCGGCAAAGCCTTTACCCTTTGAAATACCGCTCACGTCAACCTTTTCTCCGGCTGCGAAGATGTCAGCCTTAATCTCATCGCCCACATTGAGTGATGAACAGTCTGCAAGTCTGAATTCTCTGACATACTTTTTGTTTGCAGTGTTTGCCTTTGCAAAATGACCCTTCTGAGGCTTGTTGAGGTGCTTTTCCTTAACCTCGCCAAAACCCACCTGAACAGCCTCGTAACCGTCCGTTTCAACGGTTTTCTTCTGAGTTACCACACAGGGACCTGCCAGAACAACCGTTACCGGAATTACGTTGCCGTTTTCGGCAAAGATCTGAGTCATACCGATCTTTGTACCCAAAATTGCTTTTTCCATGATTTTTCCTCCTTATTATCAGTTATTGGTTTCCATTATATAAGGAAACTTGACCTGCATCATAGCCCTTGGGCTACTGCACTTTTTTTCGCGGTGTTATTTTTGAATAACGTCAATCTCAACACCTGCGGGAAGATCAATCTTTACAAGCGCTTCCATAGTTTTTGCACCCGGAACCACAATATCGATCAATCTCTTGTGAGTTCTTCTTTCGAACTGCTCTCTCGAATCCTTGTACTTATGAACCGCTCTTAGGATCGTGATGATTTCCTTGTCTGTGGGAAGAGGAATGGGACCTGAAACCTTAGCGCCCGTTCTCTTTGCTATCTCGACAATCTTCTCAGCCGACTGATCCAAAATAACGTGGTCATAAGCCTTAAGCTTGATTCTGATTTTTCCTGCTGCCATGTTTTTCCCTCCTTAAATGTTTAATTTACGTTGTAATCTGCACGACAGCTCTTTGAAAATTGCACACACTGCCGGGTGTTTCGCACCACCCTCAAATAAAAACCCAAATCGGTATAGACTTGGGCTGCAATTTCATCACCTTTGATGTTTCAAAGGACACCATGAAATAAATTAGTCAATTTTCGCCGCATTACCCCAATATCCGCCGTCCGCATCAAGACGTACTTTGAGCCTTTACACAGGTTAAGGCGCAAGGATATAAGATTAGTGTAGCGTGACTGCCGCCCGGTTTCTTGAATCGGACATTCTCCACGGAAAAACCGGCTTATGCCGCAACCTCCCGCTTCATCGTTTGTCAAGTGTCACAACAAGTCTTATTATACAGCATTTATGCGGTTTTTGCAAGCTTTTTTGCTAAAATAATTCATTTTTATTTTCTACAAAGTTACAGAAATTTTAGCATAAATTTTGTGCAAAACGCATATGCTTTTGCTGTATATTTTTTCCGTCCGGCTAAAAATTATACCGAATTTTTCTTTTTTTGTGCATAAAAACGGCGAACGCGCCTGCGTTCGCCGTAATTATTGTTAAAATTAGCCTTCGATTTCCGAAACAACGCCTGAACCAACGGTTCTGCCGCCTTCACGGATAGCGAATCTAAGACCCTTCTCGATAGCGATCGGAGTGATAAGCTCAACTTCCATCTTTACGTTATCGCCGGGCATGCACATTTCTGTACCCTCAGGCAGTGTGATAACGCCTGTAACGTCTGTTGTTCTGAAATAGAACTGAGGTCTGTAGTTGTTGAAGAACGGTGTGTGACGGCCGCCCTCGTCCTTTGTCAGTACATAAACCTCACCCTTAAACTTGGTGTGGGGGTTGATTGTACCGGGCTGTGCAAGAACCTGACCTCTCTGGATCTCAGTTCTCTGAACACCTCTTAAAAGAGCACCGATGTTGTCGCCTGCCTCAGCGTAGTCAAGAAGCTTTCTGAACATCTCGATACCTGTAACAACGACCTTTCTTCTCTCGTCTGTAAGACCAACGATTTCAACTTCGTCGTTAAGCTTTAACTGACCTCTCTCAACTCTACCTGTAGCAACTGTACCACGGCCTGTGATTGAGAAGATGTCCTCGATAGGCATAAGGAACGGAAGATCAGCTTTTCTGTCCGGAGTCGGAATATAGCTGTCTACAGCGTCCATAAGGTCTAAGATGCACTTGTACTCAGGTGCGTTGATGTCTGTTGATGTTGACTCAAGAACCTGAAGAGCCGAACCCGAAACGATGGGAATATCATCACCGGGGAACTCGTACTCTGTAAGAAGGTCTCTGATTTCCATCTCAACAAGCTCCATAAGCTCCTCATCGTCAACCTGGTCAGCCTTGTTCATGAATACAACAATGTAAGGAACGCCAACCTGACGTGACAGAAGGATGTGCTCTCTTGTCTGGGGCATAGGACCGTCAGCAGCCGATACAACCAGGATAGCGCCGTCCATCTGAGCAGCACCTGTGATCATGTTCTTAACGTAGTCTGCGTGTCCCGGGCAGTCAACGTGAGCATAGTGACGTGCGTCTGTCTCGTACTCAACGTGAGCTGTTGAAATTGTGATACCTCTTTCTCTCTCCTCAGGAGCCTTATCGATCATATCGTAAGCCTCGTACTGAGCCTGACCCTTCATAGCCAATACCTTTGTGATAGCAGCTGTAAGGGTTGTCTTGCCGTGGTCAACGTGGCCTATTGTACCAATGTTAACGTGCGGCTTATTTCTTTCGAATTTAGCTTTTGCCATTTTAATTTCCTCCTTAAAAATATATCATTTTCAATAGATACTATTGTACTAAATTTTTGCGAAAAAATCAAGTCTTTTTTCGCATATTTATAAACTTTTTACAATTTTTATACCCAAACACCGCAAAAACAGCGTATTTGGGATAAAAAATGCTTAATTGCTCTTTCTCTCGCTCATAATCTTTTCCTGAATCGATCTGGGAACCTCGCTGTAGTGGGACGGCTCCATTGTATACTGACCTCTTCCCTGTGTACCCGATCTCAGGTCTGTAGCGTAACCGAACATCTCCGACAGAGGTACGTCCGCAGTTACCTGTGTAACTCCGCCGTTTCTTACCTCCTGGCTCTTTACAAGACCTCTTCTTGAGCTGAGGTCACCTATAACAAAGCCGAGATACTCGTCCGGAACGATAACGTTTACAAGCATGATAGGCTCCTTGATAACCGGGTCTGCCTTCTTCATACCTTCCTTGAATGCCATTGAAGCGGCAATCTTGAATGCCATTTCCGAAGAGTCAACCTCGTGATAAGAACCGTCATAGAGAGTCGCCTTAACGTCAACTACGTTGTAGCCTGCAAGAACACCGGACTGCATAGCACCCTGGATACCTGCGTCAACCGCCGGAATATATTCCTTGGGAATTGCTCCGCCGACAACGGCATTTACAAATTCGTAGCCGCCGCCTTCCTCCAAAGGCTCAAGCTTTAACAGTACATGACCGTACTGACCCTTACCTCCGGACTGACGTGCATACTTGTGTTCTATATTAACAGGCTTTCTTATAGCCTCTCTGTACGAAACCTGCGGCTGACCCACGTTTGCCTCTACCTTAAACTCACGAAGCAGTCTGTCAACGATAATCTCAAGGTGAAGCTCACCCATACCTGCGATAATCGTCTGACCGGTTTCTTCATCGGTATAGGTCTTAAATGTCGGGTCCTCCTCGGCAAGCTTTGACAGGGCAATACCCATCTTTTCCTGACCCGCCTTGGTCTTAGGCTCTATTGCAACACGGATAACCGGCTCGGGGAAGTCCATTGACTCAAGCACAATGGGGTGCTTTTCGTCACAGAGGGTCTCACCTGTGGTTGTGTTCTTAAGACCAACCGCTGCGGCAATATCTCCCGAGTAGCAAATGCTTATATCCTTTCTGTCGTTTGCATGCATCTGAAGCAGTCTGCCCATTCTCTCCTTGTGACCCTTGCAGGAGTTTAATACATATGAGCCCGCCTCAACGGTACCCGAATAAACTCTGAAGAAGCACAGCTTACCAACGAACGGGTCTGTTGCAATCTTAAATGCAAGCGCCGCAAAAGGTGCGTCATCCGATGAGGGTCTTGAATCCTCCTCGCCGGTATCGGGGTTTACACCCTTAATGTCGGCAATATCCGTAGGAGCCGGCATATACTCGATAACTGCGTCAAGAAGCATCTGAACGCCCTTGTTTCTGTAGGATGTTCCGCAAAGCATGGGAACTATCTCGTTGTTTATTGTAGCCTTTCTTAAAGCCTTCTTAAGCTCGTCCACCGAAATTTCCTCGTCGCTTAAGAATTTCTCCAAAAGCTCCTCGTCCGTTTCGCAGATTTTCTCAACCATGTTCTGACGGTATTCCTCAGCCTGGTCAAGCATATCCTCGGGAATGTCCTCGATTCTTACGTCATTGCCCAAATCATCGTAATAAACCTCAGCCTTCATGGTCATAAGGTCTATTATACCCTTAAAGGTATCCTCAGCGCCGATAGGCAGCTGAATGGGCACTCCGTTTGCGTGAAGTCTGTCGGCAACCATGTCCACAACCTTGTAAAAGTCTGCGCCCATGATGTCCATTTTGTTGACATAAATCATTCTCGGTACGCTGTACTCGTCAGCCTGACGCCATACAGTTTCTGACTGAGGCTCAACGCCGCCCTTAGCACACATAACCGTAACCGAACCGTCCAAAACCTTCAGCGAACGCTGAACCTCAACGGTAAAGTCAACGTGACCCGGGGTATCTATGATGTTTATTCTGTTCTTAATTCCCTTATAGGGACCTTCCTTGGTTGCCCAGAAGCACGTTGTTGCAGCCGAGGTGATTGTTATTCCTCTCTCCTGCTCCTGTGCCATCCAGTCCATGGTAGCGGCTCCCTCATGGGTTTCACCGATCTTGTGATTGATACCGGTGTAGTACAGAATTCTCTCTGTTGTAGTTGTTTTACCGGCATCTATGTGAGCCATGATACCGATATTTCTTGTATTCTGTAATGAATATTCTCTACCCATAGCAGTTTCCTCCTTTCAAATAAAGGTATTTATCTTAATATAAGTCGAAAGCTTGGTAATTATACTTTACCATCTGTAGTGAGCAAACGCCTTGTTCGCCTCTGCCATCTTGTGGGTATCCTCACGCTTCTTAACTGAACCGCCGGTACCGTTTACAGCGTCCATAAGCTCGTTTGCAAGTCTTTCCTTCATGGTCTTTTCGTTACGCTCTCTGGAGTAACGGGTAAGCCATCTTAAGCCTAAGGTCTGACGTCTTTCGGGACGAACCTCCATAGGCACCTGGTATGTCGCACCGCCGACACGTCTTGCCTTTACCTCAAGCACGGGCATGATATTGTCCATTGCGTCGGTAAATACCTCAAGCGGATCCTTGCCGGTCTTTTCTCTTATGATGTCAAATGCATCATAGACGATTTTTTGAGCAACACCCTTTTTACCGTCAAGCATGATATTGTTTATAAGCTTGGTAACAACAATGCTGTTGTATATCGGATCAGGTAAAACTTCTCTCTTTGCTATAAAACCTTTTCTTGGCACTTTACTTCCCTCCTTCATAATATGTGTGCGTTTTGCACTTAAATGAATATCACAGGTACTCTGAACTTACTATTTCAAAATTCCGTCAGCGCTATCTATATTATCTGTATAATTCGATATGCACTTGTGATAGTTTGCCAAACTTAAAAAAATTATTTCTTATCCTTTGGCCTCTTTGCACCGTACTTTGAACGTGACTGCAAACGTCCGTTTACGCCCTGAGCATCAAGAGTACCTCTTATGATGTGGTATCTTGTACCCGGAAGGTCACGAACTCTGCCGCCTCTTATGAGTACGACGCTGTGTTCCTGAAGATTATGACCTATACCGGGGATATAGGCGGTAACCTCGTAACCGTTGGTAAGTCTTACTCTGGCAATCTTACGAAGCGCCGAATTAGGCTTCTTGGGAGTTGCTGTTCTTACCGCTGTGCAGACACCTCTCTTTTGGGGAGAACTCTTGTCCGTTGTCTTTTTCTTCAAAGAGTTCAGGCTCTTTTGAAGCGCGGGAGCAGTTGACTTTTTCTTTGATGTTTTTCTACCGGTTCTAACCAATTGGTTAAATGTAGGCATACCGAATTACACCTCTCTTTCTTAAAAAATAAATTTTACGGAAGACCCTCAGCCGCGAAGGACAACCGCGCAGCTTGCGCCGACCTCAATGCCGCACATAGCGCCCAGCTCCTTCATTGTGGGTATATAGAACACCTGCACATCCTTTTGGGAAGCAAGCTCTTCTATGGGAGCGCTGATTTTCCTTTCACAATCATCTGCAAGAAAAACCTTCAAAACACGGTCCTCGCCCAATGCTCTTACAGCCTGCTTGTAACCAACCTGTAAACGTGTTTTTTCCGCTTCTGTGATCATGTTTTATCATCTCCGCTCCATACCAAATCAGCCGACTACACGGTCAACCTATATGATTATATACAAAAACCTCCCAAATGTCAAGGTTTTTTAAGGTTTTTTTTGAATTTATTCAATCTTACGGCAAAACGCCGCCCCAACAGCGCACCTCGGCGGCATTTTGCACAAAAGCCCGTCCGTTTTTGCGGGGCGGTTGACGAAGGGCGTTCTTTGGTGTATAATAATCGCAGAAATAATTTTGAAAGGAATACAAAAAATGTATCTTGCAGACAAATGGACAGATTACAGGCTCATAGACGCTGCCGGCGGCGAAAAGCTTGAATACTGGGGCGGCTATATTCTGCGCCGTCCCGAGCCCCAGGCGGTTTGGAGCGTCAAATCCGAAAAAAAGCTCTGGGACAGGTGCGACGCATGGTATCACCGTTCCTCCTCCGGCGGCGGAAAATGGCAGTTTTTCAACAAAAAAATCCCCGACCGCTGGCAGATAGGCTACGGAGATCTGACCTTTAACATAAAGCCCATGGGCTTTAAGCACACAGGGCTTTTCCCCGAACAGGCCGTAAACTGGGACTGGTTCGGCAATTTAATAAAAAACGCAGACCGTCCCGTAAGGGTGCTTAACCTCTTTGCCTATACCGGCGGCGCAACGGCGGCGGCTCTTGCGGCGGGAGCGGAGGTCTGCCATGTGGACGCTTCAAAGGGCATGGTTACATGGGCAAAGGAGAACATCATCTCCTCCTCCCTTTCCGACAGACCGGTAAGATACATTGTTGACGATGTTATAAAATTCGTAAAGCGAGAATTTCGCCGCCAAAAGCAATATGACGCAATAATCATGGACCCGCCCTCCTACGGCAGAGGTCCCTCCGGCGAGGTGTGGAAGATAGAAAACGAGCTTTATCCCCTTATTGAGGAATGTATGAAAATTCTCTCGGACAAGCCGCTTTTCTTCCTTATAAATTCCTATACGACAGGTCTTGGTGCGCAGATTTTGAAAAATATTTTAGACATGACCATGAAAAAAAGATACGGCGGCAAAGCGGAAGCGGACGAAATAGGTCTGCCCATGAGCGCGGGCGGGCTTATTCTGCCCTGCGGCATAAGCGGGAGATGGCAGAATGATTGAGCTTAATCATGTTTCCTTCTCCTACGGGGACGATGAGGTTTTAAAGGATATAAGCCTCAGCTTCAAAGAGGGCGAGTTCTGTGCGCTCCTCGGCTCAAACGGCAGCGGCAAGTCCACTTTGGCAAAGCTTTTAAACGGTCTGCTTGTGCCGAGCACCGGCGATGTGACCGTCTGCGGCATGAACACCCGCGATGAAAAACGGCTGTTTGATATAAGAAAAAATGTGGGAATGGTGTTTCAAAATCCCGACAATCAGCTTGTTACGGCAATAGTCGAGGACGAAGCGGCGTTCGGGGCTGAAAATTTAGGCATTGAGCCGGAAGAAATACGCCTAAGAGTTGACGAAGCCCTCGCGGCAGTCGGCATGGAAAAGCACCGCAAACGGCAGGTCTGTGAGCTTTCGGGCGGCGAAAAGCAGCGAACAGCCATTGCCTCGGTGCTTGCCATGCGCCCGAAAACAATAGTTTTTGACGAAGCCACCGCCATGCTCGACCCAAGGGGCAGAGCGGATTTTATGGAAACCGTCCAACGTCTGCGCAAGACTGAGGGAATTTCCGTAATCCTCATAACCCATTACATGGACGAGGCGGCCGAAGCGGACAGAGTTCTGGTTCTGGAAAAAGGAAAAATCCTCATGGACGGCAGTCCGAATACCGTATTTTCACGCGCAAAACAGCTAAGCGGCATCGGTCTGGACGTTCCGCAGATGATGCGGCTTTCTTTAGAGCTTAAAAAGCTGGGGCTTGATATGCCCCAAGACGTGCTTACCGTAGAGGAAACGGCGGATATTATCTTAAAAATGCGGGGTGAGGTCAATGCTTGAGCTGCGCAATGTAGTGTATTCCTACAATAAAAAGCTTCCGGGCGAGCGGCGCGTTTTAGACGGAATAAGCATGCACATCAAAAAAAATACCGTAAGCGCAATAATCGGTCACACCGGCAGCGGCAAGTCCACCTTAATACGGCATTTTAACGGACTTCTGCGCCCGGACGAGGGACAGGTTTTCGCGGACGGAGAGGATATATGGCAAAAGGGTACTCATATAAACGAGGTGCGCCGCAAGGTCGGCATGGTGTTCCAGTACCCGGAGCAACAGCTTTTTGAGGAAACCGTTTACAAGGACATTGCTTTCGGACCGAGAAACATGGGGCTTTGCGAAGCAGAGGTCAATGAACGCGTAAATATGGCAATGGATACGGTAAGGCTTTGCAAAAAATATCTTGACCGCTCACCCTTTTCCCTTTCGGGCGGCGAAAAACGCCGGGCGGCAATCGCCGGAGTTATCGCCATGCGACCAAAGGCTTTAATCCTTGACGAGCCCTCAGCAGGGCTTGACCCAAGGGGCAGAGCCGAGATACTTTCGGTAATAAAGGATTATCACCGTCAAAATCCCGATGCGGCAGTGGTATTCGTTTCACATTCCATGGAGGACGTTGCCGAAACGGCTGATTACGTTTTTGCCATAGACAGCGGCAGGTTAAGAGCCGAGGGCAGTGTCGGAGAAATATTTTCCCAACCCGAAATTTTAAGGGAAATGGGGCTTGACATACCGAAAATAACCGAGCTTGCGGCAGTTTTAAACGAAAAGGGCTTTAATATACAAAGAGATATTTACACCGTAAATTTTGGTGCAAAAAAGATTTTTGAGGCACTTAATGTCAAAAACTGCGAAAAAAAACAGGAATAAACTGTTAAATTTTTTTAAAGCGGCGATATTGAATTTGCGGCGGCTTTGTGGTATAATCAAAACAAAAAAGCAAAGGGGCGTACACAATGAAAAAACTTCTTTTGGCGATTGCGGCGGCAATCATGATTTTCGGTGCAACGGCGCTTGCCGACACCTACAACAACAGCGCATTCATAGGGTCATGGCTTTCATCGGGAGCAACGGAGAACGATTACGGAGAGCTTACTCTCGATTACATAGACAGCTCCATTTTCAACTGTCATTTCGTGTACAAAAAGGCGTCAAGACCCACAAACATATACTATACGGTTTATCAGGGCGTAATGAATGATACCTACGGCACAGCAAGATTTTCGGTAAGCAATGACGATGTGCAAAACTATGCCTTCGGTACAATGGAGCTGCACCTCTATGACGGACAGATAAAGGTAAAGCTGCTTTTGGACAGCCAAATACTGATGTATGAGGGCTTTTTAAACCCGCAGCAGGGCTTTGATGCTCACAGCTCGGCGTATAACTACGATGTTTCCATTGAGTTAAACGGCGAGAAGCTTAATCTTGACCCGGCGCCGATTGTTATAAGAAACCGCACATATGTGCCGGTAAGGGGCGTGTTTGAGGCCTGCGGAATAAACGTATTCTGGGACGATTACAGGACTTCGGCGGGACAAAATCAGTCAATCACCTTTACCCGTGATGATATTATCGCAAAAATAAGCAGACTGGGCATAAGCGAGGGCTTCGGCTCCTGGGGCATGGATGTGTGGTCCGGCGAGGGCGCTTCAACCGAGAGCGAGCCAAAATTCGGGGTTGAGATTTCCGATATTCAGCCGATTATTATAGGTACCTCGTCATATATGCCGCTAAGGGCAATTGTCGAAACCTTCGGTGTTGACGTTAATTGGGATGACGCATCAAGAACTGTTAAATTAAGCTGTGATACCAATATTCCCACAAAGAAAACCCGTGAGGAAACGGACGCTGTGGAGGACTTTTTGCCCGACCCGGCATTTGCGCTTATAAAGGACGCGCACCCAAATGCACAGCTTGCGGGAGGACCGTACTTTACGGTAGACAAAAAATACTACATCTTTACCGATGCCGGTCAGAAGATAACCGTATACAGCGACAATACGGTAAGCGAATAGATACCAAGTATGCTGCAAAAAAATCCTACTCAAATGAGTAGGATTTTTCATGTGGCGGACAGGGTGGGATTCGAACCCACGAGCCGCTTGCGCGACTACCTGATTTCGAGTCAGGGCCGTTATGACCACTTCGATACCTGTCCGTACCGACAAATATTATTCTACCACATTACGGGGCATATGTCAAGCACTTTTTTTGTTTTTTTCCTGCCCGGAGCAAAAAAATCAAAATATTTCAGAAAAAAATAGTGAAAAAGGTATTGACAAAACAGAAAAAATACTGTATAA
This sequence comes from Clostridiales bacterium, assembly GCA_029226975.1. GTDB lineage: Bacteria > Bacillota > Clostridia > UBA1381 > UBA1381 > Ornithomonoglobus_A. Next base: position 97,930 of record JAQXZB010000036.1, on the reverse strand, counting down.
TTAAATAGTTGCAGAAAATGCTGACGTAGCTCAGTAGGCAGAGCACTTCATTGGTAATGAAGAGGTCGGCGGTTCGACTCCGCTCGTTAGCTCCATGTCGGAACAAGCCTTGCTTGTTCCGATTTTTTTTGTCTTACAAATTTTGGGGTGCGGTCAAATTGCAGACCGCACCCCTTTTACTGTCTAATAGGAAATTTCTCCCTTTGTGCCGTTTATGTTTACCTTATACACCGTACCTCTGTAGACAAGCTTAAAGCTCATGCTCTTCCAGTTTTGGGGAAGCGACGGTCTGCACACAAGCTTTCCGTCCTGCTCGCTGATACCGGCAAAGCCGTTTACGGCAACTATCCATGCGCCGCCCTCGCTTGCCGGGTGGGTTCCGCCTATATACACAAGCCCTGCCCATTCCTTGCCGCCCTTTACAAGATCGGCTTTTGCCGACTTCATAAACAGCGGATACGCTGTTTCGGTATTGCCCGTAAAGCAGGCAAGCAGCGAATACATACACGCCGAAAGCGAGGAGCCATGCTCCGTTCTCGGCTCGTAGTAGTCAAAATTCTTCTTCATTATATCAGCACTGTAATCGTCCTTGAACATACTGAGCATTGCCGCCACATCCGCCTGCTTTATAACCTGCGTATTCGCCGCCACGCCGTATGCGCCGCCCCAGTATTCCTTGGGGTCGAGAAGTCTTGAACGCACCGTATCAACAGACACGTCCTCAAGCTTAAAATATCCCTCAAACTGCTCTATTATTCCGTTATTATCCGGCTCTCTTATAAATATGCCCTCTGCGGAGTCCTTAAGCATTGCCTTTGTTGCTTCAAGACCATACTTGTCATCAAGCGCCTTTATTTTTTCGGGGTATTTTGCTTCAAATTCATCAAGCATTTCAAGAGCGGTGTCAAAAACGAACTTCGCCATTCTGTTTGTGTAGGCGTTGTTATTTACGCGCTCATGGTATTCGTCCGGACCTACAACGTCATGTATCTCATAATAAGGCTTGTCCGCGTATTTTAACAGCAGTGAACGATACATTTGAGCGCACTCCACAATAACCTCCATTGCACCCTCGCCCAGTATGCTGTAATCTCCCGTACCGCGTATATACTTCATAATTCCGTACACAACCGCCGCCGAAACATGGTATTGCTTGTCCCTAAAATGCGTGCGCATGGGACGGTTTGTGAATACGTCCGTTACATTGTAATCGGAGCAGCCCTCATAGCCGCCCTCCTGGCTCTCCCATGCATAGTATGCGCCGTTAAGCCCGTATTCCGCCGCCTTTGCCCTTGCGCCGTTTATTGTATCTATTCTGTACTGCAAAAGTGTTTTTGCAATCTCCGGCTCGGTGTGTATGTAATAGTCAATCATAAACATTTCCGTATCCCAGAACACCGCGCCCTTATACACCTGTCCCGAAAGACCTCTTGCCGCAATGGACTTTCCTTTCATCTCCCGCGGCGCGATACAGTTTAGGTGATATATCGAATAATTGAGCGCATACATTGCCTCATCGTCGCCCTCTATGGTGATTTTGGAAATATCCCATATTCTTTCCCATGCGGTGATGTGCTCCGCTCTGAGCATTGAATATGTAAGCTTGTCTATTTCTCCCGCAACATCAAAATCGTCCTCGGAGGTTGTTATCTGCGCGATTTTTTCTATTGTATATTCCTTTCCCGGCTCAGCCTTAAAGGAAAAATGTCTGTATACGGTTTTCTCGCCCTCGTCCGTTGTCTGCTCTGCCTTAAAATCCGCACTTGTGCAGTCTTTTGCGGTTACGGAAATATTCTTTTCGCCGGTTGTGCCGATGACGCTGTTCACACTTCCCTGTGTGCCTGTTTGAATTTTCACAAAATGCGGACCGTTGATGTCCCACACATCACCGTCAATTCCCGTTACAATTTCCGCTTCACATTCAAAATCCGCAAAGAACGTGTAACGCATCGCAATTAAATGACGGCGGCTCATGCTTGCAAATCTCTCACACTCAATGGTTATTGTTCCGTTTTCGGTCTGCCATTGGGTTTTGCGCAGGTGCAGACCGTTTTTAAAATCCAGTGTCTGGGTATGTGACTTCGGCTCCGTTTCGGGCAGTGCGTATTTTGTGCCGTTTACAATAATGTATGTGTGCAGGGGATTGGGCGCGTTTACGGATTCACGCCACGCATCTCCGGCGCGGTCGTAAATTCCCGCCATATTAACGGCGCACATATGCTCCTTGCTATATTCCTCCAAAGTTCCGCGTATTCCGAAATATCCGTTTCCTATAAGAAATCTGTTTCCGTTCCAGGGTATATTATCCTTATTAAATTCGTTTTCCGATACAATAAAATCAAGCATGAGCTTACTCCTCTCAAATATGAAATTGTTTCCTAATTCTAATATATCATAAAATTTCCCATGTGTCAAGACTGCACTTTTTTAAGGCTTGACAAAGCGGTCAAGATGTGGTATAGTATATATAAAGCAAGGGGGTTTTTGTTAGACAAAAACCCCCTATTATATTATGGAGGTAATTAAAATGGCAAAAATTCAGATGACAACGCCGCTGGTTGAAATGGACGGCGACGAAATGACCAGAATTATCTGGAAATGGATAAAGGAAATTCTCCTTGAACCCTATATCGACTTAAAAACCGAATATTATGATCTCGGTCTTGTTAAAAGAAACGAAACCGATGACCAAATAACAATCGACTCGGCAGAGGCAACAAAGAAATACGGAGTTGCCGTAAAGTGTGCGACAATCACCCCGAATGCCGCAAGAATGCCCGAATACAATCTCAAGCAGATGTGGAAGTCCCCCAACGGCACAATCCGTGCGGCTCTTGACGGAACGGTATTCCGCACACCCATTTTGGTAAAGGGTATCACACCATACATACCCACATGGACAAAGCCCATAACCATAGCCCGTCACGCTTACGGCGATGTTTACAAAAACGTTGAAATGAAGGTTCCCCAAGGCTCAAAGACAGAGCTTGTCTGCACAGACAAGGACGGAAACGTTACAAAGGAAACCATATACGATTTTGCGGACAGCGCGGGAATTATTCAGGGTCTGCACAACAAGGAAAATTCAATCGCTTCCTTTGCAAGAGCCTGCTTTAACTACGCCCTCGACCTTAAGCAGGACGTGTGGTTTGCCACAAAGGACACAATCTCTAAAAAATACGACCACACCTTTAAGGATGTGTTCCAGGAGATTTTTGACAGCGAGTACAAGGACAAGTTTGACGAAGCGGGCATAGAGTATTTCTATACGCTTATAGATGACGCGGTTGCAAGAGTTATCCGTTCCGAGGGCGGTTATATCTGGGCTTGCAAGAAATATGACGGTGACGTTATGTCGGACATGGTAGCCACAGCCTACGGCTCTCTTGCGATGATGACCTCGGTGCTTGTTTCACCGGAGGGAATTTATGAGTACGAGGCGGCGCACGGAACGGTACAGCGTCATTATTACAAGTACCTAAAGGGCGAGGAAACCTCCACCAACTCGGTTGCGACAATATTTGCCTGGAGCGGTGCTTTAAGAAAAAGAGGCGAGCTTGATAAGCTTGACGATTTGGTACGCTTTGCGGACTGTCTTGAAAAGGCGACAATCCAAACCATCGAGGACGGCGTTATGACCGGAGATATGTATCTCATATCCAAGCTTGAAAACAAGAAAAAGGTAAACACCGAGGAATTTTTAAGAGAAATAAACACCCGCCTTGCGGCTATGCTCTAAAAACTGTCAAGAGGCTGTTGCAAAACTGCAACGGCCTCTTGTGGGGGTGCGGCAAAATAGTGCAGAATGAACAAACCGAAGATTTTTAGGCGTTAAGCCTAAAAATCCTTGCCCGAAGGCGTACATGGGTACGTCGAGTGGTGAGGTTTGTTTATAGCATAAAGCGATTTTGAAAAAATTTGTTAGAATAACAAATTTTTACCTTAGAATTAAGCCTGTCATAACTATATTTTGTTCTAAAATTGGCTTATTTGCTATACTTTTTCGCTTTATGCGGTCTGTGCATTTTGCTGTGCCCCCTTTTTTCATTGACATATATAAGCCGCAGTGTTATAATAGAACTCGGAGGGATAATAATGTCAATTACATATAAAGATACTCACGATTTTAACAAAGAAGAATTACAAGACTTATTCTTATCCGTAGAATGGTCATCGGGGCATTATCCCGATAAATTGGTTATTGCAATGAAAAATTTCAAAACCGTATACACAGCCCGGGACGATGATAAGCTTATCGGTCTTATATGCGCAATGGACGATGGAATTATGACGGCATATATTCATTATTTACTGGTAAATCCATCTTATCAGCACTTGGGAATAGGAAAGCGGCTTGTGGAAAAAATGAAAAGCAAATACAAGGATTATTTACGCATTGTTATTGTTGCATACGATGACGAGGTGGGATTTTATCAAGCCTGCGGCTTTGAAAAAGCGCATAACGCAAGCCCCATGTTTATAACCGAATTGTGGACATAAGGAGCGGAAAATGAAAGAAAAGGTATATGAATTTTTAACAACCATTCCAAAAGGCACTGTTGTAACCTACTCTCAGATAGCCAAGTATCTCGGAAACAAAAATTTAGCGCGGGCTGTGGGAAATATTCTTCACAATAATCCGGACGAAAATAAATATCCATGCTATAAGGTTGTTGACAGTAAGGGAAATCTGTCAAAAAATTTTGCTTTCGGCGGTATTGAAGGTCAAAAGCGCAGGTTAGAAGCTGATGGTATAATTGTCAACAATTATAGGGTTGATTTGGATAAATACGGGAGGTGTTGACTGTGAAATTGAAAAATCCCATGCTGGTGGTAACCGATATGGACAGGTCGGTTGAATTTTATAAAAATGTGTTCGGGCTTCGTGTGATTACGGATTTCGGCGCCAACAAAACCCTTACCGGCGGCTTGTCCTTGCAGACGACAGACACATGGAAAGAGTTTATCGAAACCGATAATATCGTATTCGGCGGCAATAATGCTGAGATTTACTTTGAAGAAGATGATTTTGATATATTTTTGGATAGGCTGCAAAAATGTGATGTCGAATATGTTCATTCCGTCAAGGAACAGCCCTGGGGACAGCGCGCGGTACGGATTTATGACCCGGACAGGCATATTATCGAAGTGGGCGAAAACCTAAAATCGGTTTGCAGACGTTTTCTTGACAGCGGTATGACACCGCAGCAGACCGCACGGCGAATGGATGTGCCGCTGAAATTTGTAAATTCCTGTATCAAATAGAAACAGCCCGGAAATTTATAAGTTTTCCGGGCTGTGCTTTTTTATCTTATAAAGCTTGTTTTTTCAATCTTTTCGGTTTTGGGCAGGGGTACTCCCGCCTTTTCGCCGGCTTCCTTAATTTTTAAGAACCATGCCATATTTCTTGCCAAAATTCTCATGCACTGCATTCCCTCTTTGTCCTCCATGACCTCCTCGGGCTTTGTGCCATGCACCATGTTCCAGTACCTGGACGAAATTACCGGCATCTGTGAAATTGTGAAATATTTGTTTATCTGCTCAAACGCCGCGGTTGTTCCCGCACGTCTTGCCGACGCTATACACGCCGCGGGCTTTAAATAATATGTATCCTTGCCGCCGGAATAAAAGGCTCTGTCCATGAATGAGGTCAGCGCGCCTGAAGCTGCCGCGTAATGTACGGGAGTGCCGAATATGAAGCCGTCTGCCTCTCTTGCCTTTTTCGTGAACTCGTTTACAGTGTCCTCAATCACGCATTTTTTAAGCTCTACGCATCTTCCGCAGCCCAAGCACCCGGAAATGGGCTCCATGCCCACATCGAATATCTCCCATTCAATGCCCTCCTCCTCCAGAGTTTTCGCAATCTCCGTAAGCGCCGTATATGTACAGCCCTTTGCATGGGGACTTCCGTTTACCAACAATACCTTCATAATCTCGCTCCTTTCACATTATCTCAAGGTTTCATTCGCGCCCTTTTTATCCATAAAGCATACGCCGGATTTATAGAGCCTGTTGTAAATGTCCTTAAGCTCATATTCATAAATATATGTTCCGTTTTTCAAATTCTTATAACGAACACCGAAGCCCAAACCGCCTTTTACCGTCTTTCCCGTAAGAAGCCTGTTGCTTTCGTATACCCGATAAACCGGGGTAACCCTGTTTTTGCGGCTTATCTGCATATAGCTTCCGTTTCTGAATACGCCCAAAAGCTCATAGCGTCCGCTTTCTTGGGAATATGCAATATACATATCCGAAAGAACATCGTCAACGATTACCGGCGCGGTATACAGCTTGTAGCTTGCGCCCTCGTCACGCTTGTGAACATCAAGCGGCACGCTGCGAAGCATCAGCGTTTTGGACACCATATTATCCGCATATGTACATTCCTCCCACATACAGTCTATGCCCGCATCGTCGCCGATAGAATAGTAACTGTCTGTGTCCCCGTAATACATATACCTGTTTATATGCACATCGCAGACCGCGCGCATATCCGGCTCTATGGTAAAGCAGAATTTTGACGCTTCGTTGGTATATGCCGTACCGCCCAAGGGTATCTCGCGGTATTCCTTCCATGCGCCGGAGGTATTGTAATCCTGGGTAACGTAATCATCATGAGCATTTATATACGGGGATATGCATTTTATATATTTCTTGTAGCTGTCCGAGGTGGCACATTCCATATATGAGGCTATTCTCTCCTCGTTCACCTCCCGGGGGTAGAATACCGAAATTCCCGACGAGTCCCGGCGGTAATCGCCGATTGCCCGGTATACCAACGCGCCCGAAAGCGCTTCCTCCATCAAAGCCGCACCCTCGCCAATGCTGTTTTGCGCCGCTTTGGCAAGAGAGCCTATATCCAGACGGTCGTCCGCGCCCACACAGCGCATTGCTGTGTTTATATTCCTCTGAAGCGCACCGAAAGCATCAACCGAGTCCGTCTGCTCATACATTCCCGACGCAATCGCATTAAAGGACTGCACCACATCGGAAATCCTCGACAAGTCTATAACCGACATATTTATCATCTTGCCCCAGCCGGTGTCAAGAGCCTTTGCATAGCATCTGTCAACTATAATCTGAGCAAGCTCCCTTTCCGAAACATAGGGATATTCTATAATGCACTGCGCCAAATGTCCCCAGTCCCAGCCGATGCCCATTTCCTCATCGGCAATCATGTATTTTCCGTAGGGAGAAAGGGCGGCTGCCATTTCCACTGATGCCATGTTTCCTCCGTCAAAGCCGATTATATCGAATATAACCCCGCAAAGACTCACCGAATAATACACGTCCTCAATGCTTAGGGATTCATTGTTGTAACGCTCGTCCCTTAAAACCGTAAGGCCGTCGCCCTCGCCCATAAGCACAAGGACATTTTTCTTTGCCGGGTAGGTTTTTGTTCCCCAGTCAAGAAATTCGGTCAGGGTATTGTAATCGCCCATATTCGCATCGGGCTTTTGGTCAACCAAAAGCGGTGCGCCCTTCTGCATTTCAAAGCGCTGAATATAATCGGGGCTCATGCCGTTTATATCCCACCCATTGCTGCCGCCGGTCTGCACCACAATATTAACATTTTCGGTATATTTTAACGCGCACATTTCCTCAATCGCCTGTGAGGCTCTGCCGTTATTGTTTCCGCATATATATACAAATACGGACCAGGAAGTATTATCCGTTCCGTCAACAGTCTTTTTATCCTTTCTGTCAAAGGTAATGCCCATATCACCGCAGCCGGAACAGGCAAGCAGCACGCAAAGCGCGGCAATCAAGGTAACTATACGTTTCATCAAGCTGTAAATCCTTTCATATTAGGTAAAAAGGCATCATATGCATGATGCCTTCAGACCGTCGACAAATTGGTCAGACCGTGCGGGATTTTAAATCAAAAACATAAATATAATCTCTTAATATTACCAAAGGCATTCCATCGAGGAATACCTTTGGTATGCACTTTCCGCGAAAATAAACTCTACCGTACCCGCGTACGCCTACGAGTTCATTTTCGCGAAATCTGACTCAATTTCTCGCAGTCTGCCAGCGTGTAGACAAACTTGTCTACACGCTGAAGGCATCATGTGCATGATGCCTTTTTTTAGCCAATACCGTTAGTATTGTTAAATCAGTCCTGCGCAGGCGCACCTACGGGACATACGCCGGCGCAAGCGCCGCACTCTATACACGTATCCGCATCGATAACGAACTGTGTATCGCCTTCGCTGATTGCGCTTACGGGACATTCAGCGGCACAAGCACCGCAGCTGATGCACGCATCTGAAATCTTATATGCCATTACTGTAGACCTCCTTATCAAAATAAGATACGTTATGTATCGGGGAAACTCCTTCCCCTGATTTATATTGTATCATAAATTTCTCTAATCTTCAATACTTTTATCAAATTTTTTATTGTCTTTTCTTTTCTTTCTTACCGGTTTTAGGTCGGTGGCCTTGTATTCCTTAACGGATTTTTCGTCCTCCGCTTCAAAGCGAACCTTTACCATGCCGCGAATAAGGGATATTTCCTCCACAACGCCCTCGCCGTCCGGGGTCATAATCGGGGTTTGGGGCTTCGGCATTTCGCGTATAAGCTGCTCGTAGGTGTCCTGCTCATATTTTAAGCAGCACATCAGTCTGCCGCAGGCTCCGCTTATTTTTGCCGGATTTAAGGACAAGCCCTGTTCCTTTGCCATTTTTATCGAAACCGGAACAAATTCACCCAGCCACTGGGAGCAGCACAAGCCCCGGCCGCATACGCCGATTGAGCCCATGGTCTTTGACTCGTCCCTCACGCCGATTTGACGAAGCTCTATTCTTGTCCTGAATACATTCGCCAAATCCTTTACCAATTCTCTAAAATCCACTCTGCCGTCGGCAGTGAAATAGAAAAGTATCTTGCTTCTGTCAAAGGTGTACTCCACCTCCACAAGCTTCATTTCCAGCTCATGCTTCTTGATTTTTTGAGTGCATATTTCAAAGGCTTCCCTTTCGCATCGGCGGTTTTCCTCGGCGCGCTTTGTGTCCTCCGGGGTCGCCATTCTTATTACGCCCTTTAAGGGCTTGGGTATATCCTTTTCCTCAAGCTCCTGTATGCCGTAGGAAACCGTTCCGTACTCCAACCCCCGTACGGTTTCAACTATTACATTATCATTCTTTTTTATATCAAAGCCCAAAGGGTCAAAATAATACGCCTTACCTGTGGGCTTAAACTTTACCGCTACAATCTTATACATTTATTTCCCTTTCTTTGCCAGACTTTCCGTTTTTGCGCGAAGCTTCCCCGACGGTGCAAAGCACAGTGCATATTCCCTGTCATCCTTTTTGAAAATGAGATACACATCTTCTTTATGGTGAAAAATCGTTTTTTTCATGGTATACACCCGTATTTTGCCCTTTACGGAGGTTTTTACCGCCCGCATATTACAGGCGTTTATTTCAAGCTCCTTGTTTCTGTGTCCGATTTTTCTGTTTACCCGAAGCGTACCGTTATTTAATGAATATGTGTACACCGCCGCGTATCTCGTCATTACAAAATACGCAAAAACGGCAAACATTATCACCTCAAGCACGTCCCCGGCAGCCTTGTATGAGGGAAGAATATATTTTATATACTCGCCCGCCAAATACAATATAACCGCACCCAAAAGCGCAAGAAAAAATTCCTTTTTCCCTGCCGAAACCGTTTCGCTCATAAATTATTTCACTTCCTCAATCCTTACGGATACCTTTTTGTCATTTATTTCACATACGGCATAGGTTCTGCCGAAGGTTATGCTTCCCGGATTTACCAAAGTCATTTTACCGTATTCGAGATACGGCTTATGGGTATGCCCGAACACAACGAGATCCGCGTCCTCTGCCGCACTCTTTAAGGTTGCAAGAGTTTTTTCGTATTTTACCCCGTAATCATGTCCATGGGTAATAAAAATCTTAACTCCGTCAACAACAGTCCGCGCGTCGGTGTTTACCTGTGAAAACCAGTCGTTGTTGCCCTTTACATAGACCAAGGGGATATTGGGAAAAGTCCTTTCTATTTCCTCCGCATCGCGGATATTGTCCCCCGCGTGAATTATCATATTTACCCCCGGTGTTTTTCCTATAACATCAAGAGTTTCTCTTATCATATCATGCGTATCCGAAAAAATCAATATTTTTTTCATAAGCCACTCCTTTGTGCCGATTGCACACTATAAAAAATATATACCTATTATACCATGTATTTTACTGTTTGTCAAAAAACTTTTTAATTTTTCTGCAAAAAAACGGAACTTTTATTTTTTTTACTCCGTCTAATATAGTAGTATTGTATACAAAAATTTCATATTAAGGAATTTTATTAAACATTCAAGAATTTTTACATACCAAGGGAGGTATTGTTTATGAAAAAATTATTATCGGTGCTTACGGCATCAATGCTGCTTTCGACCACAGCATTTGCGGACGCGCAGAGCGTGCTTTCCCAAATTAAGGAGCGTGTGGACACCTCGCTCTACACCGAATTCAGTTCCGGTCAGTACACGAACGATGAGCGCACCGTATACAGCTTTGACTGGAGCAATGACAGCGAAGATCTGTTCATTGAGGCATACGAGGACGGCACGATAACCCGCTTTAACCTAAACGATAAAAATTACGAAAAGTCTCAAGAAAACCTTTTCAGCTTTGCAAGGCAAAGGGAGCTTACCCAAAGCGCATACGAGGTGGCAGATAAGCTAAATCCTCAATTTGCGGGTACATACAAGCTTGAGCCCCATCCCTTTTACTCACTCTATGCAAACGGCTATACATTTAATATAGTTCAGTATTACAAGGACATTCCCGTTGATGCGTCTTACTCGACCATGCGCCTTGATGATGACAAAAACACAGAAAGCTACTACTATGACCCCATTGATACGGCGCTTTTTGAGGAAGGGGATATTATGCCAAAAGCTTCGGCAAAGCGGATATTTGACGAAAAGCAGGGACTTGAGCTTCAGTATGCAACATACTATGATTGTGCCACAAAAAACCGAACGGCAAGGCTGGTTTATCGCATAAAGAACAGGGATAAAGGCATAGACGGTATAACCGGCGATTTGCGCAGCTCTCCAAGCAGTATTCGTTATGCCCTATCAGAGGACGCGGCGGCGGGCGGCGCCAATGCGGCGGCAAAGGCCGAGGCTTTTACCGAAGCGGAAACAACCGGGCTTTCGGAACTTGCGGGACTGTATTCCTCCGAGGAGCTTATCAATATAGCCAAAAACAACGCTGTTTTGGGGCTCTCGGAATATACGGAGCAGCGCTGCAATATCAAAAAGGACCCTTATGAGGGTACCTACAGTGCGGATATTTATCTGAACGGCGAAAATAACAAAGCGGCAAACGTAACGCTTGATGCGGCAACCGGCGAGGTACTGAGCTTTTGGCGAAACGCAGAGGACACGAGTGCCGAAACGGTTATTGAAAATCCCGAAGAAACCGCGGCGGCATACATATCACAGCTTGCCGGTGACAGCATAAATGAATATATCTTAAAAGAAACCGACAATATCGATTCCCGGTATTACCAAAGCTATGTAAGGCTTGTAAACGGTCTGCCCTATTACGATAACGCCATAAATATAATAATAGACCCGACCGGAGAGCTTTTGGGCTATTCAAAGACCTATTTCAAGAATATAAGCTTTCCTCTGCCCAACGGCATAATCACCAAGGAAGCGGCACAGGAAAAGCTGTTTTCCGGCAATGATTTCTCGGTAAAATGGCATATATGCGAATATGACGATTCGGGAAATGTACGGGAAGTAAGTCCCCTCTATAGCTTTGACAATCCCTATATCACCATAGACGCACTAAGCGGCGAGCCTGATGTTGAAATATATACCAACGGTGCAACAGAGGAGCCTCGGTACAAGGACATTGAAACCTGTGCGTACCGCGATGAAATACGGGCTTTGGCAGATATGGGCATAGGCTATAGCAATGAGCTTTTGGAGCCTGATAAGGAAATAACACAGGACGAATTTTTCACTTTGGCAAGAAATGCCGTTACGCTTCGTCAACCGGTCATTATAGACCCCGAAGCGGAGTATGATATGCAGTATTTCATCAATGAGGGATTTACCTCAGACCCCAACGGCTCATCAGCCATAAGCCGAAGCGCCGCCTGCATGGCAATGTCCAAGATACTGGGCATTGACAAGGTAACGGCGTTTAATGAAATTTTCATTTCGCCCTATACGGACGTAACGGAAAATGCGGGCGCAATCGCGGCAATGAACGCCATTGGCATATTAAAATGCCGCAATGACGGCTACTTCCACCCCGATGCGTCGCTAAGCCGCGCCGAAGCACTGTCCATGATTTACAGATGTATTGTAAATAACGAATAGCAACAAACCGCCCTCAGAGGTGCAACCTCCGGGGGCATTTGTATATCAAGGTATGTTTTTATGATGTAAACTCGGCTGACACACTTTTGCAATGTAAAACTCACATTCTGACCGTAAGTCTTATGGATTTACCATTTCGTGGCATTATCCGGACTGTCATATTTAATATCTCCAAATGATTTGTAATTATTTTGCGTAATAATCATACTGTTATTGTATGAATTACGATTTTCCTTTATGCCTACATATTCTTTATCCTTAATTTCTATGGGTTTTATGATTGAACAGTCCTTAAGCTCTGATGTAACAGAAATTATATCTGATTTCTGGGTATCCATAGGATAACTGAATGTATAATCATTACTGCTGAAGATTTTTAAATTTTCATCAGTCAAATTATTTCCGCTACTGTCTAAGCTGCCATTATACTGAATGGCAAACGGGAAATAACTGCTTTCATATGAATAATTTTTTGCAGTTGTATATAGTCCGGTAGGCTCATAATTTCTTTTTTCCGTGCTAAATTGATAAGCCTTTGAAGCATCACCGTAAGAAGCACTCACCATATCAATAATTTCACTATCCGACAACCCGACAAAATCATTTAATGAATAAGTTTTACCACTTGAAGGAATATTAACATTCTCGGCAATCTTTGCTTCGGCTACAACATCGGGAATGACATTATAATAAAACTCTGTAACATTTTTGTTATTTGTTATAAACATTCCCAAAACTTTACTTTCATAGGTTAGTTCGTCATCGTAAATATAAAACCAAACTCTCTGCTTACCATCAAACAAATCCATTATGGTATTTGGGGAGTTAGATTTTTTATTATCGGATTTTGACATACTGCTTGCATTGGTATCCGTCTTTTTTATATTTTCTGCACTTTTTGAAGCCATAGAACAACCTAAAGTCCCGACAGCCAGCAACAGGGACATAAAACCAATCAATATTTTTTTCATTTACACAACCTCCGTTAAAAATTTTTTAAATAAAAAGTGCGCCAACCGAAGTCAACGCACCGAAAAACGTAAACCCCGATTGTCGCCAAACAAACTTTACATAGTATAGGATATATTCTAATACACTTTCGTAAATGGAATTTACATTTTTGCCAATTCAAAAATGAAAGTGCATTAAAATAATAAGATAATTCATACACAAAGAAAATATCCTTAATTTACTATATTTATAAAGTCTATTTGGCAAATATATTATACCATAAGCCTACACTTTTGTAAAGGGAAAATATTGATCATTTTAATATGCATGATTGGATTTTTCTATTAAACTAAACGACGTATTTTTTATTTCCATAATATAATCGTGAAAAATCGTAAATAATAAAGCCCCTGCACCAAAGCACAAGGGCTGTTCTTCTTGCGGGATTTCTTTATAAAGGTGTTACCCTCGCACCTCATCTTGAATCGGAATTTCTTTATAAAGGTGCTATCCTCGCACCTCATCTTCAATTATATTATATCATAATAAGCTTATTATTCCGCGTCCTCGGGCATATCCCAGTTGTGGTATACGTCCTGAACATCATCGTTATCCTCAAGCATTTCAAGCATCCTTGTCATATTCTTTATCGAATCCGGGTCGGTAAGCTCGGTCATGGTCTGAGGTACCATGCTTATCTGCGCCGAGGAAAGAGTGTATTTCGCTTCAAGCGCTTCTCTTGCGGCACTGAACGCGTCCGGCGAGGTGGTTATCTCTATGGCCTCCTCGTCAACCTCAATATCATCCGCACCCGCTTCCAAAGCGTCCATGGTGATTTCGTCCTCGTCAATATCCTCGTTTTCTATAACAATAACGCCCTTGCGGTCAAACATAAATGACACACAGCCGTTCTGACCCATGTTTCCTCCGAATTTATCAAAGGCGTGGCGCACGTCCGCCGCTGTTCTGTTGCGGTTGTCGGTAAGCGTTTCGACGATTACCGCAACGCCGTTGGGGCCGTAGCCCTCATAGGTAATGTTTTCATAGGTTGATGTGTCGGTATCGCCCGCCGCCTTTTTGATTGTGCGGTTGATATTATCGTTGGGCATATTATTCGAGCGCGCCTTTGCGATTACGTCCTTTAAGCTGGCGTTGTTGTCCGGATCGGGACCGCCTGCCTTTACGGCAACAATAATCTCACGGGCAATCTTTGTAAAAATCTTTGCCCTCTGCGCGTCATTTGCGCCCTTTTTACGTTTTATCGTACTCCATTTTGAATGTCCTGACATAAGAAAAACTCCTTACTAATCGTATTTGCCTTTTATTTTATCATATATTTCGCAATTTTGCAAGTATTTGTGCAAAACTCATCCGTCATCCCTGCCGTGTATTGCATGGCGCGGACATTTCTTTGCGCATATGCCGCAGTTTTTGCATTTGTCATAGTCAATCGTTGCGAAATTGTTCTCCACATGAATTGCATCAAAGGGACAGTTCTTTTCGCATATCTTACAGCCTATGCAGCCCGCACTGCAGTATTGGTTTACATACCTGCCGGTTTCCGGGTTTTGGCATACCACCCACTGCTTTAAGTGCTTGGGCACAAAGTGAATGATATTCTTGGGACAGCGCTTTAAGCACTGACCGCAGGCTGTACACTTGTTCTCGTCTACAACCGCCACACCGTCAACAACGGATATTGCTCCGAACTGACAGACCTTAACGCAGCTTCCAAGTCCCAAACAGCCGCTGGGACAAGCCTTTGAACCGCCGCCGAGCTTTGATGCCGCAACGCAGTCGGGAACGCCCTCGTACTCGTATTTTTTAGCCGCACTGCTGCAATTGCCGCCGCAGGAAACCCTTGCGACAACCTCCACAACGTCCATTGCTTCAACGCCCATTATTTCCGAGATTTTCTCAGCCACCGGCGCCTTACCCACGCTGCAGCAGTTAATTTTTGCTCCGTCATTTACAATCGCGTCCGCATACGCTCCGCAGCCCGCAAAGCCGCAGGCTCCGCAGTTGGCGCCCGGAAGCACCTCAAGAATTTTTTCGGCACGCTCATCCTTTTTCACCTCAAACACAAACGAGGCAACCGCAAGCAGGATACCGAATAGAAGTCCTACGCCGCCGACTACCGCGACAGCCGCTATAATTCCGTTCATTCCATACCCTCCTTAAATCGAAAAGCCCGAAAAGCCCATGAAGCCTATAGCCATAAGCCCCGCCGTTATAAGCGCTATCGGAAATCCGCGAAAGGCCTCCGGTACCGACTTTTCATCTATGTATTCTCTTATTCCCGCCATAAGCACAATCGCCAGTGTAAAGCCCAGTCCGGCAAACACCCCGAACAGCACCGAATACAGGAAATTATATCCGTTTTGCACATTCAAAAGCGCCGCGGAAAGCACCGCGCAGTTGGTTGTGATAAGCGGCAGATAAATGCCCAGTGCATTGTAAAGCGGCGGCATGGTCTTTTTTACGAACATTTCCACCAGTTGCACCAGTCCGGCAATTATGAGTATGAATAAAATCGTCTGTAAATACTCCAGTCCGAAGGGTACAAGCAGATATGTGTTGGCAAGGTAGGTAAACACCGATGCGATACCCATTACAAAGGTTACCGCCATTCCCATGCCTACGGCAGTATCGGTTTTCTTTGAAACCCCCAAAAAGGGACAAATTCCATAGAATTTAACCATTACAAAGTTTTCCGTCAAAAGAGCGGACAGCAAAATTGCGATTATTTCCTTAGCCATTCTTCTTATCCCCCTTCTTCATTATATAATTAACCAAAGCCACAAGCAGTCCCAGTACGATAAATCCGCCGGGTGCAAGAGTGATAATCGTCATGGGCGTTATCACCGTACCGTATATGGGTATGTCGAAAATCGTACCCGCGCCGAAAAATTCTCTTACCGCGCTGATTATCGCCAGGGCGGCCGTAAAGCCCAAGCCCATGCCCAAACCGTCCGCCGCACTGCGTACCACGCCGTTTTTGGAGGCGAACGCCTCGGCTCTTGCCAGAATTATACAGTTTACAACTATAAGCGGAATAAATATTCCAAGCGAGTTTGACAGCTCCGGCAAAAAGGCGTTTAAAAGCATCTGAATCATTGTTACAAAGGCGGCTATTACCACGATATACGCCGCAATTCTCACCTTTTGGGGTATTATTTTTCTTAAGAGTGATATTATCACGTTTGAAGCGATAAGCACCGCCGTTGCCGACAGACCCATGCCCAAACCGTTTTTAAGGCTTGTGGTAACCGCGAGGGTCGGACACATACCCAAAAGCTGAACAAAGGTCGGATTTTCCTTTATCAGACCGTTTAAAAACACTCCGACAACCGATTTCTTTTCCTGCATCACTTACCCTCCTTTAAAATCTCTGCCGCCATATCCAAAACCGCATTAACGCCGTTTGTCACACCTCTTGAGGTCAGCGTTGCACCGGACATTGCGTCTATTTCGTTATCCTTTGCACCGGTTTTGGAAATTTCTATACCGGCGCTTTTGCCCTTAAACTGTTCCTTAAACTCCGGCTTTGCGGCGTTTGCGCCAAGACCCGGCGTTTCGTTATGGGAAATGATTTCTATGGCCGTTACCTTGCCCTCGGTGTCCACTCCCACAGCGGTGGTAAGTCCCGCGTCATAGCCCTTTGTTACCGCCACGCCGCATACTCCTATCGTATTCCCCTGCGCGTCCTTTGCGGTATACAGGCTCTGTACCGTATCGTCCTTTATTTCAATATCCTCAAAATCCGCCGCCTCCGGCATTACCGCATTAAGAGCGTCCGTTACCTTTTTTTGATTGTTTATTTCTATAAGCGGAGCGGTTTTCATGTTGACAAATGCCAAAAGCAGTGCCGCCACAGCGGTTATAAGAAAGAGTATCAATGATATTTTAATTGTTTCTGTGAGCTTTTTCATTTACTCTTACCTCCTCTTTGACCGAAGGATTTCGGGATTGTAGCCTTTTCTATCAATGGAGCGGCTATGTTCATCAATATTATCGAGAAGGACACGCCCTCGGGATAACCGCCGAAGCGTCTTATGAGGAAGGTCAGCGCTCCGCAGCCTATGCCGAAGATTATCATACCTGCCGAGGTGGTCGGGGTTGTGGTGTAATCCGTTGCCATAAAGAATGCGCCAAGCATCAGACCGCCGGTGCAAAGCTGCATAAGCGTGTACTCCCACGCGCTCATGCCGCCTTTATTTGCGAAGAAATATGTAAACACCGCAAAGGTGATGATATATGCCGCAGGAATTTTAATTGAAATTACCCGTCTTATAAGCAGATATATCGCACCCAACAGCAGACAGGCTGCCGAGGTTTCGCCTATCGTTCCCGGAATAAGACCGATAAAGGCGTTAAACAAAGACGGAGCCGCCTCTCCCGCTTTCATTGCCGCAAGGGGAGTTGCGGAGGAAACCGCATCGGGACCGAATCCCGCAAGGGGATTATTAAAGGTGGTCATTGCAGAGGTCCAGGCAATGAGCATGAAACAGCGCGCACCCAAAGCCGGGTTCATGAAGTTCTTGCCCAAGCCGCCGAATATCTGCTTTACTATTATAATCGCAAACACCGACCCCACAACCGCCATCCATACCGGGCAGGTACTCGGCAAGTTCATGCCAAGCAACAGTCCGGTTACCACAGCCGAAAGGTCGCCTATTGTACTTTTTTTCCTGACCGCCTTGCAAAACAGAAACTCCGCAAGTACACATGAAGCGATACAGACAAGCAGTAAAACCGCCGCCTTATATCCGAACACCACACAGCCGAATATTGCCGCCGGCGCAAGAGCGATTATCACATCGCACATAATACCGGGTACGGTTTCTTTGGTATGTATATGCGGCGCCGCGGAAACGGTAAATTTATTTTCCATTGTTTTCCCTCCTTATGGCAGTTATTACCTCAGGCTTAAAGCTTGAAATATTTTGAAGCATACTCCGCTTTGACGGACAGGTGTATGAGCACAGTCCGCATTCGATACAGTCGAGTATGTTAAGCTTCTTTGCCGCGTCTATGTCCCTGTTTAAGGCTGCACCGTTTAATTTATTGGGCATAAGGCGCATGGGACAGTTTACCACGCATTTGCCGCAGCGGATGCAGGGCATTTCCTCGTCATACACAGACTCCGGATGCAGCAGTGCGATAAGCGACGAGGTGGTTTTTGAAGCGGGAACATCGAGAGAATACTGAGCAAAACCCATCATCGGCCCGCCGATTATAATTTTATGAGGTTCCTCGACAAAGCCCCCCGCCTGTTCAAACAAATAGGATATGGGAACGCCCAAACGCACCCGGAAGTTGCCCGGTGACTTTACCGCGTCGCCGGAAACGGTGATAATTCGCTCTATAACCGGCATACCCTTTTTAAAGGCTCTGTAAATATTATAAACCGTATCGACATTTACCACCATTGCGCCCACGTCCGCAGGGATTTTGCCGGTGGGAACATTTCTGCCGGTAATTGCCTTAATAAGCTGCTTCTCCGCGCCCTGGGGGTATTTGGGCTTTAACGGCACGATTTTTATATCATCGCTGTAGCGAACCGCCTCACGAAGCTTTATTATCGCGTCCTTTTTATTGGTTTCCACACCCACATAAGCGTCTTTTACGTCAAGCACCTTCATAACAATTCTTATACCCTCGATAAGCTCCGGCGTATTCTCAAGCATACGCCTGTGGTCGGAGGTAATATAAGGCTCGCACTCCGCGCCGTTTATGATAAGGTATTTTATCGGCGAGGAAGGATTTAATTTAACATGGGTGGGAAAGCCCGCGCCGCCCAAACCGATAAGCCCCGCATCGCGGATTACCCACAAAAGCTCGCGCTTTGAAAGCGCGTCTATGTTTTCTATGGGGTGAACACCCTCATACACTTCGTCTTTGCCGTCATTTTCCACTATAATTGTTTCGGTTTTAAGTCCGAAATTATTGATATGCGGCTCTATACTCTTTACGGTACCGCTGACACTGCTGTGTACGGGGGCTGCCATATACTCCTCCGTATCGGCAAGCTTCTGCCCGACCTTAACATAGTCACCCGGCTTAACAATCGGCGACAGCGGCGCGCCCTTATGCTGATTGACCGGGAAGTAATACAGCCCTGCCGGCTCAATATCCTGCACGGGAGATTTATTGGTATAATACTTATAATCCGGGACGTGCAACCCGCCTTTAAATGTAAGTGCCATAATCAACCCTCCATTTTTGTTCTGTTATTATGTAATATTCGTTTGTAATTGAAAGCATACATATTTATTTTACTATATTTGTGCAAAAAAAGCAACAGCTTGACGAAAAAGTAATATAATTGTTATCTAAAGTCCGTACGTCAACTATGCTGTCATGCAATATAAACTCCTAAAACAAAACAAAGACCTCAAAATGAGATCTTTGTTTTGTTTATCAAATACCGTTGTTTTTAAAGCCGATATTGTCTATTGCCAAAGGTGCTGCCGAGTAAACATATATAGCGCCGAGCTTTGCAAGCCCCGATGCTGTTATATTTGTTTGTGCAATAACCGTCTGCGCACCAGTTGCCTTATTTGTTATTGTTCCGCTAAGCACTCCCGCTTCAAAGTCCAGTTCCAGCTCAATGCTGTACCAATCACCTATGCTTCCGCCAAGCTTTGTCGTTGTCTGAGAAGCCGCTTCGCCGACCGCATAGTAATTACCCGCGCTTCCTCTGCCGTATATTGAGAATATAATATTATCCTCTCCGTCCAGAAGGTCAAAGCGCGAATCTCTGCCCTTTGCGCTTTCTACATTGGATTTCCAGTCGAATACAACCGTAAGCTTTGACGTACCGGCTATGGAATTGTCAAGAGTTTTGTAGTCCGAGCTTGTGCGGCTTGTTCCGGCATTTTTAAGCAATGCCAGCACACCGTTTTCAACCGCAACATTTCCGCTTGTTCCTTCTGCAAAGCCCCATGTACCCGTAATGCTGTCAAAGGTTTCGTAGTCAAACCAACCGCTGCCCTTATTTGTATATACTACATCTATTTCATTTACCGTATCAAGAGTTATTGTAAGGTTACTTTGCGCTTGATTAAATTCATACAGAGTATAGTATCCGTTATTGTCTGCATTCTTGATTATTTCATCATAATAGCTGCTGTCAAGGGTGTATTCATCACCTGCATACAAATTATCAATCGTAACAGGCTCTTTTACGGTATTACCCTCCGTATCTACATAGTTTACCGTAACGCTTGCCGCGTCTGCCGTTTTTGCGGTCATTTCTATTGATGCGGCATAGCTGTCATCAACCGTTATTTCGGCAAAGTAATCCTCATAGCCCGCGCAGACCGCCCCAACGTCATACACTCCCTTAACAAGCGTAAGCACTGCCTTTCCGCTGCTGTCTGCCGCTATCGTATTGCCCGCGGCGGTGATAACCGCGCCTGCAGCATTTACCGTAAATGTGGTTGCTGCGGGAATTTGAGCCGTTCCTGTCGGTGCGCCAAGCTCGTATACCTTCATGTTATCAAAGCTTATACTCTGATTTGTGTTATAGAAGGTCATAGTGCTAAGCTCCGATGCCGACAGGGTGCTTTCCTTAATCGAAACAACCTTTCCGTTCTCTCTTGCAATAACATACTGCTTTGCATTTGCGCTGTCGAATATAAATTCAACATTTGCCCAAGTATCGGCACTGATTCCCAAAGCCGACCGGCTGTAATCTCCGATACCCGTTACCGTTAAAACTGCGCTCTCGGTAAATTTAGTGTCAAAGGACCATACAACGGGAGCATCACCGAAGCTTATTGCCTTTTTAAAGGCAATTGCCGCACCTCGAGAAGCGCTTGCTGTGTTGCCGCTCTTTGCGGTCATATACTTGTTTTGCGCATCGCCCTCTACATAAACGCCCGATATTGTGTCGCCGGGGCCGTTATTTCTGTAGCCTGCCGAAAGAATAAGTCCTCCCAAGGTTACGTCTGCGGGAGCCGCGCTTACGTCATTGCCGTTTTGTACTATATACCGCTTTATCTCATAGCTCTCAAAATCGTCCTCATAGGTAAAGCCATCCGGGAGTACGGTAGCCGCAAAATACGCCGTCAGCTTTGTATCCTGTTTTATCGTAAAGGTATATACCTCGTTTTCCGATACGAGATTTCCGCTTTCATCATACCAGCCCTCAAAATGATAACCGTCATTGGGCAGAGCCGTTACCGTAACAGGTGTTTTATAGCTGTATGTGCCGTTTTCGGCGCTGACAGTTCCCATATCCGCACATTCAGCCGCCGCAGAAGCTTCAAGCGCGCATGAGGGAAGCGCTTCTTTTCTTACAAGCTTTGCAACAGTCATGTTTGCAACGTCATAATCGAACGCCTTGCTCGTTCCGGCTACAAAGCCTAAATACGAAACTCCGGCAATCTCGCTTATTGAAACGGTTGTGGGTGTGCCGCCTATTGTTACGGTTGCCGTTTCCAAATCCAAATCGAACTCGGCATTTATATGCGCCCATTGACCGGTGTTTATTGCTCCGGCAGCATTTGAATCAACCGTAACCGCACCGTCTGTAATCTTTATCGTATGCGCCGCGGGATATGAGGAGGGCTTGCCGTTTGCAAGCTCGATAACAGCCTCACCCGAATTATATCTTACGTCAAAATCCATTTGAACAATTCCCGAAGTTACATTTGACACAAGCGCTTTTTCAAGCAGATATGAGCCTGAGTTTGCACTCGTACCCTTGTAACCGTCCGAGAATAGGTCAAGATGCGCTATATCCGACTCTGTTTCCGCCACAGCCGCCATTCTCCTGGTCTGGGCACTGCCTGTAAATGAATAGCCGGTGCCTGACACGCTCGAAATATCCGCACCGTCCCCAAGGCCATAATATTGGAAGTTTTCCACCACAGCCCCGTCATCGCCGAGAAGCAGATATTCCTCCACATCTGAGGGCACATATACATGGGAATAAGGAATCATCGTCAGACGATCCATAAAGCTCTTGCTCTCATCGTCCTCATACTCCCATACAAAGCCTTTGTAGGTTTCGTTCTCGCCGAGAATAAATCCGTTTGTAAAGCTGATTGTCTGAGTACCCTTGCCGGTTGAGTTATCCACCTGCCCGTCACCGAAGGATATGCTCTTTAACAAGCCGTTTTCATCATATTTTGCAACCGCCGCCCAGCCGTACTTTGACATTGAATCCTGAACGGTAACGTCCGCGGATACAAGGCGGTTATCCTCGTCAAAGTTTACGCTCTTTATATATGTGGGATAATCGTACTTTATTGCCGACTCCCATATGGGCCATGCGCTGTTTGAGGGATAGCCGAGATTTATAACCTCCGGCGAAACGGGCTTTGCCGTTCCGTTTTGACGGTTATTATCAAGCAGTCCCGCCAAAGCCGCCCTCTGCACTGCGCCGGTTGCGTCCGAGTAATTCTGCTCGTTTTCGGCATAGTCAAAGAACAGCTCCGCACAGGCTTCCGCACCTTTGTCATTGGGATGCGTTCCGTCCGTTGCGCCGCCTCTTGAGGTCTGGAAATAGAAGTTGGTAAGCTTCGCTTCATTCGTTACCTCGCTGTTGTTTACTGTTGCGGACGCGCTTATTTTAGAAAGCCATTCCAGCGATAGCCCGTTAAGGTCTACAAACGCCGCGTTTGTAACGCCCGCACTCGTAATTCCCGCCGCAAGCTTTTCCTCTAAATAAGCCTCTGCGGCAGCGGTATCCGTCTGATACAGAGTCACATATTCCTCTGCGGCAGCCGTTCCGCCAAGCACAAGCAGCTGCGTATATGCCTTCGCGGCATTTGAAAATCCGTTTAAGGTAGATGACCATGTGTTTGCAGCCGAATCGTACTGTGACGCGTTATGGCGGTCAATGGGACCCACATATATCATCTTTGCACCCACTGCATTTGCCGCGTCATAGTATTTCTTCAAATAAGTCAAATATCCTGCGACACCGTCATCCTTGTGGTTATGGCCGTATTCCATATACAGATAATCGTCCGCGTCGATATTGTTCTTTACAATATTAAAGTGATTGTTATCGTTTGCCGCAAGTCCGCCCTCACCCTGATTGGACACAGCAACATTTGCGGGAACGTACTTGGAAAGTCCGTTGCCCACGCCGGTGTAATTCTGAAGCGGGAAATAGGGCAAAGCCGCGCCGCCGTCCGTAACGGTCGAATCGCCCAGTACCCACAGGGTGATACCGTCCTCAACCTGCTGTATCTCCAAAGCCGCCAAAGCCGTATTTGCGCCCAAAAGCTCAATATTTAACATATCATCCGCAAAAACGCCCTTAGGCTCGGATTTTTCAAAGTAAATATCCTCTACATCTACCGAAAATTCCACCGTTTTGGTTTCGCCCGCCTTGATGGTTTCCTCGGTGTAGACGGGGTGGCGTCTTTCATAGTAAAGGGAAGCCACAGCGTCCTTTGTCGGGTCAAGGGTCGTAACCGTTGCCCTTACTCTGTAATATGTGGATCTTTCCACATACATACCGAAGCTTACCGGGTAATAATCGCCGGTTGTGTATTCGGGCTTCAGTGCCTCCTTATCGGGCGCAATGCCCACGCCGTCATAAAGCCCCGAAGTACCGCCGGATACCAGGTTCATATTTTGTCCCTCGCTGTAGGCAAAGCTGTCGTATCTTTCCGATACCTTATATCCCTTTCCGTCATTGCCTATAAAGCCGTAATCTCCCGAGGCTATAACGTTTCTGTCCGGCTCAACCGCAGTATAGCCCTCGGCAACATCATCAGCCGAGCCGAAGTCGAACTTCCATTCATTAAGCACCTTGCCCTCGTCCTCCGCAAACATCGGAGTTATCTGCGCACCGACAACGGGAACAAAGCCCGCCGCCATTGCGGCAGCAACAAAGGAACACAGCGATTTTTTAAGTAATTTTTTCATAGCTCTCTCCCTCTTTTTTCTATACATATTTTCATACCCGTATAATATCATAAAATCCCGTTATTGAAAAGAATTTTACCCAAAAACCAAGGAAAATTGCACAAAAAAGTCTTGTTTTTGGCAGTTCAAAAACAAGACCTCCGCTCTATCTTATTACCCGCACCTGCAAGCCCTCCATAACGTCAAGAGCCTTTTCGTTAAGAGCCGGGTCGGCACAGGCGGTAAGCGACGCGTCAACGGTAATCTGTGCGTTGGGATACTCGGTTCTGAAAACAACCGCCGCCGAAAGCACACAGATATTTGATACCAAGCCGCAAAGCTCTATTTCCTCAACCTCTTTGGGAAGCTTTTTTCGTATTTCATCGGTTATCTTAAGCCCGAAGCTTTCCTTTTCAAAGCCCTCCGCCCCGACCTCTGAAAGGGCGGCGGCGGTTTCGCCGTAAAGCTCATGACCTTTTGTGCCTTTTATGCAGTGGGACACAGGAAGCAGCCTTCCCTCAAGGGTGTCTGCATAATCTTCATAATGGGTATCGAGGGTATAAAACACTCTGCCCCCGCCGTATTCCCTGACACGCTGTGCAATCCTTTCATCGAGCAGCTCCGCACCCGAAAAGCCCAGTGCGCCGTCCACAAAATCCTTTTGGTAATCTATTACTATCAGTATTTTCATTTTATATACCCTCCTTCGTCAAAGACCGGGAAGCCCTCCTCGTCATAGCTTATAACCATTGCCCGCGCATGACGGTTGGGGTCATAGAGCGGATCGCCGATTATTTTTTTGTAGTCGCGGCTGTGATATATTAAAATATCTCTGCCGTTATCGGTGGTAAAGCTGTTATGTCCCGGACCGAAGCGTTTTTTTTCGTCATTACTCTCAAGCACCGGCTTGTCAAGCTTTGTCCATGCGTTTATATCCATCGGGTCGGCGCCGTTGGGCATCCACAGCATACCCATGCAGTAATGCCAACCGGTATCCGATGCCGAATATGTAACAAAAATTCTGCCGCCATGCTCCAAAACCGCCGGCCCCTCGTTCACCTTAAACCCGCGCTTTTCCCAGTCATATTCCGGCATACTAAGACGCATCGGCTCACTTTCCATATGGAGCGGATCGCGCATTTTTGCTATGTAAAGGCATGAGCCAATGTCCTCGTCACGCTTCTGCGCCCAGATATTATACTGTGACGCGCCGTAGGTAAAACAGGTCATGTCAAGGGTAAAGCTGTGCTTTTTGCATCCGGTTTTCACTTCTCCCAGCTCCTCCCAATCGTCAAACATCGGGTCGGTGCCGGTGCATTTTAAAACATAAGTGCGTATGTTCCACACGTCCTCCGCCGCACCCGCGGCAAAGTATATATACCATGCATTATTTATAAAATGCAGCTCCGGCGCCCAGATATGCGCGCCCATAATGCCTCTTTTATGCTTTCGCCATATGATACGCGAATTTGCCGTAAGCAAGCCGTTTAAGGTTTTTGCCCTGCGTATTTCAATAAGGTCATAGCTTGGAACCGAACCGGTAAAATAATAATATCCGTCCCGATGCTTATACACATACGGGTCGGCGCGCTGATATACCAGCGGATTATTATATTCAAGCTGTTTTTCCATAAAGTCCTCCTGTGATAGATGCCAAAATAAAGGCATTCTTTAATGGAATGCCTCTTCAGACCGTCGACAAATTGGTCAGACCGTGCGGGATTTTAAATCAAAATTAAAAATATGCTTTATTATATTACCAAAGGCATTCCATCGAGGAACGCCTTCGGTATGCACTTTTCGCGAAATCTGACTCAATTTCTCGCAGTCTGCCGGCGTGTAGACAAGTTTGTCTACACGCCGAGGCTGTTGCAGTTTTTGCAACAGCCTCTTTTTAATCATATTTTCAATTTCAATCAGCCCAGAATTTTAAACGGGTCTTTTTTCTCCATTGAATTTTCAATAGTAACATTGGTCAGGTCATAATCATATGCCGAGCCTCTTATATAGCCGAAGCACCAAATCCTTACCTTGTCACACTCCTTCTGCTGATACGAATAATCCTCGCCGGAGCCTACCGTTTTGCCGTTTGCGTCCTTTACGAGAATATCCATCTCCTGAAGCGCGTTGCACACAACTATTTCAACCGTATACCATTTCCCCGCCTGAAGCTGGGCTATGGTTTTGGTCTGCGAGCCGTTCATTGCGGTAATTGCACCGTCGCCGATTTTTATTGTATTTGCAATATAGTCCGTATTTGAAGTCGGGTCCGAGAACGAGCCGAGCATCAGCGAAACAGCTCCGCTGTTCCATCTGACATCAAACTTCATATGACCGTAGTTCTGCTCAAAGGTAGTTGTAATATCTCTTTGATACATATACATCGAGCCTGCACCGTCACCGGAGCCGGTCTTATCGGAATTTGAATACATATTGCAATAATTTACATTTCTCTCATCATCGTGCATAAAGGTCTGATAATGCACGCTTGCCGAGCCCTTTATAAGCCAAGGGCTTCCGTCTGTTATGATACCCAGTCCGTAATAGCCCAGTCCCTTTGCTCCGCCTACGGCGCAGTCCGAAAAATCCGAATTGGTTATATATGTTGCATGAGCCTCCGCATTGGCAACAGCCGGGGCAAGCACCGCACCCGCAGTGAGCACAAGCGCCGAAATAACGGAAATTAATTTTATACCTCTCATGTTAATCCTCCACTTCTGTATCGACAAAGCAGGCAAACCGCTCTTTTAAAGAGCAGTCTGCAAAGCTTTAGTCAATTCTCTCCCATAAAAAATCTCTCTATGCCCGGAGGGACATTCCCCCCTGCCTCCATTATTATTATACAATATCTTTTTGATTTTTTAAATATAAAAAACAGATAAAAACGTTTAAAAATACGCAATTATCAAACCGTTATTATGCGGACTTCAGCCTTATTAAGACGTTCCGTCCATTCCTCGCTCAGGTTTACATCGGTTATAAAGCAGTCCAAATCCTCAAAATCCGCCACGCCCGAAACCGCAAGCGTACCCATTTTATTGTGGTCGCAAAGAAAAATTACGGCTTCGCTGTTTTTGAGCATCGCTTTTTTTATTTCCGCCTCGTCCGCGGAGGAGTCCACCAGTCCCCGCAAAAGCGTCACGCCCTTGCAGGAGAAAAACATCTTGTCCGCGAAATAATGCTCCCTTATGGTTTTCTCGGCAATTCTGCCCACATAGGACATATTTTTGGGGTTTAGCTCTCCGCCGGTCTGGACAACGTGTATATCGGCACATTCCGACAGTTCATATGCTATTTTTGACGCGTTTGTAATAACGGTTATTCCCCGCTTATCCTTTATATACCGCGCCATATGCCATGCCGAGGTGCTTGCGTCGAGAAAAATCGTTTCCCCGTCGCGGACCATCTTCGCCGCTCTTTTGCCGATACGCTGTTTTTCTTCATAATTTATTATATCACGTTCCGCTATGGCAAGCTCGTTTCCGCTGTTGTCCACCAGCGTTGCGCCGCCGTAGGTGCGCACCAGCACACCCTGTCTTTCAAGCTTTAAAAGGTCGGCGCGGATTGTTTCCGAGGTCACCTCAAAGCGTTTTGCAAGCTCCGTCACCATGACCGAGCCGTTTTCGTTTATGATCTGCTCTATTGCGTTTCTTCGTTCGACTGCTAACATTATATATTCCTTTCAGCTTTCTTTTTTAAGCTGCGTCTGCATATATTTATCCATTGCGTCCGCAACCTGCTTGGAGTAATTAACCGCCTCCACAACGGTTTTTGCGCCCGCCGTCACATCTCCCCCGGCAAACACTCCGGGACGCGTTGTTTCGCCCACGCCCTTTGTTACAAGCAGCCCCCGGCTGTTTACGTCAAGCCCGCTTGTGGTTGATACTATTCTGTTTTGCGGCCCCTGGGAAATGGCAATTATTGTCGAGTCTGCGCCATAAAGCCGCTCGCTTCCCTGTATCGGGAACAAATGCCCCTCTCCGTCGCACCAAAGCTCGGCAAAAATCACGCCCTCGTCCGTAATCTCCACAGGCTCAACGTGCACAACAAATTCCACGCCGTCAAAGCGCGCATACTCCGCTTCATGGCTGCTTGCGGCAAGATGGTCGTTTCTTGAAAAGACCGTCACCTTTTCACAGCCGTGGCGAAGCGCGGTTCTTGCCACGTCCATAGCCGAGTTCCCCGCGCCTATAACGTTAAGGCTTCTGCCTAAGCTGTAAACGTCGGGATTTGTCAGGTAGTTTATTGCAAAATGCACGTTTCCGAGGGTTTCGCCCTTTATGTGCAGTGTGTTGGGCTTCCATACGCCGGTGCCTATAAAAATCGCATTGTAGCCGTCGCGGAACATATCGTCTATTGTCACCGTCGGACCTATGGCTGTATTGGGACGTATTTTTATGCCCAGCTCCAGAAGCTTCTCTTTGTATTTTTCAAGGTTGGATTTGGGCAGCCGAAATTCGGGTATGCCGTATCTTAAAACCCCGCCTATTTTTTCCTTCGATTCAAATATTGTGATGTCATAGCCGCGCTTTGCAAGTATAATCGCAATGGTAATCCCCGCAGGACCGGAGCCAATTATTCCGGCGCGCATACCGTTTTTCTTTATCCGCTTAAAATGCAGTCTGTCAAAATAATGCGATGAAACATAATTTTCTATCGCGCTTATATGCACAGGTGCGCCCTTTCTGTTAAGAACGCAGTGTCCCTCGCACTGATTTTCATGATTGCAGATAAGCGAGCATATCATGGACAGCGGATTGTTTTCAAAAAGCATCTCCCCCGCCTTTAGAATATCTCCCTCTAAAAACGTATGTATCATATCCGGCACAGGCGTACTTATCGGACAGCCGGCTTTGCACATAGGTTTTTTACAGTTAAGGCACCTTTGTGCCTCGGAAATTACATTAAATGCCATATTCTCCTCCCTAAAACACGTTACCTTATTTCTCTTGGCCGCATATATTAAGTATATCATAAAAAAAACCAAATAGCAACACAAAAAGTATTGACTTTTGATTTGTTTTTGGTTATACTGGTTTTCATACGGTTAAAACTCGTCTATTGGGAGGTCATTTTATGGATCACGTAAAAACAGCCAACAGAGTTTCTGTTGTAAGTATAATTATAAACACCATACTCAGCGCCGGCAAGCTTGCCGTCGGAATACTGGCACATTCATCGGCAATGGTGTCGGACGCGGTACACTCCGCTTCCGATGTATTTTCCACCATAGCCGTTATTATCGGCGTTAATCTTTCCGCAAAGGACTCTGACGGTGCGCACCCCTACGGCCACGAACGGCTTGAGGACGTTTTTTCCATTATTCTTGCCGTACTGCTCTTTGTTACCGGCGCAGGAATAGGGCTTTCGGCAATAAAGGCGATTTTCTCCTCAAACTATGCCGCGGCGTTAGTCCCCGGTGCGGCGGCGCTTATCGCGGCAGTTGTTTCCATTGTCGTAAAGGAGGGTATGTACCATTATACGGCACACGCGGCAAAGAAAATAAACTCCACCGCCTTAATGGCAGACGCATGGCATCACCGCTCGGACGCACTTTCCTCCGTAGGCTCCTTTGTGGGTATACTGGGCGCGCGCTTGGGCTTTCCCATATGCGACCCCATCGCCTCGGTTATTATCTGCCTGTTTATATTAAAAGCGGCAGTGGATATATTCATCTCGGCAATAAACCAAATGATTGACAAGGCATGCGACCCCGAAGTAACCGCTTCCATGAGCAAGCTCATATGCGAGCAGGAGGGTGTTGTGTGTATAGATTTAATAAGAACAAGATGCTTCGGCGCAAAAATATTTGTGGACGTGGAAATAGGCGCGGACGGAGAGCTTACATTATATGAAGCTCACGACATTGCACAGCGCGTTCATGACTGCATAGAAAGCGAATTTCCCGACGTTAAGCACTGTATGGTTCATGTAAATCCAAAAAATGTGCGTCAACCTCTTGCATAAAATGCTATTTTGTGATAATATATGTTATATACACTTTCCTTAGTACAATGGAGGTTTTGCAGATGTATTGCAAAAAATGCGGCAGGAAATTAGATGATAATATGCGCTTTTGTGACCGATGCGGTCAGTCTGTAAGACAGAGCCGAAATTCGGGCGGCGAAGCAAGGCGCAGAGAAATAAAAGAGCTTAAAGAGGAACGCTTAAACCGCAGGCAGAAGCTTGAGGAGCGCGAAATAAAGAAGAAACGCCAAAAGCAGAGGAAAAACAAAAAGAGAACAACCGTTCTTTCCTTTATATTTTTAGCATTGCTTCTGTGCTTTGTCGCGGCAATGATTTCCTACAGCTTTACCGCGGAAAAATCACAAAATGCGCCCTGGCGCACCGGTGACGGTCCCGTTGCCTTAAACGCCACGCCCACACCCGAAGTCTCACTCGCGCCCACGCAGACGGCATACGCCCTGACCGCGGAGCAAAACGCCGACCCGGTAAATTCCGATGGCTACCGCGAGTATACACTGGGAGGAGTTGTTTTCCCCTATCCGACGGTATTTACAAGACAGAACACAAGCGCAGGCGTGAAGCTTAGCGCCTACGATAAGGAGGGCGGTGGAAATATTGCCCTTACGGAGCAAAGCCCCGTTTCGGGAGCCGCAAAGGATAGGCTTGGCGAATTTTCCCGTTCCTGCGGCGGCGATATAAGCTATTCAAGAGCCGGTGACGGTTGGTATGTGATAGACTATTCCCAAAACGGCATACTGTATCACAGAAAAGCGCTTATACATAACAATATCGAATACGGCTATGACTTTTCCTACAGCGCCGACTCCGTTTCGGCAAAGGATTATGAGGAATACATACGCTATATGGACGAAAATTTTAAGATGTAATGGGTGCGGCAGAAGCCGCACCTCAGCGTGTAGACAAACTTGTCTACACGCTGGCAGACTGCGAGAAATTGAGTCAGATTTTGCGAAAATGAACTCGTAGGCGTACGAGGGTATGGTAGAGTTTATTTTCGCAAAAAGTGCATACCAAAGGCATTCCTCGATGGAATGCCTTTGGTAATGTAAGACATTATATTTTTGTTTTTGATTTAAAATCCCGCACGGTCTGACCAATTTGTCGACGGTCTGGGGTGCGGCTTCTGCCGCACCTTCTTTCATGCCATAAGGCTGTTGTATATTCCCACAGCCACAAGAGCGGCGGCGGCAATTACTATCATGCAGATTACGCGAAGCTTTGACCGTTTGCGGACACTTCCCGCGCTTTTTGCATACGGACGCGTACCCGCCCGAAGCTCCTCCCTTTTGGCGCGCGCATGGTTTTTCTCTATATATTCGGAAACGACCCGCTCCGCCTCCTCAAGTATTTTCCCCTCAAGCCTTGGGTCATAATCCTTTAAAACTATTAAAGCCTCCGCAATATACGGCGAGGTGAAATTATTAAGAACAACAACCTTCTTTGTTAAATCCCGCATTTTATATCTCCTTTCTTTTATTCCTATTTTTACCTTATTTTGCCCAAACTATACGGCCCATGTCAGGGCGAATACACCAAATAAATTTACTTATTTTTCCATAAAAGAGTAATATTCCTTTATTTTAACCCATAAAATATAGTATAACAACAGTTTTTTTGTAGCATAAATGACAAAAAAGTAATATTTGAAATTGTTTTGTAACAAAAATGTAATAAAACTATTGACATTTACAAAAAAATGTAGTATACTGATAGAGATGTTTACGAAATGGAGGAACTATGATGGACGAGCAAAAGCTTAAATTGGTCAAAGATATCCAAAAAAGAAGAAAACAGAAAAAATTAAGACAAGCACGCAGACGCGCGGCGGCTATAGTTACCCTTGCGGCGGTAACGACCGGCTCTTTGGGACTTGCATATACGGCAAGCGCAAAGGAGATAACTCTAACCGAGATAAACGAGTTTGACGGCACAACCCAAACAAAGGTAATAAAGACCCATACGGTAAATGTGGAAAAAATTCTTGAGGATCACGGCTATACCGTTGACGAAACGGACAAGATAAATATTCCCGTCAGTACGGATATAGAGGGAGATACGGACATTGTCATAAAACGAGGCAGAGAGGTTACAATCCGCACGCCCCAAGGCGATGCAAGCGCATATGTTACCACTCCGGACGCAAAGGAAGCCCTCGCAGAAGCGGGCTACAGCTTTGACGATGACGATGAGATTTACACAGACGGAAACATAATCGAGTTGGTACAGGTTGACGTAACGGACGATGTTGCCACCGAAAGCATTCCCTTTGACGTGGAATACATAGAGGATGATACTCTCCCCGCCGGAGAAACAAGGGTTTCTTCAGAGGGCGAAGAGGGCTTAAGAGAAATAGTGCATAACGTAACCTTTAAAAACGGCGTTGAAACCGGCCGGGAGCTTGTAAGCGACAATGTAACGGTAGAGCCGAAAAACAAGGTAATAGCGAAAGGTACAAAGACCACAAAGGTAACTCCCCCGTCGGCTTCACCGTCGGCAAAGGCGAGTGATACGGGAAATACCATCGCGGGCATGAGCTATTCAAAAAAGATAACCATGACAGCTACCGCATATTCCACCCACCCATCGGAAAACGGCGGCTACACCGTTTCGGCAATGGGCAATCCTTTAGGTCACGGAATTGTGGCGGTTGACCCCAATGTTATCCCCTTAGGCTCAAAGGTATACGTTACCTCCGCCGATGGCTCCTGGAGCTACGGCGTGGCAAGCGCGGAGGACACCGGCGGCGCCATAAAGGGCAGTAAAATCGACCTGTGCTATGAAGGCTCTGTCTCCGAGGTAAATCAATTCGGCAGACGTGACTGCGTGGTATACATATTAAATTAAAAAATCGTCTCCGAAAGTCAATGACTTTCGGGGACGATTTTATTTATCCGCCTATCTGCGCTTCGACACCAAAGCTTTGCGCTGCTTTTAAAAGCGGCTCCATGCGTTTCATATCCATGGGCGGCAGTCCCTCATAATAATAGTCCCTGCCCAAGCCCTTGTATTTATCCTCACCCAAGCGGTGATAGGGCAACAGATGCAGCCGATGCTCGCCGGGCAGCGATTTTGTAAATTCCGCAATCGCGTCTATCTCCTCCGGCGTATCGTTAAAGCCGGGTATAACGGGGGTGCGTATGGTCAGATTTGCACCGCTTTGGGCAATCATAACCGCATGCTTTAAAATCTCGGTGTTGGGCTGCTTTGTATATTCCTCATGCTTTTTGCTGTCCATGTGCTTTATATCCATAAGAATATAATCCAAAAGCGGCAAAAACTGCTCGATTACCTCCCATTTGGCAATGCCGGTGGTTTCAATGGCGGTGTTTATTCCCTCATACCGACACGCCGCCAAAAGTGCGGTGGCAAATCGGGGCTGAAGCATTGCCTCGCCCCCGGAAAGGGTCACGCCGCCGCCGGAACGGCGGTAATAGAACATATCCTTTTTAACGGCCCCAAGTACCTCCTCAACGGTTACATCGTAACCCATTATCTCCTCCTTGCCGCCAAAAAGCATCCTTTGCACCTCGAAGCTTTGGGATTCGGGATTGCAGCACCAGCGGCAGCGAAGGGCGCAGCCCTTCAAAAACACAATCGTGCGTATGCCGGGGCCGTCATGTATCGAATACCGCTGTATATCAAATATTCTTCCTGTTTCCTTTAATAAATCCTGCATTATTCCATCCTTACATACCGAAGGTCTGCTCGGTACGGTTTATAATATCGTCCTGCAAGGAGCGCGACAGCGTTGTAAACAGCGCCGAATAGCCCGCAACTCTTACAACCAGTGACTTGTACTTTTCCGGGTGCTTCTGCGCGTCTATGAGCGTATCTCTCGAAACCACGTTAAACTGCATATGCATACCCTTTTTGTCAAAGAATGCTCTTATGTAATCCGCAAAGGACTGAAGTCCGCTCTGTCCCGCCAATGCCGAGGGGTGGAACTTCTGATTATAGAGCGTTCCGTTTGAAGCCATTGCATGGTCAAGCATTGAAACGGAGTTTGCCGCCGCAGTGGGTCCGAACTGATCCTTACCAGAAAACGGTCCGACACCGTCGGCAACGGGCGTATTGGCAAGTCTGCCGTCGGGGGTTGCGCCGGTCTGTTCGCCTAAGGGAACATTTGCCGAAACGGGATAAAGCCCCGCCTGGAAAATACCGCCTCTGGGGTTTTTGTATTTGGGAAGCTCCTTTGTGTAGATATATGCAACCTCTCTTGCAAACATATCTATATCCTCAAGGTCGTTTCCGTACTTTTCGACATTTTCAATCAGGTCCAAAAGCTTATCGTATTTAGCTTTCTGCTCCGGGGTGCATACGGAATTTTCCAAGAACATTCTTGCAATATTGCCGACAGTTTTCTCGTCCGCCGTTTTGCCGCCCGCTCTTAATCTTTCCACAACCTCAGCCGTTGCGGCAGCGGCAGCCTTTTTGGTCATGCCCTTGCCGAAATTATGCTCCAATGCGTCCTTGTACTCTGTGATTGTTACAAGCTTCTTATCATACACAAGGGTCTTTACCGCATAGAGTGCATCGGTCATATTCGCTATGCCGAAGCCCTGGGGGCCTGTAAAGTTATAGAGCGCTCCGCCCTCCTGCATGGATTTTCCTCTGCCTATGCAGTCCTCAACCATCGATGACTGGAACGGCAGGGGACAACGCTTTGCATGAGCCGTATCTATGGCGTTGTCGGCATTTACCATAAGCTGAATAAAGTATTGCATCTGTGTTTTATAGGCATTTAAAAACTCGTCAAAGGTCTTAAAGTCCTCCACATTGCCGGTCATAGGACCTATCTGCACACCCTTGTCCACACCGTTTGAGAACACCATTTCAAGAGGACGGCACATATTAAAGAATGCGGCATCATGCCAACCGTCGGTCTTATGGGGTGTCTGCGGCTCAACACAGCCTATTATATTGTAGTCCAGTGCGTCCTCAAGAGGAATGCCTCTTGACATAAGCGCCGGGATAATTACCTCGTCATTGTAGTATGCGGGCAGACCTATGCCTGTTCTGGTCAGCTCCGCCGCCTTAATCATAAATTCATTGGGCGTACCGTTCCATACTCTTACCGAGAATGAAGGCGCGGGAAGAAGTGTATGCATGGAAGCCTGAATACAGATAAAGGACATATCGTTTGTTGCGTCAAGACCTTCTCTTGTCTGTCCGCCGGCTATAAGGTTCTGGAACAGGCTGTATCCCGCAAAGCCCTCTGCAGATGCCGCGTCCCTTACCTTATTCAGGTCATTAAGCTTTACCCATATGCAGTCCACAAGCTCCTGGGCAAAGGGTCTGGTTATGCGGCCCGCTTCGATGTCCGCCTTATAGTAGGGGTACATATACTGGTCAAAACGGCCGGGTGAGATTGAGTGTCCGCTGGACTCCACCTGCAAAAGCATCTGGATAAACCAGAAGCACTGGCACGCCTCATAAAAGGTTTTTGCGCCGTTTTCGGGAGCGCTTTGGCAGTTTTGGGCAATCTGCAAAAGCTCCGCCGCTCTTGCCGAATCCCCGCAGCTTTTCGCTTCCTTGCGGGCAAGCTCGGCATAACGCTTTGTATATGTAATTGCCGCATCACAGCTTATTATAACCGCTTCAAGAAATTCCTTTCTTTCGCTGTAGTCCGCGTCATAGACATTAAGCTTGGAAAGTGCGGCTGCCGCTTCGTTCATAAGCCCTTTGTAACCGATTTTTATTATTTTTCCGTAATCAACGGTAACATGACCGATACCGTTATAGAAGTAGTTTCCGGGTGTAAATATATTATGCTCTATGGCAAGCTTGGTTTCCGGAGCCATGTATGCTTCGGCAAGGTCGGAGGTGGTTTTGCCCTTCCAATAGGGATAAACCTCCCTGAGCTTTGCCTTTGTTTCCTCGCTTATATAAAAGGGGTCGGCTTCTCTTGTTTCAACGGTGTCAAACTCCGCTTCGAGCCATTCGTAGGAGTATTCCGGGAATACCTGACATCCCCTCGGAGCCTTTGTTGCGCTTCCCACAACAAGCTCCATATCCCGTATTGTTATGGGAATATTTTCAAGAATATTTTTAAACGCCAAAGCGCGTCTTTTAATTATCGGCATATTTTCCGTACGTTTATAGCTTTCGGTAATCAAAACGGCTCTGTCCGCTTCGATTTCGGGAAGCTTTTCAAACAAATCGGCAATAAGCTTTTTAACTCTGTCGGTAACCGGCAGATCCTCAGTATTAAACCTATTCATAGACCTATATCCTTTCTATTGTCCGCACTGTATAAATTCTCACATTTATTATACTACAATATGGGGTAAAATGTCAATACGCAATGCGAGAAATTTACATCAAATCCTTTGTAAAGTTAAAAAACTATTGATTTTTGCGGCAAAATGAGGTAACATATAGATATAGAAATATAATGGGGTGATATATAATGAATGTATACGAAGCAATAATGAACAGACGTACCATAAGAAAATTTACACAGGAGCCGGTTTTGGAGGATACTCTTGTGAAGCTTATCGACTGCGCGCGGTATGCCGCCTACGGAGCCAATATGCAGCCCTTGAAGTTTATGACCGTAACCGATAAGGCAAAGCTTGAGGAAATATTCCCCCACACCAAGTGGGCGGGCTGCCTTAAGGACGGTGCACCCAAGGAAAATGAGCGTCCTACGGCATATATCGCCGTTTTGGGCGACAGCAAAATACGTCCTAACCGCTCCTATGAGGTGGAAGCGGGCGCGGCGGTTACCACCATGATGCTTGAAGCTGTTGAGCTTGGTTTAGGAAGCTGCTGGCTGGGTGCCATTGACCGTCAGGGTATTTCGAGGATTTTGGGGCTTGACGAAAGCCTTGATTTGGTTTATCTTCTGGCTTTGGGTTATCCCATGCAGAAGTCCCGCGCCGTAGAAATGCAAAACGGCGATACAAAATACTATGAAAGCGAGGACGGAACAATCAATGTTCCCAAGCGTTCCTTAGAGGAAATTATCGTAAAATGAAAAAGCTTCTTATTTTAGATTCAAACAGTATCATAAACCGCGCCTATTACGGAATAAGCTTTCTTTCCGCTTCGGACGGAACGCCCACCAACGCGGTATACGGCTTTATGAATATTCTTTCAAAGCTCATAACCGACCATGAGCCTGACTACCTTTGCGCCGCCTTTGACCTGAAGGCTCCCACCTTCAGGCATAAAATGTATTCTCTTTACAAGGCGCAGAGAAAGCCCATGCCGGACGGACTTGCCGCCCAGATGCCTTTGGCAAGGGAGCTGGTGCGGGAGATGAACATTCCGCTCTTTGAAATAGAGGGCTTTGAGGCGGACGATATAATCGGTACGGTTTCGCGCATATGCAATGAGCAGGGCGTGGAATGTCTTATTGCCACCGGTGACAGGGACGATTTGCAGCTTGCTTCAAAAACAACAAAGGTGCTTTTGACCTCCTCCTCGCGGGGACAGACCCAGACAACGGTCTATGATGAGGACGCGGTTTTTGAACGCTACGGGGTTACGCCCGCGGAGTTTATCGATGTAAAAGCCCTTATGGGCGACGCGTCCGACAATATCCCCGGCGTAAAGGGCATAGGCGAAAAAACGGCAACAAAGATAATTGCCGCCTGCCACAGCATAGAAAATCTGTATGCCGACCCCGAAGCCGCAGGCATTAAGGGCGCGGTGCTTGCCAAAATTACGGAGGGCGAGGAGTCGGCAAGGCTCTCTAAGACCCTTTCAGCCATAAACACCAACGTACCGATGGAGTTTGACATTGAAAAATGTGCCTTTTCCTCCATAAAGGAGCAGGCGGCGCCGGAATTTTACACCACCCTAAAGCGGCTTGAATTAAACTCGGTTATAAAACGCCTTGACCTTTCCCCCTCAGAGGGCAAAAATCCGACGGATTTGCTTGACAATGCAACAATCCACCGAAAAATCCCAAAGCTTTCGGGAGAAGCCGCGCTTATTCTAAGCACAAGCGAAAACCGATATATCCGCGCTATTGCGGCGGCGGTTCAAGATGACGCTTATGTTATGACCTGTACGGACTTTTCCCAAGCGGAGCTTTTTGATGAAATGAAGCGGCTTTGTGAGGACAGGGAGCTTAAAAAGACGGTATTTGACATAAAAAACACCCTTGTGGAATTTGCGGGAGAGGTTGAGTTTGAGGGAATAGAGAACGATATAGCCATAGCGGAATATCTGGTAAATCCCTCCCGCGGCTCTTATAACCTTGAACAGCTTGCTTTGGAATATTTGGGAGTAACGGTCGCAAGGGACGAAAACGCTCAGCTTTCGCTTTTAGAGGAGGAGAGCGACAGTGCCGAATACTTCGCGCAGTGTGCGCTTGCCCTTTGGCGGCTTAAGGACGTGGTTTTGGAGCGGATAGAAAAAAACGGTCAGGAGGAGCTTTACCGCAGTGTTGAACTGCCGCTTGTGCGGGTTTTGGCAAATATGCAGATACGGGGCTTTTTGGTTGATGAAAAGGAGCTTGACGTTTTTTCCAAAACCGTCAGCAAAAGAGCCCAGGAGCTTACAGAGCAGATTTATGCCCTGTCAGGCGAGGAGTTCAATATAAATTCGCCCAAGCAGCTTGGAAGTATTCTCTTTGAGAAACTGGGTCTGCCCTCGGGCAAAAAGACAAAAAACGGCTATTCC
The DNA here is from genome assembly GCA_029226975.1 of Clostridiales bacterium. Classification (GTDB taxonomy): domain Bacteria; phylum Bacillota; class Clostridia; order UBA1381; family UBA1381; genus Ornithomonoglobus_A. The sequence goes on along the minus strand of JAQXZB010000036.1, from coordinate 59,115 downwards.
ACCAATGCGGACGTTCTCGAAAACATTATTGACGCTCACCCCATTGTGGGCGCGGTTTTGGACTACAGAAAATACGCGAAGTTAAAATCCACCTACTGCGACGGCTTAAAGGCGGTTATTAACCCCAACGATCACAGAATACATTCGATTTTTACCCAGACCGTAACGGTTACGGGGAGAATAAGCTCCACAGAGCCGAATTTGCAAAACATTCCCACCCGAACGGAGCTTGGACGGGAGATGCGCAAAATGTTTGTGGCAAAGGAGGGCTATACCCTTGTGGACGCGGACTATTCGCAGATTGAGCTTAGGATTTTGGCGCATATTGCCGATGATAAGGCAATGCTTGACGCTTTTGCCAAAAACGAGGACATTCACGCCTACACCGCCGCCCAGGTTTTGGGCATACCCGTAACCGAGGTTACAAAGGAACAGCGGAGCGCGGCAAAGGCGGTAAATTTCGGTATCGTCTACGGTATAAGCGAATTCAGCCTTTCAAGGGATATTCACTCAACCGTCAAGGCGGCAAGAGCCTACATGGACAGCTATCTTGAAAAATACCATGGCGTTAGGGAATACATGGAGCGCATAAAGGAGCAGGCGCGCCGCGACGGATATGTTACAACACTTATGAACCGTATCCGATATATTCCGGAGCTTAAATCCTCCAACTACAACACGCGCCAGTTCGGCGAACGTGTTGCCTTAAACACTCCGATACAGGGCAGTGCGGCGGATATTATAAAGGCGGCCATGGTAAGAGTCGACGAAACCTTAAAGGAGCGGGGCATGAGGTCGCGGCTGATTTTGCAGGTGCATGACGAGCTTATTGTGGAGGCTGAAAATTCGGAAATTGAAGAGGTTAAAGAAATTCTAAGGGATATTATGGAAAACGTGGCACAGCTTAAGGTGCCGCTGATTATAGATATGTCCCAGGGAAGGAGCTGGTATGATGCGAAATAAAATACTTTTACCGATAATGACAGCCGTTCTCATGCTGTTTTCGGGCTGTGCGCCCAAAACCGCGCCGGATAACGGCAAAATAAAGGTATACACCTCATTTTATGCAATGTATGATTTGACGCGCGCCGTTGCCGGGGATAGAGCGGAGGTTATAAATCTGCTTCCCGCCGGTGCGGAGCCTCACGATTACGAGCCCACCGCAAAGGACGCGGCGCAGGTGTATCAAGCCGATGTTCTTATACGCTGCAAAAGCGGCATTGACGATTATATAAACGATATAGCCGATGAGGCCCAAAAAAGCGGAGCCTGTGTTGCGGATACCGCCCATGGCATAGAAATTAAAAACGGCGACCCCCATGTCTGGCTCTCGCCCGATAATGCCATGTCACAGCTTAAAACCATAGCTGATACGCTCTGCGCCGCAGACCCCGACAACAACGATTATTATACGCAAAACTATAACAATGCCGCCGATAAAATGCGGGCGCTTACGGAAAAATACGAGGAGCTTAAAGGAAAAATCAATACCCGTCATTTGGTGGTATCCCATGGTGCGTTCGGGTATCTGTGCGATTATTTGGGCATTGAGCAGACAGCCGTTGAGGGCATGGGCGGCGAAAGCGACCCGAGTGCGGCGGCAATGGCTCAGACAGCGGATTTTATACGCTCTGAGGGCATAAAATACATCTTTGCCGAAAGCGGCGAGAGCAATAAAGTGATGGATAGTCTTGCCAGGGAAACGGGCGCACAGTTGCTTACCCTTTCGACCTTTGAGTACGATACCCAAGACCGGGATTATTTTACGGTTATGGAGGAAAATCTTACGCAGCTTGAAACCGCGCTTGAATAGGAGAATTTATTTTGAAGGAAATTTTAAAGGTTAAGGATTTATGCTTTGATTACAGTGACACCTCGGTTTTGCGGGATGTTAATTTTACCGTAAATAAGGGTGATTTTCTGGGCATTATAGGCTCCAACGGAGCCGGAAAGTCCACACTTATGAAGCTGATTTTGGGGCTTTTGCCCCTTGAGCGCGGCAGCATTGAGCTGTTCGGCACTGATATAAAAACCGGCATTGACCATGCCAAAATAGGCTATGTACCCCAGCGCGCCGCTTCCTTTAACGCCGCCTTTCCGGCAACGGTGGAGGAGGTAGTAACGGCGAATTTATATTCACGCCGCCATCTTATGAGGCCCTTTCGCGCCGCGGACAAAAAGCGCGCGCGGGAGGTAATCGAGCAGGTGGGCATGGGCGGAAGCGAAAACCGCCTTATCGGCAGACTTTCCGGCGGACAGCAGCAGCGGGTGTTTATTGCCCGCGCACTTGTTTCCGCGCCGGAGCTGATTTTGATGGACGAACCGACGGTGGGGATTGACGCTCAATCGGTATGCGAGATAAACGAGCTTATAAAAAAGCTTAACAATGACGGACTTACCATCATAATGACAAACCACGACACCCCCGCCCTGGTGGAGGCGGCAAGCCGTCTGCTTATTTTCTGCTCCCATGGCAACGGCGAGCTTGTAAACCGAAACGAGCTTACCTTAGAGCAGATAAATCAGCTTTACGCGGGAAAGAGAGGTCATCACCATGCTTAGTATTTTTTCTTATGATTTCATGCGCCGCGCATTTATTGTGGCGGTGCTTATCGGGCTGATTTCGCCCTGCATAGGCATTTCCCTTGTCCTAAAGCGCCTTTCCGCCATCGGGGACGCCACCTCACATTCGGCGCTTGCCGGTGTTGCGGCAGGGCTGATGCTTGGCATAAATCCCGTCATAGGCGCGGTTGTGTTTTCAATCCTCGCGGTAGTGAGCATTGAAACCATGCGCCGGGTTTTTAAAAGTTATTCGGAGATTGCGACGGTTATCGTCATGTCTGCCGGAATTGGCTTAACGGCGGTGCTTTCGGGCTTTATAAGCGGTTCGGTTAATTTAAACAGCTTTATGTTCGGCTCCATTGTGGCAATTTCCGATTTTGAGCTGTATCTGACCATAGGACTGGGCATTGCGGTAATTTCGGTGTCGATGCTTCTTTACAAGGAGTTGTTCTTTATCGCCTTTGACGAGGAGGCGGCGGCTTTATCGGGCGTTCCAGTAAAGCCCATAAACATGATTTTAATGCTTCTTACCGCCGTTACGGTGTCCGTATCGGCAAGAGTTGTGGGCGCTTTGATGATTTCATCGCTTCTGGTAATCCCGGTCGCCTGCGCCATGACCATGGGAAAAAGCTACAAAAAAACCATGACGGCATCGGTTATATTTGCCGAAGCCTTCACGGTTTTGGGTCTTGTTTTGTCCTTTTATCTTAATCTCCGTCCCGGCGGAACGATTGTACTTATCGGGGTATTAACCCTTATCATATGCGTTTTTATGGGGAAAAACCGCAATTAAGCGAGTTTTCCCCAAAGAACATAGCTTCCCGGCAAAACGTCATGTTCATTCCCGTCTATGATGATTTTTGACCTGACGGGAACGGTTATTTCATATCTGACATTATCTCCCTCGACAGTCCATGCCGAGGTTATTTTTCCCTGTCGGCTGTCAAAGGACACCTTAAGGCTGCCCACTCTCCTGTCGGGCTTGGGCGCAATTACGGCTCTTTCAAAGCCCGGATATTCCTCATCGGTCCTAATTCCCGCCGCAACGGTGTAAATCCAGTCGATTACCGAGCCGTAGGCGTAATGGTTATAGGAATTCATATCCGCACTCCATATTGTCCCGTCATCGCGTATACCGTCCCAATGCTCCCAAATGGTTGTTGCTCCATGAGTTACCTCGTAAAGCCATGAGGGGTATTCCTCCTGCAAAAGCAGGCTGTAGGCGGTTTCGGTGTATCCGTTTCCGCTTAAAGCGTGCAGAAGATAAGGCGTTCCCACAAAGCCGGTCTGAAGCTTGTTTCCGTTTTCCCGTATCATTTTGTCAAGCCCGGCAGCAGCGGTATCATTTGCAAGACCCATATAAAGCGCCAGCACATACTCCGTCTGTGTTTTGTATTCATGGAAGCGTTCTTTAAAGGTTTTTACAATGTTTCCGTAAAGCTCCTCATATTCGCTCACATCACGCCCTATCGCCTTTCCCGCCTTTATGAGCAGGCTTGTTGAATAGGCATAAAATGCGCTTGCGATGAAATTGGGGTCACTGCTTCCCTTGTAGCTGCCATAGGGCGCGTCCAAACCCAGCCAGTCGCCGAAATGCTTTTCTTTTTTGCTTTCGTCAGAGGTGTCATAGGTCCATAAATATTCGTCTATACTGTCATTTCTCATGTACTCGACCCATTTTTTCATGCTCTCAAAGCTTTCTTCAAGTATGCTCTTATCGCCGTAGAGCCGATACATTTGATACGGAATAACCACAGCCGCCTCGCCCCATGCGGTGCTTGAATAACCCCAGTCCTCTGTAATGTTTTTCTTCCAGAAATTAGGTATAATGCTCGGTACCGAACCGTCGGCTCTCTGCTCCGCTCTTAAATCCCCAAGCCATTTTTTGAAAAATTTCAAAACGTCATAGTTATATCCCGCCGTAAGGGCGAACACCTGCGCATCACCCGTCCAGCCCATTCTCTCGTCACGCTGAGGGCAGTCGGTGGGTATGTCGATGAAGTTTGAACGCTGTGACCAAAGGGTGTTTAAAAACAGCTTGTTTATCCTTAAATCCGAACATTCGATAAAGCCCGTACGGCGCATATCGGAATAAACCGCCGCCGCGTGTATATGCTTTAAATCCGGCTCACCGGGGAAGCTGTCCAAGCGTATATAGCGAAATCCGAAGAATGTAAAATACGGTCTGCAAGTCTGATGTCCCTCACCGCAGATATATTTGTATTTTGATTTTGCACTTCTGTAGTTATCGGTATAGAAATTCCCGTCACTGTCCAATATCTCCGCACATGAAAGCTCAATCACGTCACCGGCTCTTGCGTCAAGCTCAATTTCCACATATCCGGCAAGATTTTGCCCGAAATCCAATACTCTTTCGTTTTTCGGCGTAACAAAAATTTTCACAGGGCTTATGCGCTCATGAGCGCACACAATTTCACCCTCCTGGGGAATAAGCATATCCTTTGAAATATCGAGAATTTCAACATTTTTTTCCTCATCGTATGCCCGGGAATTGTCGCAGACCTCGCCGTCGTAAATATCCGAAAAGCGCACCGGGCTTTCCCTTACCGTCCAAGCCTCGTCGGTTATTATCCTTTCGCTTTCGCCGTCTTGATATGTAACGGCAATTTCCGCAATAACGGCCCCGGGCGTACTGTTTACCTGCAAGTCATTCGCGCTTATTCTGCTCCTGTGCCAGCCCTTGCCCAAAATTATGGCTATTTCATTTTCCCCAAACAGCATATCGGTTATGTCATATTCCTGATACTGAAGCCGTTTTTGGTACGCCGTACACCCCGGCGCCAAAAAGAAATTGCCGACCCTTTCCCCGTTTATGCGCGCTTCGTACACGCCTGTGGCGGTTACGGTCATTACCGCATGTTTTACGGGCTTTTTCACTAAAAAGCGTCTTATAAATTCCGGACAGATCTCGCCCATATCGCGGCCTATCCATTTTGCGTCTTTAATCATGTTCGTTCCTCCTTTTTGATATGTCCATTATACACCATATACGGAATTTGTCTATAAACAAAGTACGGAAAATATATAAATCGGAACGGTTATTTGCTTGACTTTTAAAGCTTTTGGGGGTATAATGACATGGGAAGGTGATTTTTATGAAGCTTTGCGATACAGAGCCCTATATCAGATTTGTGAACAATTACAAGCCCGCCTATTCCTATGCGGAAAACAAACGTATAATATATGATTTTGAATTTATGTATGTTATGGAGGGCGGCGTGGATATGCACAGCAACGGCTCTTATTACAGACTGAAAAAATATGATTTGTTTTTGATACGGCCGGGGATTGACAGCCACATTACGGTAAATGCCGAGGACGGCTTTCGCACTCACTGCATACACTTCGATTGGACAAAGCCCGACCCGGAATATGACTTCAGCGCCGAGAACGCGTATCTGCATCCCTACCCGACCCCGGAGCATCAAAAATGGCTTGAATTTTTAAAGACAAGACCCACACCGGAGCCGGACGATGTTTCCATACCCTGTTATATGCCCGATATGCCGTCGCTTGCGCCGGTTTTTTCGCGCTGTTACCATGCGTATATTAAAAACTCAAAGCTTTTATTGAAGTCTGCATTTTTTGAGATACTGCACCGCATCTGCACCGTAAACGCCGCCGACAGCATAGAGCCTATTCACCCAAAGGTACTCTATGCGGCGGAATATATAAAAGAGAACTATACCATGGACATAACAACGCCCATGCTTGCAAAAAAATACGGGCTTTCGCCCAAGTATTTCGGAGTGATGTTTAAAAACGGCATGAAAAAAAGCGTCCGCGATTTTCTCATGGAACAGCGGCTGTTTTGCGCGAAGGAAATGCTCATAGGCACCAACATGAGCATTGAGGAAATATCCCGAAGCTGCGGTTTTTCCAACCCCTTCTATTTTTCAAAATGCTTCAAGGACGCCCAAAAGCTATCGCCCTCCCGCTACCGCGCATCAATTCATGATTTGTGTTGACACGAGCCATGAAATATGAAAAATTACATTTACCGCCTTATGACTGCCGTTTCGTCCGTCTGCGGCTCTGTTTTTAAACATAAAAATTTCTCCCTGTCCGCAAAACCGCTTTATTCCTCAATTTCGACATTTTCAACCGAGCTTTCGATCAGAATATTTATCAGCTCATTCCTTGAATAGTTGCTTTGGGCGGCTAAGGAGTCAATTTTACTTAATACGCCCTCCTTAATTCTTACGGATATAACCCTGTATCCGTCATCTCCTCTTTTTTTGATTTTTATTGTATTGCTCATAACTGTCACCTCACAATATAATATTTTCAGCGCAATTCGCCGTCAATCAGATAATCATAGCTTACATTAAATATTTTCTTTATTGCCCGAAGTTCAAAATCCGTCACATACCTTTTGTTTGTTTCAATTCTCGTAATTACATTTTTATCCATATCCATTCCGATAAGCTGCAATTCCCGCGCCAAGTCACGCTGTGAAAAATTCCTTGTATCGCGAAGCTTTTTAAGCCTTTCGCCTATCAGATTTTTTCCTCCGAGTTCAGTTCGTTGTTTCATAACAAATACCCCTATCTATTCGCCCCTTAAAAGCACGTCAAGGCTTATGCCGAAAATATCCGCAAGCGCCACAGCCTCAATGTCCGTAACAAACCGCTTTCCGCATTCAATGCGCTGTATTGCGTTTTTGTCCACGTCTATCCCCATAAGCTGAAGCTTGTCCGCCAGGGCGCGCTGGGATATTTTTAACCCTTTCCTTAATGTTGCTACTCTTTTTCCGCAGATATTGTTTCGTCCGTCCGCGGCTCTGTTTTTAAACATAAAAATTTCTCCTAATTTTGACATTTTATACTTGTTTTTTGAATTATTATATGCTATAATAATCGTATAATGACATTCACTAAATGTCATTGTGGAATTTCTTTTTTACGAAAGAATTCCCCCCTATCAATATAATGAAGCGTCTGCCGGCGGCAGACGCTTCGGACTTTTTTCACAAAATTCTCGGATTGTATATCTCGAACAGATAATTTAACTGAATTATATAACCTATAAACTGGGGCATTGCCATAAGCTGACCGAAAAACGGCTTTGAATAGTCAAAGCTTCCGTCCAAGAGCGTCTTAAGCCGCTTTTTGTCGCACAGAGCCAAAATCGGAGAGGACGGGTCGGCAATTATTTCCCCAAGCATTGCCTTTACCGCTTTTTCATATTCGGGATTGTGGGTTTTGGGATACGGGCTTTTCTTTCTTTGCCGCACATCCTCCGGCAGTATTCCTGCCGCCGCCTCCCGCAGTACATTCTTTGATACATTATTTTTGTTCTTCATGCTCCAGGGTATGTTCCATACATAATCCACCAGTCTGTGATCGCAAAACGGTACTCTTACCTCCAATCCTGCCGCCATGCTCATTCTGTCCTTGCGGTCAAGCAGGTTTGACATAAACCATATTATATTAAGATAAGAAATCTCTCTTCTGCGCTTTTCCTCGGCACTCTCCCCCTCAAGAACGGGGACCTCGCATATGGATTCCTCGTATCTCTGCGCATAATATCCGTCCAAATCCAGGATATCTCTTACCTCGGGCAAAAGTATATTTTTTCTCACATCAAGGTCATAGCACCAGGGAAAAGCGCGGCTTTCAAAGGCTTTCGGGTCGCGAAACCATGGATAACCTCCGAAAATCTCATCGCTTGCCTCGCCGCTTAAGGCAACGGTATGGTGCTTTTTAACCTGACGGCAGTAGTAGATAAGCGACGCGTCGCAATCCGCCATGCCGGGCAAATCCTTTGCCACAAGTGCGTCCCTTAAATAATTTGTCAAAATATAGTTGGGGCATACAAGCCTTGTATGCTCCGTCCCGAAGAACTCCACCATTTTGGGAACCCATTCGCTGTCGGAGTCGGGCTGAAAGGATGAGGGCTTAAAATACCTGTCATTGTCCTCATAGTCAAAGGAATAGGTGCAAAGGCGCTTGTTTTTCTTTTTCATCTCGATTGCTCCGACCGCGCTTACAATGCTCGAATCAAGCCCGCCCGACAAAAACGCCGCAAGCGGCACATCGGACACAAGCTGTCTTTTTATGCTGTCATACACAAGCTCCCTTACCGTCTGTATGGTTTTGTCATAGCTGTCCGTATGGGGACGGCTTTTTAATTCGTAATATTTGCGTATTTTTATACCTCTTCTCCCCACAATCATAAATCTGCCGGGACGAAGCTCGCATATTCCCTTGTAAACTCCCCTGCCCTGAGTCCGCGCCGGGCTCATTCCGAACAGCTCGCACAGTCCCTCTCTGTCCAGTGCCGGCTCTATGCCGGGATATGCAAACAGAGCCTTTATCTCCGAGCCAAATACAATCGTATCGCCGCAGCCGGCGTAAAAGAGCGGCTTTATACCGAAGCGGTCGCGGCATAAAAATACCTGTCGGCGCATAGAATCATATATGGCAAAGGCAAAAATGCCGTTAAGTCTTTGGGCACATTCCTCTCCGTAATGTATGTATGTGTACAAAAGCACCTCGGTGTCGGAGCCGGTTGTGAAATGATAGCCGTGAAGCTCCAAATCGCGGCGCAGCTCCTCGGTGTTATACAGCTCGCCGTTATAGGTGATTACAAAATCGTAATCGCTTACACAGCGGCGCATGGGCTGCTTTCCCTTTTCGGGGTCAATGACCGACAGGCGCGTGTGGGCAAAGGCGATGCCCCTGTCAATGTATTCACCCCATTCGTCAGGACCGCGCATGCGCATTGTTTTTGCCATTTCATGCACCGTTTTTTGGTGCAGTGGCTTGTTTTTGGTATAATCCTCCCTGAAATTGATGTAACCGCATATACCGCACATATCCAAAACCTCCCAATTATGATAAAAAAGCTTTTACAGTCCGATAGAATAATATATAATATGCAAAAAAAGCCGCTAAAGTTCAAATCCGCTCTTGAAAAATCCGAAGAAGTGTTATATAATTATATGATGGATTATGATATCTGAAAGGATTTGATGCAAATGGCAGATTTAGCGCTGCAGGAAATAGAAAAAGCGGTGGCAAGGCTTCGCCCCACAATTCACAGAACGAAGATTGAGAAATCAACCACCTTTTCGGCAATGTCCGGCGCGGAGGTGTATCTCAAGTTTGAAAATCAGCAAAAAACCGGCTCCTTTAAAATAAGAGGCGCGTCAAACAAGATTGCCGCCCTTGTTGAAAGAGGCGAGATAAAAATGGGCGTTGCCTCCTCGGCGGGCAACCATGCCCAGGGCGTGGCATACGCTTCCCATGTACACGGCATTCCGGCAACAATCGTTATGCCCAAGTCCACCCCCATCGCAAAGGTTTCCGCAACCGAGGGCTACGGCGCAAAGGTCGTTCTTCACGGCGACTGCTACGATGACGCTTACAAAAAGGCTGTTGAAATTCAGGAAAAGGAGGGCGCAACCTTCCTGCACCCCTATGACGATTTGGAGGTCATTGCCGGTCAGGGAACAATCGGCATAGAGATTTTGGAGGATCTGCCGACGGTTGACATGGTAGTTGTTCCGGCGGGCGGCGGCGGTCTGCTTTCGGGCGTTGCTGCCTGCATTAAGCAGATTAACCCGAGAGTTAAAATCATAGGCGTACAGGCCCAGGGCGCTCCGGCAATAGCAAACTCCTTTAAGGCAAAGAAGCTTTGCACTACCGAAACCGTTTCAACCATTGCGGACGGTATCGCCGTAAAGGTTCCCGGTACAAATACGATAGAGCTTATAAATAAATATGTAGACGATGTTGTGACCGTTTCGGACGCGGAGATAAGTGCGGCAATTCTGCTGCTTCTTGAAAGAACAAAGCAGGTTGTTGAGCCGGCGGGAGCAACTCCCCTTGCGGCGGTATTAAACGGCAAGCTTGACGTAAAGGGCAAAAAGGTTGCCTGTGTGCTTTCGGGCGGTAATATCGATGTGAGCTTTATACAGAGAATTATCGAGCTGGGTCTTGCTTCAAGACAGAGAAAGCTTAAATTCAGCACAACGCTTCTCGATATTCCCGGAAGCTTGGAGCATCTTTCCCACAGCCTGTCCGAGGTAAACGCAAACATCGTTATGGTGCAGTACGACCGTTCAAGCGCGGAGCTTGACCCCAACGAGGCGATTATCCACATTGCCTGTGAGGTTGGCGGCAAGGAGCATGGCGAAAAGGTTGTAAAAACATTAAAGAGTCACGGTTACAAGGTAGTTATCGAATAGAAGGAATAAAGACATGATAACAAAATCTCTGATAACGCTTATATATGAATCGGCGTCAATTCAGCGCTGGAATGACCATATCCGTCCCTGGACGGGCTTTACCGAGCTTGACAAGCAGGCGCACAAAATGTTTTATGCCTATGTCCTTGCCAAATGCGAGGGCAGCGAGGTTGACATGAAAAAACTGGTGGAGGGCGGAATATTTGAATTTTTCCACCGCTCCGTCATGACGGACATAAAGCCGCCCATATACCACAAACTGGTCAAGGAAAAGGGCGAGCAGATAGACAAATGGGTAATAGAGGAGCTTAGAGAGGACCTTTCAAAAATCGGCGGCGGCTTTTTCTCCCGAATGGAGAGGTACTTCTTAGACAAGGAATACTCGGCTCTTGAAAAGCAAATCTTAAAGGCGGCGCATTACCACGCAAGCAACTGGGAATTTAACATAATTTATCCCATGAACACACAGACCTTCGGCATTGAGCAGGTAAAGCGTGAAATGGCAGAGGGGCTTGCCGCCTGCGACACCTTCAAGGGCTTTCGCTACTTTGCCGGAAGCGAGTATTTGCAGCTGTTTTTGTCCTTAATCGGAAAGCTTCGGTATCAGCAGCGCTGGGCAAAGGCGGTAAGAGTTCCCCAGACCTTTGTTATGGGGCATATGCTTGTTGTTGCGATACTGTCGTACTTCTGTGTACTGGAGCTTGACGAGCCCTGTGACGCAAGGCTTGTAAACAGCTTCATGGGCGGTCTTTTGCACGATTTGCCGGAGGTTTTGACCCGCGACATCGTATCTCCCGTAAAGAACTCCGTAAAGGGCTTGGACAGCATTATTCACGAGATTGAGCAGGAGCAGGTTAAAGAAACCATATTCCCGCTTTTGCCGCCCTCATGGCATGACGAGCTTAATTATTATTTAAAGGATGAATTTTCCTCTAAAGTAAAGCTTGACGGCAAAACAAAGCTTGTTACCTCGGACGAAATAACCCGCCTTTACAATGACGGGCATTTTGAGCCGGTGGACGGTGAGATTATACGGGGCTGCGACCATCTTTCGGCATATTATGAGGCGTATATGTCGCTAAATTACGGCATACGCTCCGAACAGATGCAGGGCGGTTATGACCATCTCCACGGCAAGTACAAGGGAAAAGTTATCGGCGGAGTGAATTTCGGAGATTTGTTTGGATATTTTGAATTATGAACGAAAAAAAGCAATTAAATTACGAACAGGCAAAGGATAAAGCGCTTCGGCTTTTGGGCTTTCGCGCCCACAGCGAAAAGGAGCTTAAAGAAAAGCTCCTGCGTGCCGGGGCAATGGAGGAGGATATTGAAAAAATCCTTGATTTCTGCCGGGAATACAAGTTTGTAGATGACCGCGGCTATGCCGTAAGAAAGGCAAAGGATTTATATAATTTAAAAAAGCTGGGCAAAAACCGCATAAGGCAGGAGCTTAACGTTAAGGGTATTCCTTCCGAATACATTGACGAGGCATTGGAGCAGGTGGAGTTTGATACCCAAAATCTGCTGCCCCTTGTAAAAAAGCGGCTCGGCGGTGATTTTGAGAAAAAGAACAGGGACAAATGCATACGGTATTTTCTTTACCGGGGCTATTCCCTGTCGGAAATAAAAGACTGCATTGAGCAGGCACAATACGAGAACGAATGAAAGGAGAAACGATTTGGAGAAGCTTAATATCGGGCTTGTGTCACTGGGGTGCGCGAAAAACCGCACCGACGCGGAAACAATGCTCGGTCTGATCGCCGAGGACGGCTATAACATTATTGATGATCCGTCCGAGTGCGATGCAATAATCATCAACACCTGCGCGTTTATCGACTCGGCAAAGCAGGAATCCATTGACACCATTCTTGAAATGGCGCAGTACAAGGAGGAACGCTGCCGCGTGCTTATAGTATCCGGCTGTCTTGCCGAACGCTACGCACAGCAGATACGCACAGAAATCCCGGAGGTTGACGCGGTTGTAGGAACGGGAGATTATGACAGCATATGCAAAATCATAACACAAGCCTTCAAGGGCGAAAACCCCGTTCTTTACGGTCATATGAACAGAACTCCGGACGATTATCTTCCGCGCATACTGACCACACCGTCATACAGCGCGTATATAAAGATTGCGGACGGTTGTGACAACAACTGCACCTACTGTGCAATCCCCAAAATCCGCGGACATTTCAGAAGCCGCAAAATCGAAAGCATAGTCGATGAAGCCCGCTCCCTTGCACAAAACGGCGTTAAGGAGATAATCCTAATCGCCCAGGACACCACCCGCTACGGCGAGGATTTATACGGCAAGCGAAGCCTTCCCGCGCTTTTGGAGGAGCTTGTAAAAATCGAGGGCATTGAGTGGATAAGGCTTCATTATCTTTATCCCGAGGCTTTGGACTTTGAGCTTATCGACACCATTGCAAAGCATGATAAAATCTGCAATTACTTCGATATTCCCGTCCAACACGCCGATAATGAGATACTGCGGCGCATGGCGCGGCGCACAAGCCGCGAGGAAATGCAAAAGAAGCTTGCATATATCAGAAAAACCGTTCCCGACGCGGTGATAAGAACGTCGATAATCGTGGGCTTCCCCGGTGAAACGGAGGAGCAGTTTGAAGTGCTGTGCGATTTTGTGCGGGATATGCGCTTTGACAGAATGGGTGCGTTTACCTACTCCCGCGAGGAGAACACTCCGGCGGCGGAGTTTGACGGTCAGCTTGACGAGGAAACGAAACAGCGGCGTTTGGACGAGCTTATGACACTGCAGCAGGGTATTTCCTTGGAGCTTAACAAGGCCAAAATAGGGACCGTAACGGAGGTTATAGTTGAGGGATATGATGAGGAATGTTTCCTGTTCTTCGGCAGAAGCCGCGGAGACAGCATTGACGTGGATTCCACAGTATATTTTGCAACGGAGGACGAGGTGGAGCCGGGCGACATCGTAAGGGTCGAAATTCTCGACGCGGACGAGTACGATTTGACCGGGCAAACCATTTAATGAAAGGAGTGCTTTTATGAACACACCAAATAAACTTACATTACTGAGAGTTATTCTTGTGCCGGTATTTATGGTTTTGCTGCTTATAGATTCATTCGGCGCACAATTGGGCGCGCTTGCGGTATTTGCCGCCGCGTCATTGACGGATATGCTTGACGGCAAAATCGCAAGAAAATACAACCTTATAACAACCTTCGGAAAGTTCATGGACCCGTTGGCGGACAAGATGCTCACCACTGCGGCGTTTGTGATATTTCTTCAAAAGGGAATTATGGACTCATGGGCGCTGATGATAATACTTGCGCGGGAGTTTATGGTTTCGGGCGTAAGGCTTGTTGCCGCCGGCGAGGGCAAGATAATTGCCGCGGCGTTTTGGGGTAAGTTTAAGACCGTAGCGCAGATGGCGGCGATAATGGCGACTATTGTTCTTACAATGGGCTTTATCCCCCTTGAAACGGGCATGGCAATCTCAAGACTGCTTATCTGGATTTCCGTTATCTTTACGGTCATTTCGGGAATTGAATACGTTTGGAAAAACAGACATTTGATAAAAATGAAATAATTTTTAAGGAGTAGGCTTATATGAATATAAAATATGATGAAAAAGGACTTGTACCCGCTGTTGTTCAAAATAGCGCAACCGGCGAGGTGCTTATGGTCGCGTACATGAACGAGGAGGCTCTCTCCCGCACAATTGAAACGAAAAAGGCAACCTTCTGGTCAAGAAGCCGCCAACAGCTTTGGGTCAAGGGCGAAACCTCCGGCAACTTCCTTACTGTTGAGGAAATAAGAGTTGACTGTGACGAGGACTGTCTTGTTATAAAGGCAATTCCGGCAGGTCCCGCCTGCCACACCAACAACCGCAGCTGTTTCTACAGAAAGCTTGAAAACGGGGAGCTTGTGGAGGATAAAGAGCCGAAATCCCCCTCGGATATAGTGCTTCGCGAGCAGGCGGTTATCTTAGACAGAAAGAAAAACCCCGAGGAGGGCAGTTACACCAACTACCTTTTTGAAAAGGGCGAGGACAAAATTCTAAAGAAGGTCGGCGAGGAAGCGGCGGAGGTCGTAATAGCCGGCAAAAACCGCGACAAGAGCGAGATAAAATATGAGGTTGCGGATTTGATGTATCATCTGACGGTCATGCTTGCGGACAACGACATGACCTGGGCGGACATTTACGAAGAAATGGAAAGCAGACGAAATTAGAAAAGCTTTTGACAAAGCTGCGCCTTTGGCGCAAGGTAAGCTTTTTTGCTAATAGGAAATTGAGAAATTTCCTATTAGATAAAGAACAGGGGGGTGCGGCAAAAGTTTTGCCGCACCCCCTTTTATACTGTCAAGAATTTTAGTGCTTACGTTTATTCTCGGTATGAGCCGCACAGCGGATACATTTGCCATATGCTGTCCCAAAGCATATAGGTTGTTATATCTGCGTTTTGTGCCGGATCGATTTCTATGGCCGTTGTTCCCGTATCAAGCCCGGCTTCGTATATCTTCACTCCTATAAGTTCCATATCTATACTGCTGCGCTTTTCTATCAGCTCACCGTTCATGGCTTCGGGTACATATATATACGCCGTATTGTCATATACTTCCGTTATCATCACATCATTGCAGGTTTTCGCTATTGCGCCTATTGCGCCGGCTCTTTCATCGCCGTTTAGGTCGATGTTGTATTCTTCGTCCGCAAAGGCGCTTTGCGCCTTTGTTAAATTCCAGATTTCCTTGTCCTTGGAGTACGCCGTATATCCGTTTTCGTTCTTTACATATATTCCCTCATTTATCAACGGTGTTATATTTGCCATATATGTGGTTTTTTCCTCCATATCATAGGGAATCCACTGCACTCTGTCCTCTCTGACGCAGGCAAACAGCTTTTTGCCGCTGTCATAAACGGTGTTCTCATCAGCCGTTACATCGCCCTCTGCCGCGGTTATATAGCTACCGTAAACGTTAATATTTCCGTACAAGTCCGCCTTGCCGTCATTGCTTAAAACTGCTATCGAGCCTATAAATTCGGTTTCTCCCAAAGATGTTACGGCTCCGCCGCCCTCGTATTTTGCGGTGTTGTTGGTAAAGGTCGAATAAATTATATTCGCCTTAGAATTGTTATTGTACAGTGCGCCGCCGTTTGAGGTGTTCTGCACCGCCACACAGTTTAGCATATCGAGGACTGCGCCGCCGTCAACCGCAACCGCACCGCCGTAGCCGGAGATATTTCCTCTAAAGAAGCAGTTTTTGAGTGTTACGCCGCCGCCCTTTGAATAAACTGCGCCGCCCGCTCTTCCGCTCTTGTTGTAATTTAATATACAGCCGTCAAGCTTCACACTGCCGCCCTGTGAACAAATTGCTCCGCCGTTTTCGTTGACGCTGCCGTAGCCTAAGGCCATGTTGCTTATTTCAAGGCTTGCGCCCTCATTTACCTTAAACAGCCCGATTGAGCCGTTTCCTACTATTGCTGTCCTTTTTCCCGAAATTTTTATGTCGCCGTCAATGGTTATTGTTTTATTCAATACTATGATTTTCACATCTTCGGCAAAGGTGATTTCTCCGCTTCCGCCGGCGTATTCTATTGCCTCCTCAAGGGATATTAAATTATCATAGGGAGTTGAACTGCCTTCCGTCGTTACCGTAAGGGACGGTGCTTCGGCAACGTTTAGCGTACCGAGAATTTTTTCCTCCGACATATAACCGTTTTCCGTTGCAACCACAATTTCATAGCTGCCCGAAAGCAGCTCATCCCAGGAGTTTACGCTTACCTTGGTACTTTCTCCGTATCCGAGGGATATGTCTTTTTCTCTGTATAACTCGATTTTTTCGTTCCCAAGCTTTGCGTACACAACCGCGTCACATTCGATATTTTGACCGCTGTCATAGGTTGACGCGTTTGTTACGGAAAAGTCAAAGCTTTCTCCCGATGCAAGCTCCTTTGCGCCGCTCTCAAGAGCCGTATAGGTTTTTTGGCTTGACGTAATGCTTAATTTTTCATAATTAAGCGCAATTTCGTCCGAATATATATTGATAAGCGGAATACTTCCGTCCTCCGCTTCGATAACCAGCCTGAATTTCACCTTTGTGCCGCGGGCATATATCTGTGCCGTTTGAGGCGGCTCGTCCGACATCAAGGACACACTGCCCACCGAGGATTCGTTTGGCGCTTCCTCCCATTTACTCCATTTTCCGTTTTCGTAATACGACATACAAAGAGTATAAACCGGGTAGATTTCCTTTAAAATATTAAGGCTGTCGAGGTTTTCATAATTCAGCAGTGCCTCTGTGGTGCCATGTACTATTTCTCCCAAATCGGCTGTAAGTTTTATGTCATTTGCATTATAGCTTGTGTCCAAAACCGTAAAATTGCAGGTGTAGGTGTTGTTGTAATAATACGCTTCTTCTGTGGCATGATCGGAGTTTAACTCAATATATACTTGGTATGTACCGGGGGCAAGGTTATCAAATACCACCGGCTCCAAATCCGATGTGGGATACATACGCACACTTCTGTAGCCGTCTATTGAGCAATAGTCCGGTACTTCTTGGGTATAGCTTGTGCTGTCCTGCAAATTGGTAACGGTTATCGACCAGTTTAAATTACCGTCAAAGGCTTTCGAGGCGGTATTTTCAAAAAGGGGAGTTATATATACACTGTCGCCCTTTCCGAAAATGGCAGTGCTTTTTGTTCTGTCCTGTCCGTCATTTGACGCATAGACCGAACTGATTATTAAATCCGGATAAAGCGCCTTATTGCGCTTTGCGCTTTCGTCCGTTTCCTTAGCTATGGAGCTGTCATAGGGCATAAGCTCGACGAAATCCTCCAAAGTTCCGCAAGGACCGTAGCCGTCAAACTTCCAGGTGCTGTGGATTGCTGTGTCATAGGGCGTCATGTTAAGTACACAAAGCTTGTTGGGTGCAATACGCCTGTTATCGTCCGACTGCATATCGGAGTCCGAGTCGGAAACCACAAGAGCCTTGTAATAGTCCGGGTCATTTTCGCTAAAATCCTTATCATAAACATAACCCCATGCGCTTATGGCGTGGCCGCCCATTCTGTTGCCCTCAGAATCCAACCAGCTAAGAACGATTCCCACACCCCAGCCGTTTTCCAAATCATTCATCACGCTTTGCATATTTTCGCGTTTATTATTTACCGAAATATATTTGCAAAGACCACTGTATTCATAATCCTTAACATACGCGCCGCTTTTTCCGTATTCCTTTACCTTTGCCCAACCGTCAAAGTCCTGAGCCGTATATGAGCCGTCAAAAAACCATTCCATTCCGTATACCTGATTTGACGGCACATCTGTAAAGCTGTCGCGGAAATCGTCCAGTATATCATCGGGGGTTAAAAATCCCCCTACCGCACCCCAGCCGGTGTAATGGAGTATATTTGCCGAGGCTGCCGCCCAGCACAGCTCATTGTCGCCGTCATTGGGTATATTGGTTTTTTCCGCGTCTATAAAATCGAGGGATTCCATGGTAAACTGTGAATTTTCAAGCTTTGCCGAGATAAGATGTTCCTGCACCTTATTAAGGTTTGAATCGGAAAGCCCCGTCAAAAACGCCGCCGTATTATCCTCTTTTGATATATCGAACCTCACGCTGTAATAGCCGTTTGGCATGGCGGCATTTAAGCTTGCACTGCCCTTGGGCGTTATATCCGTCAAATTTACCTCTATAATCGGGCTGTCACCGCAAAAAATCTCATAGGACGCAATTTTTAAAAGGTCCGAATAATCCTCAAGCCCGGCGGTTTCCAAAATACCGTCATATTTATGCGTAATATTTTGGGTATCGGTTATGACCGTATAAAAGCCCTTTGCACTGCGAATTGGAAGCCCGTCAAGCTCCGAATATGCATGAGCGCCGGAAGCAGCGGCAAAAGATGCCGCAAGAGCAATAAATACCGACAATTTTTTCATAGTAAAAATCCCCCTTAGGTTTTTTCTTACCTAAATTATAACCTCATATATGGGATAAGTCAAGTAACATTTATATTAAAATCTTTTGACTGTCAAAGAAGCCGCCAAAACGGTGGCGGCTTCTGTATGCCCTAAGGCAAACAACATATGGAGGCTTACTCGCTTCGGTAAACCGAAGAAAAAGGGCGCCTCTGCCCGCTTGGGAGCAGAGGCATATGAAAAAAAGGATGGTTTTTGTCGGCACCGCCGACCGAGTAAAACTGATTGTCTTTTTATTCGAGCTTATTTTTTAGCCTGCTCGATGTTTTCGGTAAGCTTGACGCTAAGCTCAAGCTTCTCGCCGTTACGCGAAACTATGAAGTCCATGGTATCGCCGGGCTTTTTGGTGTCGCGGATTTCATTGATTTCATCGGCGGACTTGACATTCTTGCCGTCTACCGATATAATCATGTCGCCTACCTGCATACCCGCCTCGGCTGCACCGGTGTTCTCCTGAACATTGGCTATAAACAAGCCGTAGGGAGTATTCTGTATCTGTATACCTACAAGAGGTCTGCCCGTAACGTAGCCTGTCTGCATAAGGTCATCTATTATGGGCTTGGCTTCCGATATTGCTATTGCAAAGCCCATGCCCTCAACGCCTGTGGACGAAAGCTTAACCGAGTTAATTCCGATTACCTCGCCGTACTGATTTATCAGTGCGCCGCCGCTGTTGCCGCTGTTTATCGCCGCGTCCGTCTGAAGCAGATTATAGGTCTTATCCTCTATTGTTATTGTTCTGTTTACCGCGCTTATGATACCCGCCGTAACCGAACCGCTGAATTCCATACCCATCGGGTTACCTATCGCAACTGCAAGCTCGCCTACCTCAACCGCCGAGGAATCGCCCAGTACCGCCGGGGTAAGCTCCGTATCGGTTTCAATCTTCAAAACCGCAAGGTCTGTTTTTGAGTCCTGACCCACAAGAGTTGCGTTTGTTTCATCACCGGTGTTTAAAATAACCGATATTTCCGTTGCACCGTCTATAACGTGCTGATTTGTTACGATATAACCGTCATTGCTTATAATAATGCCGGAGCCGCTGCCCTGCTCAACAGTGCCCTCCTGACCGTAATACTGATAACGGCCGCTGAAGGGGTCGTAATATCTTTGGGGCTGAACGGTGGTCTTGTTTATAACTCCCACAACGCTCGGACCTACCTTTTCGGCAATCTCCGGGATTGTCAAAACCTTTTTGCCGTTTTTATAGGTTGCAAGCGTGGAAACCTCCGCGTCTGTGCCCGATTGAGCCTGTGCCGTTACCGGGGCGTTGTTTACAGCCTCCGAAGCATCATGCTTTGTCATCATATATGTTCCGGTCATGCATACCGCTCCGGTAAGCAGACTTGCCGCAACCGCCGAGGAAAGAGCCACAAGCCAGGTTCTGGGCTTTTTGTTCTTCTTTGGCTTTACATTATATAACATTAAATCTGTTGAATCTGTATGAGGATACTTTTTCATAACTGTCACCTAACCCTTCCTTAAAACGTTTATGTTAATGCATCCTGCATTTGTTTTTCTTACTATGGCTATATCATACTATATACTTTTGACGTCCGTATGAATTGGTTTTTAACATTTTGTAACAAAAAAGTGAATAGTTTGTGAACTTTTGGCAATTGTCTTTAACAAGCTGTTACCTGCCCTCGGTATTTACGCATTTTGCCAGTGCGCTCACTGCCGCGGGTATGCTTTTTAGGTCAAGACCGGAATAGTTTATTACTATTGTATGCTTGGCCGCGCGGGTTTTATCGTGAAAATATTCGGACAGGAAGGAAATATTTACTCCGCTTCTCCTTGCCGCCGCTTTAAGGCTCATATCCTCGGCGCGGGTATCAAGCTCCAGAAGAAAATGCAGTCCCGCGTCCTCCTCGGTTATTTTTGCGCCCGTAAAGCTTTTTTGGATTTCTTCCATAATTAAATCCCGAAGCTCTTTATAATGCTTTCTTAAACGATTTATATGATTTGCGAAATATCCGCCGCCGATAAATTCCGAGAGGGTGTACTGCTCAAAGTTGGACACCGTACAGGCGTAAAAGCCCAGCCGCTTGTAAAATTTCTCCAAAAGTCCCTTGGGCAAAATCATATAGCTTATTCTTATGGTGGAAGCAAGGCTTTTTGTAAAGGTATTCATATAAATAACCCTGTCGGTAATATCCATGCTCTTTAAGGGCGGAATGGGTCTGCCCAAAAGCCGAAATTCCGAATCATAATCGTCCTCTATTATATATCTGTCCTCACCCTGCGCCGCCCAGCTTAAAATCTCATAACGGCGGCTTATGGGGGTTACGCGGCCTGTGGGGAAATGATGTGACGGGGAAATATGGATTACGTCCGCGCCGCTTTTTTTAAGCTCCTGCATATCTATACCGCCCTCATCCAAGGGGATATGCACGCATTTTACATTGCTGCACCCGTAAATCTTTGCAATCTTGCCATAACCCGGATCCTCCACCGCAAAGACCCTCTCATAGCCCAAAAGCTGTATTATCAGTCCGTAAAGGTACTCCGTTCCCGCACCGATTATAATCTGCTCCGGCTCAACGCGCATACCCCGAAACTGATACAGATGCTCGGCTATGGCTTCACGCAAAGAAGCCGTTCCCCCCGGCGGTGCCACCTCCAAAAGCTCCCTTTCCCTGTGGGATATTACCTCGCGCATAAGCCGCGCCCAGGTTGCAAAGGGGAACATGGGCGAGCTGTTTTTAACAAAATCGGCGATATAGCTTTCCTTTTTGCCCTCGCTCTTCCTTATAACCGGCACTGCCCTCGAAAGACCGGCTATATCGCAGACATAATAGCCCTTTTTCGGGATAGAATAAACATAGCCCTCCGAAACCAAAAGTGCATACGCATTTTCCACCGTAATGGTGCTTATGCCCAGATTTTTCGCAAAGGTCCGTTTTGAGGGAAGCTTGTAGCCGGGGGAGAGATTTCCCGATAATATGTCATTTTTTATGCAGTTGTACAAATGCTCATAAAGGCTTTCTGACCCTAAATCAGTGAATGAATATGTAAGCATTTTATTATTTTCCTCCAATCTGACCATAGTGAACTTATTTAAAATGGGTATTGTAATATAGTCACATTTACATTATAATACAAGAAACCGAATTTGTAAAGGAGAAGATTATAATGGATAAAAAACAGCAGTATAAGCTTAACAAGGAGCTTGCCCAGATGCTTAAGGGCGGCGTAATCATGGACGTTACCACTCCCGAACAGGCAAAGATTGCCGAGGAGGCAGGTGCCTGCGCAGTAATGGCGCTTGAAAGAATACCGGCTGACATAAGAGCGGCGGGCGGTGTTTCGAGAATGAGCGACCCGAAGATGATAAAGGGTATTCAGCAGGCGGTATCTATTCCCGTTATGGCAAAATGCCGTATAGGTCACTTTGCCGAAGCGCAGATACTTGAAGCAATAGACATTGACTACATCGACGAGAGCGAGGTTTTATCACCGGCTGACGATGTTTACCACATAGACAAGACCGAATTTAAAGTTCCTTTTGTATGCGGAGCAAAGGATTTGGGCGAAGCGTTAAGAAGAATTGCCGAGGGTGCGTCCATGATAAGAACAAAGGGCGAGCCGGGCACCGGCGACATAATCCAGGCGGTAAGACATATGCGCAAGATGAACAGCGAGATTGCAAGAGTTGCTTCATTAAGGAAAGAGGAGCTTTACAACACCGCAAAGGAGTTGGGCGTTCCCTATGACCTTTTGGTTTACGTTCACGAGAACAAGAAGCTTCCGGTAGTAAACTTTGCCGCAGGCGGCGTTGCAACACCGGCAGACGCGGCTTTGATGATGCAGCTTGGCGCAGAGGGCGTATTCGTAGGCTCGGGAATATTCAAGTCCGGCAGCCCTCAAAGAAGAGCCGAAGCAATCGTAAAGGCTGTAACAAACTACAACGACCACAAGCTTGTGGCAGAATTAAGCGAGGATTTGGGCGAAGCTATGGTCGGAATAAACGAACAGGAAATTGAAATCCTGATGGCTGAAAGGGGAATTTAACATGACCGGAGTGCTTGCTGTACAGGGCGATTTTTTGGAGCATGAGAAAATGCTTGAGGCTCTGGGCGAGGAATGTTTTGAGATAAGACAGGCAAAGGATTTGGAAAAGCCCTTTGACAGACTTGTTTTTCCCGGCGGCGAAAGCACCGTACAAAGCCGGCTCATAGACGACCTTAAGCTTTATGACACACTAAAGGAAAAAATCGAGAGCGGAGTTCCCACTCTTGCCACCTGTGCCGGGCTTATTCTGCTCTCAGAAACCGTTGACGGCTCGGAGGGATTCTTTAAAACCCTGCCGGTAAGAACAAAGCGTAATGCCTACGGCAGACAGACCGGCAGCTTCTTCACTACAGGAAGCTTCGGTGAGTTGGAGGAGGTTCCCATGTCATTTATCCGCGCTCCGTATATCGAGGAGGCGGGGGACGGCGTGGAAATACTGTCGGTAACCGACTCGAACATTACCGCCGTAAAATACAAAAATCAACTTGCAATGGCATACCACCCGGAGCTTTGCGAGGATTTGAGAATTTTTAAGACCTTTCTTGAAATGTAAATATGAAAATTGATTATATTGCGATAGGGAAACGTGTTCGGAATGAACGCGAAAAGAAAAATATGTCACAAATGCGTCTTGCGGAATTGTCCGATTTAAGTATAAACAGCATTTCCCATATTGAATGCGGAAATACCAAGTTCAGTCTGCCAAGCATTGTTGCAATAGCAAACGCACTGAATATAACGGTGGACTGTCTGCTGATGGACGTTGTTGATAATTCGCTTATTCAATTTAAAAGAGAATTGGCTGATATTCTCGATGATTGCTCGAAAGAAGAGTATACGCTGTTGGCGGATATATGCAAAACAGCCCTTCAAACATACAGAAAATTGCAAAATAAATTAAAAAACTCTTGAAGCTTTGAGTTCAAGAGTTTTTTGATTTATTCGGTTATGTATTTGTAAAATTCCTCGTTGGTCATGGTTTTTTCTACTTTTGCCTCCGAACCGTTCCTTAACACAAACTCCGACAGACCGTAATCCGTTCCGTTATCCGCCCAGTCATAGGTATAGCCCAGTCTTGTCCAGGGGTATTTGTGCGGATAGTATGAGGAGATTATATTGGAATTAAACCACTCAATATAACTCTCGTCCGTTCCCTCGCTAAAGATCAGTGACGCGATATTGTCCGTAACCTCATTGTCCGGTGAGGGACGGTACAAATCCTTTGGATTTACCCACAGCATGGAAAAATGCGTGTAGCCCTTGTTGGGATAAAGACCTATAAGCTGTTCCATTCGCCGGGTCATGTTTTTTGCCATGCCGTTTTTATGTCCCCACTCCATTATCTCGTCCGCTTTAAATACCCATACATCACCGTATTTTATGGTTATGTCCGAGCCTGTCACATAAGAGTCGGGGTAGCGGTTCCAGGTGCAGACAAGGACTTTATCTGCATTGGTGTCAATTGCCCTAAGGGGCAGGCGTTCGTCCTCGTCTGCCTGCATTGCGTCGATTATCGCCTTATGATAAAGCACCAAATCACCGGCAAGCTCCGGAGCCTCGGGAGAAATATAGGTTACGCCGTCAATAAGTTTTGCGGGCTGCTGCATTTTAAATTCGCCCTCATCTGCCTGCAATGTATCGCTGTCTATTGCAAAATACAAATAACAGCCGTCCTTTTTTACCGTTATTTTATCCCTTGACTGCCATTCCACACTCATTCCCCGCTCCTCTAAAGCACTTCTCATCGGCACAAGCTCCGCCGAAGCCGATGCCGATATGCAAAGCATTGCAAGAGATGCGGAAATTATAAATTTTAAACCTTTCATGTTATCATCTCCGTTGATTATCAATTATTATATCATATTATAAGTCACCGCAGGGTATTTGTCAATAATCCGTATTTTGAAACAATGTTACAAAATGGTTAAATTTATAATAAAATACACTTCTTGGTGCTGTATTGGTGCTGTTTATATGATATAATGGTCATGTAATGTTACAGCATTAAATATTATTACCATGGAGGTAAGCTTATGAAGAACTTTATTACAAAAATCGTATCTGCCGCCGCGGCGGTTTCGCTGTTTGCCGGAGCCGTTCCGGTTATGGCACAGCAAGAGAGTACCTATGCGACAAGAGAATATGTCATATCCGAGTTTGTTCAGTCCGTCGGACGTTCAAACCTCACCGGCAGTAACTATATTCTCTCAAAATTCGCAGACGCAAATGAAATTGACGAGAAATATACAAATGATTTTGAAAAAGCGGTTACATCGGGTCTTGTGGAGGGCTATGAGGACAACACACTGCACCCAAAGGACAATATCACCAGAGTTGAAGCTTTGGCGATATTCTCGCGCTGTGTTCCCGAAACGGACGATGTTGACGCGGAGCCGATAGCCTTTACGGACGTTCCCGAATGGGCAAAGTCCATAATTGACGGTCTGTCAAAGGTAGGTCTTGTGGAGGGCTACGGCGACGGCAGACTGGGCGCAATGGACAATATCACAGTTGAGCAGGTAAAAATCCTTACCGACCGTTCCGACAAGATTTTAAATACCGTAGAGCCCTCGGAAAGCTTTTACGGCTATGTAAACAACAAGTCGTTCAGAAACTATGAGCAAGGCTCAAAGTACACAGTTGACGCTTTGCACGGTGTTATTATACCCACCGAGAACTCCTGGTCCGCTTTCGGCGATATCAGCAAAACGGTTATGGACAGGGAAAACGAAATGCTCACAAAGCTTGTAAACGGCGAGCTTGAATATGAAAACGGCACTCCCGAACAGAGAATTTACGATATGCTTCATTGTATCGACAAAATGAACGAGGACAATGCCGAGGATACAGAGCTTTATAATTCTTACCGCAAGAAGATTGCCGATGCGGCAACTCTTGACGAGTTCTTCGCGGCGGTAAACGATATATATAAGGAAACCGGTATCAACACGCTCTTTGACATTGCAATGAATTTAGAGCCGTCAACCCATGCGGTATACCCGCAGATGGGCTTTGCTTCTGCCGGAAACGGCGGACTTATTGCCTTTAATTCCACAGCAAAGAAGGCTTACAGTTCAAAGTACATGGAAGTTATGAAGGAATGCTTAAAATACAGCGGTGCTGAGTTCTCGGACGCGGATATTAAAAAGGCGATAGAGATACAGGAGGCTGCCGCAAAGGGTACGAATTTTATGACCCAGTATGCCTTGGGCACCGCAGTAAGACAGGCGTTAGACCCCGACTACAGCGAGGAGCAGGCAGCTGCCGATATGGAAAAGCTTGCCGCAGAGCATCCGGAGTTTGACACCGATGAGAGCACAGCAGAGGCGTTTACCATTGATGAAGCGGACAAAAAGGTAAAGGCTGTTAAGCTTTCGCAGGTTCTTACCGATGCGGGCTTTAAGGATTTTGACCATATTATGATGTCAACCTTAGGCGATGTGGAGGCTTGCAGCGCATTTTTGACACAAAGCAATCTTAACGCTCTTAAGGCAAACGCGCTCTTACTTCTTGCAAGCACACTGCAAATATCCGAAAATGACGAGGAAAAGGCGGCATATGAGGATTTGCTCACAATTACCTTTGCCGTAGTATCGGGATTGGATTTTGACAAGGCAAAGGCACTGTCCGCAAGTGAAGAAACCGCTGCCGAGGAGGAAACCCCTCAGGAGGATATTTCCGAAGCGGACAGACTGCTTTCGGATTCAAATCTTTTAATTTTGGGTCAGATCCTGCCCACTGATATAGGTCTTATGTACTGCAACCAATACTACGATGACAACATTTCGGATGTCGTTGCACAGATGGTTAGGGATATTTGGGACGCATATGTGAAGAGATTTGAAAAGAACGGCTGGATGTCCGATGAAACAAAGAAAAACGCAATAAAGAAGATTGAAAACATGGTTGCGGTCATAGGCTACCCCGACAACTACAACTTCCCCACAATAACCCCCGTAAAAGACGGCGGTACATACTTTAAGAATATATTAAGTATTCACAAGGATGAGTTGGCAACCACAATAAGAATGTGCGCGGAGCAGGACTTTTTACGCACAATGATGTTCATGCCGTCCGATGAGGTAAATGCCTGCTATGTGTCGCTTCTTAACTCAATGAACATACCTGCGGGTATATTAAACGCACCCATATACGACCCCGAAGCAAGCTATGCGGCAAATTTAGGCAGTATCGGAATGGTTGTGGCTCATGAGATAGGTCACGCCTTTGACGCGGACGGCTCACAGTTTGACGAAAACGGCTGCTTAAACAACTGGTGGACGGACGAGGACGCAAAGGTTTACGAGGAAAAGAAGCAGGGATTTGTGGACTACTACAAGAACTTTGAGGTAATGGACGGTGTTGTTCAGGACAGCGAGCTTACCATAACCGAGAACATGGCAGACTTTGCGGGCATTCAGTGCGTATTCGACATTATAGGCGATGACAAGGACGCTCAAAGAGAAGCCCTTGAATCATTCGCGAAAATGTGGGCAAGAATAGGCTCCGCATCGATTATAACAAGCGACCATTTCCTACAGGACGTTCACTCAACCCCTCAGGTAAGAGTTAATGCCTGCGTAGCATCTTTGGACTGCTTCTATGACTTATATGATATAAAAGAGGGCGATCCCATGTATGTTGCCCCTGAAAACAGACTTAAGCTTTGGTAAAAAGCAACAGGCAAATTACAAGTAAAAAAAGGAGAGAAGAATTATGTGGAAAAGAAAAGAATTAAAACAGGACGCTAAAGCGGCTCTTAAAAGAAATTACTGGAAAACCGTTCTGGTTGCGGCAATATTCACATCCCTTGCCGGCGGAATGGGAGTTATGAGCAGCACCGGCGCAAGAGGTATGGCAAATGCTGTATCGGATACGGCGCAAACCGGCAACGCGGCGGTATCGATGTCATACTCATCACAGATAGCTGATTTTGTGAACAGTATGTCATTTGGCACTCTCGTTTCCGTTGCGCTTATACTGTGTGCATTCTTTGCCGTTGTACTGGTGCTTGCACTGCTGGCAAAGATATTTATAGCAAACCCCGTTGAGGTTGGAATTTTCAAGTACAAGATAAACGCAATAAACGGCACCGGCCGCATCTCGGATTTGGGCGAGGGCTTTGACGTAAGCTACAAGAGGAACGTAAAAGTAATATTCCTGCGCGACTTATTCATAGTTTTGTGGAGTATGCTGTTTGTAATCCCCGGTATCGTAAAGTCATACGAGTACCGCATGGTTCCCTATATCCTGGCAGACAACCCGGATATGGACAGAAAAGAGGTATTTAAAAGAAGCAAGAATATGATGATCGGAAACAAGTGGAGAGCATTTGTTCTGGATTTAAGCTTCATACTCTGGGATTTATTGGGCTTAATAACCTGTGGTATCGTAAGCCTGCTGTATGTTGAGCCTTACAAGCACCTGACCGGCGCGGCACTCTATGAGGCAATCAATGCCGATATGATGTAGGGCTAAACGCTAACAAAATTTAAGTAATTTGTCCAAACACCAAAAAAACAGTCTTGCACTAACCCTTTCCGGGGCTTTAATGCAAGACTGTTTCGTTTTTAGTTCCCTTCCGGTACCGGCAACGGACTTATTTGGGCTTCAAGGTTTGTCACTGCCCTTTGGGCAAGGTTTACCAGAAGCTGACGCTGTTCCTCGCTGTCGCCGGAGCCGGCGGATATTGTTATGCCACATCCCCGGTCATATACATGGATGCTCGGGAAGGCTATATATGCAACCTCGCCTATCCCCTCTACACTCTCTCTGTCCGAACGCTTCTGCATTGCTTCGTCAAAGCTGTACCATATGGTTTCGGGAGTTACCGTATCGGTGTACTGCGCTACTTCAATTCTTACGCTGTCGCCCTGACCCTTTGGGTCGCTTACATAGGTCATGTAATGCTTATAACCATCGTCATGGTAAATAAGCCCTCCGTCAATTACGGGCACATATTCGTAATTTAACGCCTCATACACCTCGTCCGGGGACAGTATGCTCACCGGGTCTATCTCCGGCACCGGGGTGGGTTCAGGAGTGGGCGCAAGCCCGAACAGCCCGCCTCCGCCCCCGCAGGCACACAGTCCGATTGTGACAAGCAGACATGACAATACAAATATTATTTTTTTCATAGCTTCCTCCCGAATTATTTCATCGCTATGGCTTCTTTGACGTTCTTTACGATATTTTCCGGTGTCAGACCGTATTCCTTAAACAGCTCTGCCGGCTTGCCGGATTTGCCGTAGCGGTCCGTTCCGATAATCTTTACCGGGCAGGGCGCGCTCTTGCACACAACCTCCGTTACTGCCGAGCCTAAGCCGCCCATTATATAATGCTCCTCGGCGGTTACTATTGCGCCGGTTTCCTTTGATGCCTTTATTATTATATCCTCATCTATGGGCTTTATTGTGGCAATATTTATAACTCTTGCGCTTATGCCCTCATTTTCAAGCATTTTTGCCGCTTCCATTGCCATGCCAACCATAAGTCCCGTTGCGATAATCGACACATCGCTGCCCTCTTTTAGAGTTGAGCCCTTGCCTATCTCGAATTTATAGTCCTCGCCGTGAACGTCCTCAACCGCAAGTCTGCCAAATCTCATATACACCGGTCCCTCGTGGTCGATAGCCGCCTTTACCGCCGCTCTTGCTTCTATATCATCGGCGGGGTTTATGATGACCATACCCGGAATTGTACGCATCAGAGCAATATCCTCTAAGCACTGATGGGACGCTCCGTCCTCGCCTACGGAAATACCCGCGTGGGTTGCTCCGATTTTTACATTAAGCTTGGTATAGCCTATTGAGTTTCTTATCTGCTCATAAGCGCGTCCCGCCGCGAACATCGCAAAGGAGGACGCAAACACCGTCTTGCCGCAGGAAGCAAGTCCCGCCGCAACGCACATCATATTCGCTTCCGCGATACCGCAGTTTATAAACCTGTCGGGATACGCCTTTTTGAACATTTCGGTTTTTGTTGACTTGGACAAGTCCGCGTCAAGTACAACTATATTGGGGTCGGCACCGTATTCAACCAATGCCGCGCCGTAGGATTCTCTTGTTGCCTTTTTTGCCATTATAACCTCGCCTCCAGTTCTTTAATCTGAGCGTCAAGCTCGCTTATTGCCTTATTGAAGTCCTCCTCCTTGGGAGCGGCTCCGTGCCATGCGGGGTTGTTTTCCATATAGGATACGTTCTTTCCCTTTACCGACTGCATTATAATCGCCGTCGGCTTGCCCTTGGTCGCCTTTGCTTGGTTTACGGCGTCAAGAAGCTTATTGAAATCATGGGCATCGGTAACTATAACATTCCAGCCGAAAGCCTTGAATTTCTCGTCTATGGGCGTGGGATTCATTACCTTTGTAATATCTCCGTCTATCTGCAAGCCGTTGTTATCAACGAATATTGTCAAGTTGTCCAGCTTATAATGGGGCGCGAACATCGCCTGCTCCCATACCTGTCCCTCCTCTAATTCGCCGTCGCCGAGAATGGAGTATACTCTGTAGTCCTTATTATCAAGCTTTGCCGCAAGCGCCATTCCGCCTGCCGCCGATACACCCTGTCCCAATGAGCCTGTGGACATATCCACGCCGGGTATTTTATTCATGTCGGGGTGTCCCTGCATATATGAGTCGGTGCGGCGCAGTGTATAAACGTCCTCCACCGGGAAATATCCCTTTTGTGCAAGAGTTGCGTACAATGCCGGGGCGGTATGTCCCTTTGAAAGCACCATACGGTCTCTGTTGGGGTCCTTCGGGTTTTTCGGGTCAACATTCATAACCTCAAAATACAGCAGAGTAAGTACATCCGCAATTGAAAGCGAGCCGCCCGGATGACCTGACTGCGAGTTATAAATACCCGTCAGAGCAGCTTTGCGCACCTTGTTTGCAATAATGGATAGTTCGATAATTCTTTTCTCGTCCACTATCAATTCCTCCTTAAATTCATCATATATCCAACGCATTATCATACGCAGATTTCATTATTTCATCAAGCCGTTCCCTTTTTTGCATAAGATACAGCCAGCCTATAAGGGCTTCAAAGCCTGTGGCGTGGCGGTATTCGGTAAGGTCGGCGTTTTTTGGTACAGTCTGGGATTTGGCGTTTCTGCCGCGCTTGTAGACTGCCCTTTCCTCCTCACAAAGCATATCCGCAATTTTATGGATACTGTTGGACTGGGCGTGTGCCTTTACATATTTTACCGCCTGAAGATGCAGCTTATGAGCGGGAAGATTGGGATTTTCGGTTATTATCCTTGTTCTTACATATATCTCATAAACCGCATCGCCTATATATGCCAGCGCAAGCGCGGAAAGTCCGCTCGGATTTATTATTTCGCTATGCTCCATTTTACCCCCTGCGGCGTATCCTTAAGGATAATGTTCATTTCCTTAAGCTTATCCCGTATTTCGTCTGCCTTTGCCCAGTTCTTTTCGGCTCTTGCCTTTGCTCTTTCCTCTATAAGCGCCTCCACCTCGGCATCAAGGGACGCGTCGTTTTCCTTGGTAAACAGACCCAACACGCCGCCAAGCTCTCTTATAAGCCCCAATACGGCGTCTATATCCGCATTTGAATTTTCGGCATTTATTTCGGTGTTTGCCATATACACAATATCGAATATTGCCGCGATTGCATCGGCGGTATTTAAGTCATCGTCCATGGCGTCCTTAAATTTCTGCTTAAAGCCCTCAAGCTTATCCGAAAGGGTTATTTCGCCGGGCTTTGCGCTCTTTTTTAGAAATTCCAGATTATCTATACAGGTGTAAACCCTCTCCACAGCCGATTTTGCCTGTTCCATTAAGGTATCGGAAAAGTTTATGGGGTTTCTGTAATGGGCAGAAAGCATAAAGAAGCGGATAACCTCGCTGTCATACTGCTTTCTTATATCCCTTACGGTAAAGAAATTACCTAAGGATTTGCTCATCTTCTGGTTATTTATATTGATGTAGCCGTTATGCATCCAGTAGTGGGCAAAGGGCTTGCCGTTGGCGCACTCGCTTTGAGCAATCTCGTTTTCATGGTGGGGGAAAATCAAATCCTGCCCGCCGGAATGAATATCTATGGTTTCGCCCAAGTATCTGTTTGCCATGGCGCTACATTCTATATGCCAGCCGGGACGTCCCATTCCCCAGGGGCTTTCCCAGGCAGGCTCGCCCTCCTTTTGCTTCTTCCACAGGGCAAAGTCCATAGCGTCTTGCTTTTGCTCGCTTACGTCAATTCTCGCGCCGGCTTCCAAATCCTCCAAAGGCTGCTTTGACAGCTTGCCGTATTCCTTAAACCTTTTCGTTGAGAAATACACATCTCCGTCCACGTTATAGGCAAAGCCTTTTTCCTCTAATCGTTTTACAATGTCTATAATCGCGTCAATATTCTCGGTTGCCTTGGGGTGTACTGTTGCCTCGTGAATACCCAATGCCTTTGCGTCCTCGAAATATTCGCCTATAAACCTCTCGCCCAGTTCCTTAACGGTTATATGCTCGGCGTTGGCTCTTTTTATCATTTTATCGTCAACGTCCGTAAAGTTCTGCACAAACTTAACATTATAGCCTAAATATTCAAGGTAGCGGCGCATTGTATCAAAAATAATAAAGGGTCTTGCGTTTCCTATATGGAAATAGTCATACACAGTCGGACCGCAGGAATACATTTTAACCTCATTTTCGTCAATGGGGACAAATTCTTCCTTCTTTCTTGTCAGCGTGTTATATATTTTCATGTCCGTACTCCTTTCCTTGTGCATATCTTCTTTCATTATATCGCAAAACTCACCAAATTACAACCTCTATTCTTAATTTTTGTATCAGTTTCTTAATTTTTCCATGGCGCGTCTTAAATATTTGGTCTTTACACTCAAAAATTAAAGACGCGAAACATTTGCCGCGCCTTTTTGGTTATAACATAGGAAATTGCTCGTTTTGAGTGAGCAATTTTGCTTGTTCAAAAAAAGCGTACCTCTTTGCCCCCAAGACTGGGGGTTAGGGGGTTGATGCGTTTTAACGCTTTTTTATAATATTTTCGATAAAAATGCCTTTAATCTCTCGTTTTTGGGACTGCCGAAAATTTCTTCAGGCGTTCCGTCCTCTGCGATTTTTCCCTCGTCAAGGAATATCATTCGGTTTGCCACCTCGCGGGCAAAGCCCATTTCGTGGGTTACGCATATCATGGTCATTCCGCTTTGGGCAAGCTCCTTCATAACGTCCAATACCTCGCCCACCATTTCCGGGTCAAGCGCCGAGGTCGGCTCGTCAAACAGGATTACCTCCGGGTCCATCGCAAGAGCGCGGCATATGGCAACCCTCTGCTTTTGTCCGCCCGAAAGCTGCTGCGGATAGGAATTTGCCTTGTCCGCAAGCCCCACACGTTCCAAAAGCTCCTGCGCCTTTTTATCCGCCTCCTGCTTGGTGCGCTTTAACACCTTTATGGGCGCAACCGTAAGGTTTTCCATAATCGTAAGGTTCGGGAACAGGTTAAAATGCTGAAACACCATCATCATCTTCTGCCGCTCGTGATTTATATTCGTTTTGGGTGAGGTCAAATCCACTCCGTCCAGATACACATGACCACCGCTTGGCGTTTCAAGCATATTAAGGCATCTTAAAAACGTTGATTTTCCGCAGCCGGAAGGACCTATCAGCACAAGCACCTCGCCGCGCCTTATTTCGGTGGTAATTCCGTCCAGGACAACAAGCTTTCCGAAGGACTTTTTCAAATCCTCAACTCTTATCATTACATCATTTGCCATCGTTTTTAAGCCTCCTTTCAAGCTTTGTCACCATCATCGATAAAAATACCACAATAATAAGATACACAAGCGCAACGGCAATCAGCGGCATGAACGCGTCATATGTACGGCTTCTGATAAAGTCGCCGCCGCGGGTAAGGTCCATTATGCCTATATAGCCGGATATGGAGGTTTCCTTTAAAAGCACTATAAACTCATTTCCCAATGCGGGCAGAACGTTTTTAAACGCCTGGGGGAGAATGAAGTTTGTCATGGTCTGAGCATAGGTAAAGCCCAAGCTTCTTCCCGCCTCGAACTGCCCCTCGTCCACTGACATAATTCCCGAACGGACAATCTCGGCAATATACGCCGCGGAGTTAAGTCCGAAAGCGATAATCGCAACCATGACCTTATGGTTTGTGGACGCGAAAATAACATAGTACATAATCAAAAGCTGTACCATGGACGGCGTACCTCTTATAACCGTCAGGTACGCGCGGCATATTGTGTTTAATAAAACGCATTTGCCGGTTTTATCGTGAGTGCTTCTTATGATAGCAATCAAAAAGCCCAGTACCAGACCGATAATAACGGCAAAAAAGGTTATCATGATCGTTGTACCCAAGCCGTTTAACAGATACGTCCATCTGTTGTCGGTAATGAAGTTGGAGATAAACTTTCCCTTTATCGTTTCAACAAATCCGCCGCCGTCCGCAAAAGCGATAAGCGGACATAACATCAGCGCCGCGGCGGCAGCGGCAGCGCAAAATTGTTTCTTTTTCATGCATTTTAATCCT
Organism: Clostridiales bacterium; assembly: GCA_029226975.1. Taxonomy (GTDB): domain Bacteria; phylum Bacillota; class Clostridia; order UBA1381; family UBA1381; genus Ornithomonoglobus_A. Next base: position 24,834 of record JAQXZB010000036.1, on the reverse strand, counting down.
TTCTCAAAAAAAGGGAAACAAAGGGTGTACGCCTTTGCTTCCCTATATACCAAGTATATTACATACCGCGGAATTTGTCAATATTTTTTCACAAAATTGTATGATTATTCAGCATCGGGAACGATTATAACCTGTGTTGCGTTAGCATAAGTATCGGTAAAATCGATATTTTGAAGTCTGTCCTCGGTAACTGTCATACCGGCAATACCTAACATATCCTTACCGGACTGAACGGCGGTAATAATCGAATCGAAAGCGATATTATCGATTTGAAGCTCCATGCCAAGCTCGTCTGCAACAGCCTGAGCCAAATCCATATCTATTCCCACACACTCGTTGTTTTCCATGTACTCCCACGGCTCAAACTCTGCGTTTGTGGCAACCGTAAGCGTACCGTTTGAGCGGTCAACGCCCTCGGGCGAGGTATAGGGGAACTGCCCCTTTGTATCGTCGCCGATGTAGTTTTTAACTATGTTGTCAAGAGTGCCGTCTGCCTTGAATTTTGCAATAGCGGCGTTTATCTTGTCCTTAAGCTCTGTGTTTTCCTTTGAAATACAGATAGCGTATTCCTCGTTTGCGAAATCCTCTTCGAGAATTTTTAAGCCCTCGTTTACATCAACGAATGCCTTTGCGGGCTGTTCGTCTATGATAACGCAGTCAACCTTGCCCTGCTTAAGAGCCTGAACCGCGTCTGCGCCCTTGTTATAGCGTTCAACGGTTGCGCCCTCAACGTCCGATGCGTAAATATCGCCGGTTGTACCGAGCTGAACGCCGATTTTTGCGCCGTTAAGGTCATCGATTGAAGCAATGGATTTTGTTGTGTTTGCTCCGCCGCCGCATGATGTGACCGCCAAGGTAAGAGCCAGCGCCGAAACGATTGATAATAATTTTTTCATAAGATATTATCTCCTCTCTTAAATTAACTGTATACAAATTCATTAAGTACATAAATACTCAAAACCATATATAGTTTAATACAAAATCTCTGATTTGTCAACCTTTTGTAAAATCTTTTTATGATAAAAATTAAGAAATTTAAAAAGCAGTCGGCGCGCAGACATTTTGTCCGCACGCCGACACTTGGCTTTATCAGAATTTATCCGTCAGACGGTCAAGCATTGTCGCCGCCTGCGCTCTTGTGGCTCCCGCAAGGGGCTTAAAATCGCCCTCGTCAAAACCGTTTATTATTCCCAGTCCCACAGCTAAATCAACATCCGCCTTTGCCCACGCGCTTATGGAAGCCGCGTCGGTAAATTCGTCTGCCGCCGTCTGCTCCGGCACATTCTTGTACCTTGCGGCAGCTGCAACCATGGACGCCATTTCCTCGCGGTTTATGGGTGCGTCAAAGTCCGCGTCCGCCGAAAGGGCAATGTTATCGTTTATAATGCCCGCGCTCTTTGCAGCGTCAACATAGGGCTTTGCCCAGTGACCGTCGGCCGCCTCGGTCTTAAGACCTGCCGCCGCGGCAATAAGCTTTGCAAACTGTCCCTTTGTAACCGCTCCCTCCGGGTCAAAGGTTGTGCTGTCGATACCGTCAATTATGCCCGCCTTATACATCTTTACGATGCTGTCCTTTGCCCAGTGGCTCTGTGCGTCCTTGAAGGGGCAGTCCTGTGCCGCACTCGGCGCGCCGCCCTCAGGAAGCAGTGAAGCGTCAAACGCCTGTGCCTTATATTTATTGTTTACCAATGCAATATTGCATGAGGGCTGTGTTGTATAAGGTGAATTTTCTATCTTATCGTTCATGTACCAGCTTATATGCGGGGGCTGGTTATAGCAGTTGTTATACGCGCCTGACGAGTTTCTGTAAACATCGTCATGAGCAAGCGTATAGAAATTATACTCCGTAGGAATTGTTGTTGTATAAACCCTAAGAGCGTATTTATATGTCGGTTTTGTAGCTGTTACCTCAACATCCTTGTCAAAGGAGCCTTTTACCGTTGTCTTTATCTCCTCGGTCTGTGAGTCTGTAATAACATAGGAAACAAATTCCTCTCTCCAGTCGCCGAACAAATCCGCCTGACCGTTCATATTACCCTTTGTGGAGTTAATGGAATGAGTTCCCTCGGGAACGAATATTTCCTCAAGCTTGTTTGCGCTGTCGTTCCACTTCTGTATGGCAATTTCCTTTCCTGCACCGCGGTGGTCCTGAAGCTCATCCTGCAAATCACCGTCCCAGTAAATTCTGCCGTTCATGGAAAGTCCCAAATTACCGCAGTCCGCGCCGGTATTGTCATGGTAGCCGGTGCTTGCCGCACCCCACATTACATAATATGAATCCTTATAGCCAATATTGGCAATCATTCCGCGGCCGGTGTCCTTGATACCGTTCCTTACATGGAGGAATTTACCGGTTTTTGCATCCTGAAGCACAATACCCCAAACCTGCTCGCCCTTTGTGTTGTCCGCGCCTATGGCGTTTTGTATTCCCATTGATGAGAGAACGGGGTTTGAATACTTAAAATTCTCTGCACCCGGAGCATAGTCCTCCTTTGCGGTCATTTCCTCAAGACCCGGATTTGTCGGGTCAAAATCTCCCACATGAATAACATCGCCATGCTCAAGCTGCGATGACCACAGCACCGTACCGTCATCATCGTACCACAGCGCGCCGGTTGAAACCTCGTCCTTGCCGTCACCGTCAACGTCCGCCGCTTCAAGCTGGTGGTTGCCCTGACCCACATACTGAGCGTTTGCGCCGCCCTCCTCGGTGTCAAAGCTCCATCTTAAGGAAAGCTTGCCGTTTTTGAAGTCATATGCCGCGGCAGCCTGTCTTTGTCTGCCGTTCTTGCCGAAATAATAACCTCTGCCCACAACAACCGACGGATTTTTCCCGTCAAGCCATGCGATTGTGGCATTGTATCTTTCACATCTGTTTCCGAAATCGTCACCGAAGGAATAGCAGGTTTCCATGGAGCCTACCGTATTTTGCGGGAAATAGTCGATTGTATCGAGAGCCTCGCCGGTTTCACCGTCAAAGCAGGTCATATACAAGGGACCCTGCAAATTCTTTCCGCCGTTTAACGCCGCCCAGGAGCTTTCAAAGCTTTCGCCCTTTGAAGCGTCGCCTATGATATTGCCCTTACCGTCCTTTGTGCCGTCAGCGGTTCTTACCATAAGCTCCGCTCTGCCGTCACCGTCAAAGTCCGCCACGCAAAGCTGCGTATCATGAGCGCCGGCTCTTATGTTATAGCCCATGTCAATCTGCCACATACGGGTACCGTCAAGCTTGTATGCGTCTATATACACCTTTCCGGTCTTTCCGCCCGAAGCCGCGTCCTTTGCGTCCGAGGGATTCCACATTACAACAAGCTCATATTCACCGTCACCGTCCAAATCACCGTAAGTTCCGTCACCGGGAGCGTAGGAGCCGTAATAAACGCCGTTTCTGTCCATAATCAGAACATCGCTTTCAGGCGTTTCGCCCATGGGAATTTCTATGTACTGATCCTCCAGTACGCTTACGCTCTTTGACATTTCACCGTTTGCGACAACCGTATATTTATCCGAAAGCGTACCCTGCTTATCGACAAAATTCGTCACAGCGTCCTCGCAGACAAGCTCCTTATTGCGGTAGAGCGAGAACTTGGTGCTTGCCGCCTCCGTTCCGAGCCTTCTCCAGGAAACAAACACGCCCTCATCGGTCTTGACCGCAACAACACCTCTGTCGAGCTTTTCCATATTCCTCGTAATTGCCTCCGATGCCTGCGCATAAGCCGCATTTGACGGCAAAAGCGCGCCCGCGCTTATCACCTGCGCCAGTGCAAGGGCAAATACTACAGATTTTTTCTTTATATTAAACATAATAACTCCCCCTCTTTCTCTATGATTATATATTTTATCATAAAATCCGCCGCTTTTCAATCAATTTAATGTATAAATTTCAGAGGTTTTTGTGCAATTTTTATTCATTATCGTTTATCATGTGGTTAAGACCGGGGATTTGATTTGTTACCACTATATCCACGCCGTAATCAATGAATTTGCGCGCGTCCTCGGCGGTATCGAGGGTCCACGCACCCACAAGATAGCCCTCCGAATGTATTATTTGGGCAATTTCGGGGTCGACCATCGGGTGATTTAACAGCAGTCCCGCGTTATGGGCGGGTATGGATCTTATCCGGTCAAGATAATATGTATAGTCCTCAAAGGAATAACCAACCACCATAACGAATATTTCCGTATCCCGGGCGCGGATTTCCTGTATGCTCTCTATTGAGCCGGCAATTATCGCCCTGTCCTTTAAGCCGCTTTCATACACAGTCTGCAAAAAATTATCGTAATTGTTTATGCTCTTTATCTCAATCACCGGCACGCAGTCATATATGGCGCAGGTGTTTAAATATTCTATCATCGTAGGGATTTTAAGACCCGGATAGTTCTCAATATCGTTACCGTAATCAACATCAAAGCCCAAAAGCTGATTATATGTATATGTAAGCGGGTCGCCCGTACCGGTGGTGGTGCGGTCTAAGGTATCGTCATGCATACACATGAACACACCGTCCGCGGTTTCTATTATATCGGTTTCTATACCCCAAAAACCCGCCTTGCCCGCAAGCTCAAACGCCGGCTGGGTATTTTCGGGCGCGTGCTCCGAGAAGCCCCGGTGCGCCACAAATCTGTCCGTTTCCGTACCGAAAAGCGGGTCGCTGCTTATGTTAAGCTTAGGCGCGCCGGTAGAGAGCGAGGGCGGCATGGTGGCGGAAATGAGAATGCTTTCATCGATTATGTTTTTAGGCGAAAGCAGCGTATCCGCAGCCCCTGCCGCAAACAGCACAATCATAAGCACAGCTAAAAATTTCCGCATAATATCCCCCCATTCTGCCGCCATGCGACATCCAAAGCACAACGTGGAAAAGAAGCAAGCATATTGCCGCTTTGCAGCGAGCGGTGCTGTATGAGTATACCGCCCCGAGCAAAAAGCGGTGAGATGCGCAGCTTATTTTTCACGTTATTCCCCCCTAATAAAATTCGTATATCCTTTAGTATACTATAAACAAAAAAATTTATCAAGGGTTTTTTAAAAATTCCTTGACGGGAACGGGGGTGTGTGTTATGATTGTTACATAAAAGCAAAGGATTTGATGATTTATGGAAGAGCTTAACATTAAGGATATTGTACGATTAAACCACAGGCTGTTTTTAAAGCATTTGAGCTTTAAAATAGAAATACATGGCACAAGCGCGGACATTCTGCCCATTGGCAGGGGCGAGGCGAACGATGAGGAGAAGGAGCGCATTTACAGCATTGTAAAGGCATTTTATGAGGATTTGGGCTTTGATATTATGTTTGATACGGCGCTTATGTCCTTTCATGTATACAAAAAATAACATATATGCCGTAAAGTTCAAAAAAAATTAACTTTCCTTTTTGCCTGTGTTGTGGTATAATGTATGTGCGGGTGAAATAATGGGAGAAAAATTCCGTAATATTTATTTAGGAAAGGAATGAAGAATATGAAGAAATTTCTTGGCATAACGGCGCTTGCGGCGCTGTCATGCGCTTTAATTCCCGCCGCAGCGGCAGCTGCCGTCACAGAGGGAAGCTGCGGGGAAAATGTTAAATGGAGCTATGCAAACGATACCCTTACCATAACCGGCGAGGGCGCAATGTCGGATGGAAAGCAGGACTGGTACGAGTTTGCGGACTCCGTAAAGAGCATAGACATTAAGGAGGGCGTAACCTACATAGGCGCGTCGGCGTTCGGCGGCTGCATAAACGCGCAGGACATCTCAATTCCCTCCACAGTAAAGAAAATAGGCGGCTATGCCTTTGCCGACTGCAAGGAGGTTGAGGGAACATCTCTTCCCGCCGGACTTGAAGCAATAGGCACCGGTGCCTTTGCCGGCTGCTCGAAGCTTAACAATATCGAGATACCCAACGGGGTTTTGAGCATCGGCACCGATGCCTTTTATCAGACCCAGTGGCTCGATTCCTCCTCCGAGGACTTTATCGTTATAGGCGACGGAATACTTTATCAATACCGGGGCGCGTTAATTAACGTTACTCTGCCCGATGAGGTAAAGACCGTAAACAGCTATGCTTTTGCCGGCAACAAGGACTTAAAGTCCGTAAACACCGCAAAGGCGGTTTCCTTGGGCGAGTCGGCATTTTCGGGCTGCACAGGGCTTGAGGAGATTGTTATGGAGCCACAGCTTGTATCTGTCGGGACATCGGCATTTAAGGACTGCACCGCCCTTAAATCGGTAACAATACCCGATACGGTAACGAAGCTGGGTGAGGGCGTATTTTCGGGCTGCACAGCCCTTTATGAGGTGAATTATTCCTCCGCACTCGGTGAGATTGGTCCGTCAATGTTTTTTGGAAATTCGGCAATGAACGGACTTTTCGATTTAAAGAACGTCAAGGTTATTGACGAGCTTGCTTTCTCGGCAAGCGGCTTAAGGTCGATAAAAATACCCGGCGGCGTTGAGGTTATAGGCGACAGTGCATTTAATGACTGCAAATATGCCGCATATGCCATAATTCCCAAAACCGTAAAGACCATAGGCGACAATGCATTTTTGCGCTGCATATCCCTTAAGGACGTATACTTTGAGGGAACACCCTCCGACTGGGAAGCACTTAATATCGGCGAAGGAAACGAGCTTCTTACCCGCGCTCACATATACTTTGCCGGTGATATAAAAATCAGCTTAAACGGCGATTATATCAGCTGTGACACCAAGCCCTTTATCGAAAATGAACGCACTCTCGTTCCCATGAGAGCGATTTTCGAGGCAATGGACGCCGATATTGTATGGGACGGCGAGGATTTGCGCGTTACGGCGACAAAGGACGACAAGACAATCATTATTGAGGTTGGCTCGGACGTTATGTATGTAAACGATACTCCCATCACTCTCGATACGGCGGCAAAGGTGGTTGACGACAGAACCTATGTTCCCGTAAGAGCGGTTGCGGAGGCTCTCGACTGCGACGTTGACTGGGACGATGCGGCAAGAGAGGTTGTTATTACAAAATAATACGATACACAAAAAGCTCTTGGAGTTTAAAGCTTCAAGAGTTTTTTCGTGCAAAAAAATTTCTTTCAGTTGGTACTTGTATATTTTGGCAATTTGTTGTATAATAGATACAAATACAGTTAAAAGGAGAATTTTTGTGGATAAACCGGTTAAATTATATATTGTTGTCCCCTGCTATAACGAGGAAGCGGTGCTTAACGAAACCTCGCGGCAGATGCTTGAGCTTATGCGCGATATGCGCGCCCGGGGACTTGTCAGCTCCCAAAGCCGCATATGCTTTGTGGACGACGGCTCAAAGGACGATACATGGAGAATTATAGACAGACTTACAAAGGAACACAGCGAAATTGCGGGAATAAAGCTTGCCTGCAACGCCGGGCATCAGAATGCGCTTTTCGGCGGACTTATGACAATTCGCCATGACTGCGACTGCGCAATTTCCATCGATGCGGATTTGCAGGACGATATACGCGTCATTCCCGAAATGGTACAAAACTTCATTGACGGCTGTGATGTTGTATACGGAGTGCGAAACCGCCGGGATACCGACACGTTCTTTAAGCGCACAACCGCCGTTGCCTTTTACAAGCTGATGCATATAATGGGCGTTAAGATTGTGTTTAATCACGCGGATTACCGCCTTATGAGCGCGCGGGCATTAGAGGCTCTTTCACAATTCCCCGAACGCAATCTGTTCCTTAGGGGTATGGCTCCGCTGGTGGGCTACAAATCCTCCTGCGTTTATTATGACAGAAACGAACGCTTTGCGGGCGAGTCGAAATACCCCTTAAAGAAAATGCTTTCCTTTGCCTTTGACGGGATAACCTCCTTCAGCGTTACGCCCATACGGCTTATTTCAAGTTTAGGCGCATTGGTCTGCATAATCGCGGTTATAATGGCAATTTACACCCTTGTGGAGAAATTCTGCGGCAATACCGACGCAGGCTGGGCGTCCATGATGATGTCGATATGGTTCATAGGCGGAGTACAGCTTTTAAGCGTCGGGCTTATCGGCGAGTATGTCGGCAAGCTTTATAAAGAGGTAAAGCGCCGTCCCAGATTTATAATCGAAGCATATGTAAATAATAAAGAGGATGATCAAAATGTATGATGTAGTAATAATCGGCGGCGGTCCCGCCGGAATGAGTGCCGCCATATATGCCGCAAGAGGCGGCATGAAAACGCTTGTCATAGAAAAGCTTTCCTGCGGCGGTCAGGCTGTAAAGACCTACGAGATAGACAACTATCCCGGCTTTGACGACTGCCCGTCGGGACAGGAGCTTTCCGACCGGCTTGAAAAGCACGCAAGGCGTTTTGGGGCGGAATTTGTCAGAGAAGCCGTTAAATCGATAGAAAACGCGCCTTATGATGTTAAAATCATTTACACAAGACGCAATAAATACATGGCAAAATCGGTAATTATTGCCACCGGTGCAAGTCCCAAAACACTGGGTGCAGAGGGTGAGGAGCAGTTTCGCGGCGCGGGGGTTTCCTACTGTGCCACCTGTGACGGTGCGTTCTTCAAGGACAAGGACGTTGCGGTTATCGGCGGCGGAAACACCGCCTTTGAGGATGCGCTCTACCTTGCCGGGCTGTGCAGCCGAGTATATCTTCTAAACCGTTCAAAGAAGTTCCGCGCAAACGCGTCCCTGGTAAAAAGAGCCACCGAAAACGGAAAAATAAAAATCATAACCGATACCGTAGCGGAGCGTTTTGTCGGGGGAGCAACGCTTAGTGAAATAAAAATACAAAACACCGTCACAAAAGAGCGCGGGAGCATAAAAGCCGCCGGCGCAATTATTGCGGTGGGCATAAAGCCCGATTCCGGGGTTGCGAAGCTTTGCGGCGTTGAAACCTGCGAAAGAGGCTTCATAAAAACGGATATGAATCTTGCCACAAATATCCGCGGAATATTCGCCGCCGGGGACGTTAGGGTAACGCCCCTAAGACAGGTGATAACCGCCGCCGCGGACGGTGCGGTTGCCGCCGTTTCGGCAACGGCATATGTAAACGAGCTGGGCTTTAAATCAGTTTTATAAAGGGGGTGTGGCAAAATGCCGCATCCCCTTTACAAAAGCGCAGTGATTATTCCCAGAATAATTACACAGGCGCATACTATTCTGTACACTGTCCGCTTTTCTTTAAACACAAGCCGACCGCCGATTATGGTAACCAGTACCGAGCACTGCTTTATAAGCGTCATGGCAATAACCGTACTGCCCTCGTAGGAGCAGGCGATAAACAAAGCCTTGTCGCCTATGACAAAAAGCACGCTTAAAATTAAAACCCAGTAATTTTTAAATATTATTTTAATATCGATTTTGGTTTTGGTTACAAGCATATATCCCAAATACAAAATCACCAAAAAGAACATATACCAAAACTGAAGCTGTCCGCTTGTCATGTCCTTCATAAGCATTTTATCGAGCATTTCCGAGCAGGCGTTCAAAAAGCAGGAAAGAAGTACCAAAAGTATATACTTCACTCCGGCAGTGTTCTTTGAAGCTGTGCCTTTTTGCGGTAAATTTACAAGCATCAGCCCCGCAAGCACGATAAGCATACCAATCGCCTTTTTCTGGGTAATCACCTCGCCCAAACCGATAATGCCGAGAATTGAAGCAAATATCACCCTCGACATATCCATTACACCGAAAAAGCTTATCGGGAGATGCTCTATTGCTTTAAAAGAGCATATCCAGGCAATAAAAATTATAACGGATTTTACCGCTACGTAGCCCAAAAAATGTCCGTCAACCGCCATTGCGGTTCCGATTTCGGGCAAAACAAAAATAAAGCTCAGCAATGTATAGAAAAACAGCACCTCCACAGCGCTGCTTTTTTGCAGAGCCTTTTTCTTTATAACGTCACGCGCACCCTTTAAAACGCCGTACAGTGACACCAAAGCTATCCACATTATTCTTCCTCTTCCTTAAGATACAGGCTTTTTAATATTGCTCTGCCCGTATCCGTTTTAAATATTTTTTTGTACACATCTCGGATTGTATCCCCTGAAATTTCATCTTCAAAGACATTTACGATAAAATCCGCTTCTATAAGTATCTGACAGTCCATGCCGTCTATATCGCTGTATTTGTGATGCCGCGACACAAGATAACACACGCGGTCTATAAGCTCCCCGTCAAGTCCCGAAATTCCCAAAAGCAGCTTACGCGCCTCGCCGGGACCCTCCTTTTGCTGATAATATCCGCTCGAAGAGCCGTATTTTTCCTCGCTTATTTTTATGCCTATATCATGAACTGCGGCGGCAGCCTCAAGAATTTCCCGCTCCCGCCGATCGATGCCCTCGCACTCGGCGATCGTTTTGGCAAAGGCGAGAACCTTTAAAAGATGATTAACTCTTTTAACATCACTGCCGAAATAATCTATCATAGCCCTTACAATATCCGATGTCATATCAATCACCCCATTCTTACGGCAAATGCGCTCATGTTGTCGCGCTCGGCGCCCTTTGCGTTTTCTATAACCCCGAGCATTTTTGAAAGCCATTCCTTTGAGGTTTTGCTTGTGCGAAGCGCTTCTTCCATATCCTCCTCGGCAACACACCTCCAAAAGCCCTTTGTGCATATCAAAAAGGACGTGCGCGCACCTATGTGCTTTACCGTATAAATATGCGGCAGTGCCGTTTCACAGGGACAAAGGGTTTTTGTGGGACGTTCGTATTTTTCGCGGCGTATGTCCGTAAATTCTATTTTTCCGTCCTTGTACTTTAAAAACGCATCGCTGTCGTCATCGGTGACTTCCTCAACAAGCTTGCCGTTAAATCGATATATTCGGCAGTCGCCGATATTTCCCCAAAGGGCGCTTACTCCGTCGGTTATAAGCACAACCGCGCTTGCATACATGGTGTCATATATGGCGTCCTCCCTGCTCTTTTCGTTAAGAGCCGCCTGAGCGCTTTTAAAATATCCCTCAATGGCTTCGCCGCTCATAAGCGGGGATTTTTTAAATTCATCTATTATCGTATCCACAACTATTTTTGCGGCAATATCCCCGTTCCCCACTCCGCCGCCGTCTGCTGCGGCAAAGCAGCAGACGCCGTTTTGGCGGGCACTGTCTATGTAATCCTCATTTACGGGAAAGCTTCCCCCATGAGTAAAGGCTGTTACTCTCATACATATACCTCCGAAGCTGTTTTATTCAAGCACATACGCTTCCACCGTTGGCAGCGGCGTAAAGGTTGCCGACGGATTGGGCGATTGTGACGGTGCGGAGGCTTCATCATCGTCCGCGCTGTAAATAACCGCCGTAGGCTCCGGCTGCTCTGCAGCTTCCGTCTGCAACGGCTCGGATGTGGTTTTTACATATGCCGCCGCCTTTGTTACCTGCACCGCAAGCCATGTACCTATAACTATTATCAAAACCAAAAGCACCGCGCATAAAATAAGCTGCGGGCGGCTTTGCTTATCGGATAAAAGCTCTTTTATGTTCACTGCCGTTCCCTCCTATTCAAAGGGTCTTATGCGGTAGCTTACGCCAAGATCGCCGCAGATTTTCGCACATTTTTGCTCCTCTTCGGGGGAAAGCGTTGTGGAAACTGTGGTCATCACCACATTTTTAACATACTTTTTAACATTTTTTGCAAAATTAAGCATTGCGTCAAAGGACTCGATACCGAATTTATTTCGGGTAAGCTCCAAATACCGCTCCCTGTCGGGAGTGTTCAGGCTTATGGACACCGTATCCACCGCACCGGCGAATTTCGGGGCGGTGTCCTCTCCCCAAATCAAGTCCGAAAGACCGTTTGTGTTCACCCGTACCGGGATATTGCCAAATTTCTCCTTTGCAAAGCGCGCAACCTCAACCAAATCGTCAAGCCGCTCCGTAGGCTCGCCGAAACCGCAGAACACCAACTCGGAGTATTTCGTCATATCGAACTTGTCAAACTCCGCCTTTATCTCCTCAACCGACGGTTCCCGCTCAAGCCACAGGCTGCCGGAGCCGTTCATCTCGTCCCTGTCCTGCCTTAAACAGAAGGTACATGCGCAGGGACATTTATTTGTCATATTAACGTAGAGTCCGCTATGAACCTCGTATAGAATTACCATTTCACTATCCTCCAAAGAGCCCTCAGCAAAAATTATCCTTATAAGATGCTATGCACTTTTCAATAACCCGCTTAGCCTCCTCGGCGTCCATAATCTCGTTTACAACGGTTTCCTTTGTTTCGAGGGATTTATATACCTTAAAGAAATGCGAAATTTCCTCAAAGGTGTGGGCGGGCAGCTGGGATATGTCCTCAAAGGGTGAATAGGACGGGTCATTTATCGGCACTGCGATAATCTTTTCGTCCAAATCGTCGTTATCCGTCATTTTAAGCACACCTATGGGCTTACATTCCACAAGTGTCATTGGAACTATATCCTCCTGACACAGCACCAAAACATCTAATGGGTCCTTATCGTCCGCATAGGTACGCGGTATAAAGCCGTAGTTTGCCGGGTAATGTGTGGAGGTGTAAAGCACCCTGTCCAGTCTTAAAAGCCCGGTTTCCTTATCCATTTCATACTTGTTCTTAACGCCCTTGGGTATCTCTATTACCGCCATAAATCTGTCGGGTGAAATCCTCTTGGGGCTTATATCGTGCCATATATTTGACATTGAAATCATCCTTTCCGCTTTTTTCGTTGATTATATCACAATTTGCTCTCTTATACAATACCCGCAGCTAAAAATTCATATTCTCTACATATTTTTGTGTAAAATAATTGTCATTGCCTAAAATTATTTCGGTTGTCATTGTGCATATCCTATCTATCGCCCCATCGTCCCCGGTACCGGCATATTTTGCCGCACCGCCCAGGGAGCTGTTGCCGACGGGACGAAGCTTATCCTTTAAATATTCGGGAATAAGCCCGATTTTTGCCGCCGCCGAAGCGTCAAGCGCCTGCCCGAAGCCGCCGGCAAGGTATACGGTATCAATATCCTTTGCGCCGCTTCTTTTAACAAGCGTTTCAATCCCCGCGCACACCGCCGCCTTTGCCGTCTGAACGGCGCGTATATCCTTTTGGGTAAAAAACAGTCCCGGCGCAAAGGGATAACCCTTTTCAAAGTACCTGTCCGCAAGCCTTCCGGTTTTGTCGATTATTCCCTTATCAAGCATATATGCGATAAGCTCCGCTATTCCCGAACCGCATATGCCTATGGGATTTTTGCCGCCTATGGTCCTTACCGCTCCGCTTTTTCGGTCAACGGAGCATACCGCTCCCGCCACCGAAGCACAGCCGCAGCTTATTGCTCCGCCCTCAAAGGCAGGTCCCGCCGCCGCCGAAGCCGTAAATATCGTATCACCCACGCGAAGTGCCATTTCACCGTTGGTACCCAAATCCGCCAAAAGGGCGGTTTTCTCGTTTTCGTCCATGCCGGTCATATAAATTCCGCTTACAATATCGCCGCCGATAAACGCGCTTGCCGCGCCTATGACCGTAACCGGAAGCTTTATATCGGACAAGGTCATTTTATCAAAATCCATGTGTATGGTTTCGCCCTTGGAAACCGTAAACGGGTATTTACCCAGCTCTGCCGGGTCATAGCCCATCATCAGATACACCATGGTGGTATTTGCGCTTATAACGATTTTCTCCGTTTCGGGTTGCACAAGCTCCCGCACGCCCTTAATGAGCCGGTATTCTATCGCTTGCTTAAGCTCCGCGCCCCGTCCCCTCTGCGCCGCTTCTATTCTTGAAAGCACGTCCGCGCCGAAACGCCGCTGCGGGTTTACCTCGCTTATGGTTTTTGTGGCTTTTCCGTTTTGTATAAGCGAAAACACCAAGGTGGTTGTTCCTATATCAATGCAGATTGCGTTTGTTCCCTCAGGTATCGGCGCGCTGTAATCGGCAAGAATTTGCGCGTCCTTAAAGGGCGCGCTGCGCCGCGGGCAGTCGGTGCATGGACATTTTGAGCAGTCGTGCTGTCCCTTGAAAATCTCGGCATTATCCGAAAGCGTCAGTATATAGCCCATGGACTTTGCCGGGGAAAGCATACCGCCCCCGGTAAGACAAACCCCGTCAAGAGCGCATTTTTCCAAAAGCCGTTCCATATCAGGGCTGTCCTCTCTTTCGCTTACACCCAAAGAACGCTTTGCACATTCCTTCTTAATATATTCGCTCACTGCCTTATCCAGCGCGAAAAGGTACTCGTCCCCGGCAGCATTTGCCAAAAGCCCCTTTGTTCCCTCTCCGGCTTTGAAAAAGTCTGTGGAGCAGTTGCTTATTTCACCGCCGACGCTCATTAAAACATAGCAGTATTTATCCTCAAAAACGACCTTGGCCTGCGGAGTGCAAAGAGATTGCGCCCTCTTTAGCACCTGGGCGCACTCGGCATTAAGTGCCGCATAAACCGGGCTGTCCTCACGGCAGCCCACCGCCGCCAAAACCTTATCACTGCTTATTTCGGGTATATCAAAACGCATATCCAACCCTCCTTAACGGGATTTATTATAGCACGATACGCCAAAAAATACAACATATCGGCAATAACTTTTTTAAAAAAAAGTATTGACTTTTAAAAATTTTATGCTATAATATAAATGTAAGTGATAATTATTATCGTTTAGCAGGAGGTGTGCCGATGAGATATTCAAAGCAGCGTGAAACGCTTCTTGATTTACTGCGCGGTACACAGTCACATCCGAGTGCGGATATGCTCTACACCGGGATGCGCGAAATTTACCCAAACATTTCCTTGGCGACAATTTACCGCAACCTGGCGCAGCTTGAGAAAAACGGCGATATAAGACGGGTAATTACCGATGACGCCAAAGAGCATTTTGACGGCTTTGTACACCACCACTGTCACTTTGTATGTGACAAATGCGGCAGTATTTCGGATATAGAGCTTGATGAGGACGCGGAGCTTTCAAAAAAAGTGTCCGGGCTTTTGGACGCCGAGGTAAAACGTCAGGAGCTTACATTTTACGGAATTTGCAAACAATGTGCAAAAAACAATGCGCATTAAATTTATTTTCAAGGAGGAATTTATTATGGCAAAGTATGTATGTCCGGTATGCGGATACGTTTATGAGGGAGACAACCCCCCGGAGAAATGTCCCCAGTGCGGAGTTCCCGGTTCAAAGTTCACAAAGATGGATGAGGGTGCAGCTCTTAACTTCGCTTGCGAGCACGTTATCGGAGTAGGCGCAAAGGATCAGGTTGAGCCTGATGTATATGAGGGCTTAAAGGCAAACTTCGAGGGCGAGTGCACCGAGGTTGGTATGTATATCGCAATGAGCAGACAGGCTATAAGAGAGGGCTATCCCGAAATAGGCGAGTTCTACCTGAGAGCCGCTTTGGAGGAAGCTGAGCACGCAGCAAAGTTTGCAGAGCTTTTAGGCGAGGTTGTAACACCCTCAACAAAGAAGAATTTGGAGCTCAGATCGGAAGCTGAGTGCGGCGCAACAGCAGGAAAGCTGGAGCTTGCAAAGAGAGCTAAGGAGCTTGGCTACGATGCTATCCACGACACAGTTCACGAGATGGCAAAGGACGAGGCAAGACATGGAAAAGGCTTTGAGGGTATGCTGAAGAGATACTTTGGCTAAGGAGAAATTGCACTATGAAGAAGTATGAATGTCCATGCGGATATGTTTATGACCCTGAGGTTGGAGACCCTGAAAATGGCGTAAAACCTGGTACTTCGTGGGAAGATGTACCTGAGGATTGGGTTTGCCCGACCTGCGGTTTAGGTAAAGAATCATTTACGGAAGTATAATTAAATAGACGTAAAAATGAGTATAAACAAGCAGGCAGCGGTTATGCTGACCTGCTTGTTTTTGATTTTGATTTGGATTTTATTTGGATATGAGCCTAAAATCGTTTTCGTGTACCGTCGATTTTTTTATCCAAAATAGGGTGTTCATATCCAACTCAAGTCTGCAAAACCGTTCTACACCTGCGTTTGAGGGTGCTTTGGTTATCAAAAAAACCGACCAACTTTTTGCTTATTTTCAGCCCGAAAACGGCTTGAAAACCTCTCATATCCAAATTGTTAGAGAGGTTATCCGTTCTAAAAAGACCTGTATACTTGCAATTCCATGTCATATGTGCTAAACTATTATTATCTTGAGCTTTATTGCTCATGTCAAAACCTCCTTTGCTCTTTAATGATGCAGTCGCCAAACTACTATCATTATAGCACTGGAGGTTTTATTTTACTATATGCTTAAAGCTAAAGCTATCTCGGAACTCACCTGCATAGCAGGTGGTTTATTTTTATATGTGATTATAATATAGAAAAGCCGAATTTGTCAATCGACTTTTTTGGCAAATTCGGCTTTTGAAATATTAAGTTATAGTTTCTGATTATTTTATCGCTATGTTTTTTTTATTGATTTTCACTCACTCCGGTCATTATTATTTTATTCTATACGATAGGCTTCTCATCACAGAACACACGGCTTGGAGAGGGAGAGAGAAATATCCATCACGCTTAATTACCGGACCAACCTTATACGGCGTTTTCAGTTCATTGTAAATGCGAACCATCGTTTCTTCATCCACCATTTTGTTTGATATGTTTTTAAAATTAATCATATTTTCAACCCCCCGTCAATCATCTCATTCTCCGACATTTTTTGTTGCTTCTTTATCCACAGCTGCAACCGTTATTTTGCGCTGTCGTCTTTTACAGTAAAATCAAACCGATCTCCGCTTAAATCGACAGAAGTATCGCCGTTTTCAAAACAGTATCCTTTTGGTAAAACGGCTTTTCCGTATGTACCCTCAGGCATTGATATATCAAGCTTTATGTTGTGTTCATTTCTCTGCCACATAACACTGACTCTGCCGAACGGTGACTCATAACTCGCTTTTGCATAATCAAGCTCATCTATGAAATGGGGTGAGATTTCAAAACACCGTATATCGTCCACATTAGGATTAGGCTTAAGTCCTGCAAGCTCCTGTATAAACCAGCTGCTTATATCTCCTAAGAAGTGATGGTTTTTCGAATCAGTATACGGTTCATCCTTATACTTAAAGGACTCCCATAAGGATGTTGCACCGTTCTCTATCCAATAGCCGTAGCCTGTTCTGCTTTTCGCAGTAATAAGCTTATATGCAAGATTGCTTTCTCCGGCTGCGGTAAGAGCATGGAATATATGCCTAAGTCCAATAATACCGCACGCATTTATATCACCGTCACGATGTATTATCTCAACAAGCCTTTGCTGTGCTTTCTCACGCTCATCATCATTAAATATACCTGTTTCGAGCATAAATGCCTGCGAGGTTTGACAATCACCGGCTGCTGTCATTGTATTTTTATCAATTAAATGTTCTCTTATATCGGAACGCAACTCCGCTGCAAGTCTTTGGGCATATTCACTTTCATTATTTCTGCCTATCTTTTTAAATAAATATGCCGCCTTTTTTGCTATATCGTAAACCATAACGCTGTCGGTAAGTTCCAATGGTGAAGCAATATATCCTCTTTCCGCCTCAAACGGATCTTCCCAGTCGCCCAAGCCTACAGCGATAAGCCCGCGCTCATCGCGTCTTGATGATATATAGCAAAGATAGCGCATTATCAAAGAAACATTTTCTTCAATAACCGATGTGTCGCCTGTATATTTGTATATATAATACGGCAGATTTACACATACGCTGTCCCATGCCGGACCGTTGCCCCATTCAAACCCCCAGCCGCCCGTCGGAACTATTCCCGGCAATGCGCCTTCTGTATTCTGCGCTTTTCTTATATTAAACAGCCATTCCTTAAGACTTCTTTCAACCGTCAGATTAAGCAGCATATGTTCTGCCGACATTGACGCGTCACCCGTCCAGCCGTTTTTCTCCCGATGGGGACAGTCTGTCGGGAAATAATAGAAATTTGCCAAATCGGAGCGGCGTGTGCATTCCTGTAATTTATTCAATACATCATCCGAGCATTCAAACTCCGCTCTTGATTGTACATCCGCATTCATAACAAGATATGTAAGGGTGTCGGCTTTAAGCTGCTGAGGCTCCAAGCCTTCAACATACGCATATCTAAAGCCGTCATATTTGAATTTCGGAATAAATTCCTCTTCCCCGCCCTTGCATATATACACGTCCACCTGGTTATAATCGGTATAATGCATTATGGTTTCATTATCGCTGCCTGAAAAAAAAGCGGTTGTGTTCACTGAAAAATTGCTGCCGCAATTATGTTCGGCGTGACGAATAACTATTTTTTGCCCCTTTTTGCCGTTTATTTTAAGCTTTGTTACGCCTGCTGCATTCACACCGAAATCAAATACATAAACGTTATCTCTGACACATCCCTCCATGGGATTAGCTCCCGGGGTGTTTGTTTCATACGCAAACGGCAGTCTGTCATAATGTTTCACATCAACAGGCAAACGCTCTTCGGTGATCACTATGGGCTCGACTTTGCACAGCCTTGCCTCACCTCTCGGTGTTTTTTCTTTTTTCACAAAATCCCATGACGAATCGTCAAAGTCCACGCCGCACCAATTATCTGTCTCAAGCCTCGCATCATATCTGCATCCCATTCGCAAATCGTCAAAGGTTACTGGTGACGGATGAGTTTTAAAGGTTTCGTCCGCTTCAAGTTCAAAGGATTTCCCGTCACATTCAGCTTCTATGCAGAGTGCCACTGTAACCGCACCACGGCAGGGCGCCTTTTCAAAATCCCACACAGCTCCTCCAAAGCAATTGCGAAAGCCGTTTCCTAAAAGTATTCCAACCGTATTATCACCCTCTGTAAGAATATCCTTGATGTTATAGTTATCATAATAACACACATCATCAGTGTTGCTTATATACGGTGCAAGAGGCCCTTTTGTTATATTTTTACCATTGATATACAATTCATAAAATCCGAGACCGCAAATCGTTATCTCTGCTTTTTCCGGTTTAAACGGTATATTAAATCTTTTTCTTATATATGGTGCATTTACATGATTATCAAAATCACATAATGCATCTCCTGCTTTGATAAATTGTTTTGAAAGTTTCATAGTTCATTGCAAATTCCTTTCGATTTTATTTTTATTAGGTAACGTTATATTTATGAGCCCCCGGCACCCATTTGTTTTCACATTTACGAAAATGCTATTTGCTGTTCTGTACACCACTTACTCTTGCGCCGGTGGTTTCCGTCATATTGTCTGAATCCAATGTAAAATTATTATACGGTGTCCAAAACCTCATTTAATCTTTTTCAAGAAATACCTCATTATTTACCATGCATACCAAGTCCGGCAATACGCAGCCCTCACCATGCGGACTGGGATAATCCGGATTCATCGGTTGATTAAGCTGATCAAAATACGGACCGTAGAAATGCTTGAAGCTGCCGATAATATGCCCGCCAAATGGCAACTGTTGATTTTCTTAGGTCAACAGACCATTTTAAAACAACAAGCCGAAGGCTGATTAGTTCTTAGATTTCGAACCCGAGGTGAAATAGTAGTCACAAAATCTCTGATTTTGCTCGCCCTTTACAGTGTGGCAAAACAATGCTACACTGTTGTTTGCGACGGCAAAATTTGATTAGTTCTTGAGTTTTTCACCGTCGGCACCTTTTTTCAGCATTGTTTTGACATGCTGTCAAGGGTGACAGGTGGTTTTTATTTTTTTTGGGTTTTTTCATATTCTACTTTACACTACCTTTTTATGGGACTTTTTTAACAGCCCATTATAAATGCTCCGTTTGCCTTTAATATACCCTTTATTTTGCTTGTATCCGCTTTGTTTACGGGTGTGTTGTCCATCACGCACACAGCCGCGGCAATACCTGCTGGTCCGCCTCCGACAACAATAACATCCGATTCATATTTGACTTCCAATACACGTTTGTACGCAAATTACATCTGTATTCCGCCGCCTCAGTATTTTTTGTTGAGTTTTATCACGTAGCAATGCATCCGAAAGGACGCCATATAGTGTCCTTTCTGCATTGGCAGCAGGAACAGGATTCGAACCCGTACAGAGTGAGACAGAGTCACTAGTGCTACCATTACACCATCCCGCTATATTAAAGAAAATGTTGATGCGAGGGATGAGACTTGAACTCGCAAGGTAAAAACCACACGCCCCTCAAACGTGCGCGTCTGTCAATTCTGCCACCCTCGCCTATTTACACTTTCATTAGTATAACATATACATTCCGTTTTTGTCAACTTTTATTTTCAAATAATCTCAAAAAAACAATACCATAAATTCCATTTTTCATTGACGAATTTAATGAAATATGTTAGAATATGTATATCACATGATGCTTACTCACTGTTGCAAACCTTACCATGCGTTCGGATACGGACTATTCGTACAGACAAGCATCTATTATCTCCTGTATTTTTCCCTCTGCAAGCCCTATATTTGTGTCTGCCGCTCCGTAATAAATTTTCACCGTTCCGTCTTTCTCCGGCAGAGCATTGCAGGTAAACACAACATTTGATACTCTGCCGCGCATTTCATAATCATGCTCCGGCCACAGCAGAAAATCCTTTGTATATCCAAGAATTTTGGCAGGATTGTCTATGTCAAGAAGGCAGGCCTTTAAGCGATAAATAAAACCGTTGCAGGTAGTGCTGACAGTATGATATATTTCAAGCCAGCCCTTATCGGTTTTTATAGGCACAGCTCCCGCACCCATTTTAAAGCCGTCCATAAAAGGCTTTCCCTTATATGTCAGAGGTTCGCTTTTGCCCCAGAAAACAAGGTCCGGAGAATAGCTTACCCACATTGAGCACGGATCAAGCTCGTTTCCGAAGGGACGGTCAAGACGGCAGTACAGACCGTTTATCTTTTCAGGGAAAAGTGCTCCGTTCCTGTTTCCGTACTCACTTCCGATACAAACACGCTGAAAATTCTCAAAATCCCGTGTTTTAACAATACCGAGTCTTGCCTCGTTCTGCCCAAGGTCGCTTGCATAAATGATAATATAATCGTCACCGATTTTTGTAATTCTCGGGTCATAGGTACATTTTTCAGGATGGGAAGGATCCGGCTCAGGCCAGTTTAACGGCTCCTTATCAGCAACAAAATTATATCCGTCCTTACTTCTTGCAATCCAGAACCTGTGTATGTCATCAAGAGTTGTAACATCCATTATAAGTATATATTCACCGTTATATAAAACCGCTCCCGGGTTAAAGGTATAAAGCACCTGTTGCGGCATCATTTCCGGACACATAACCGGATTTTTTTCATACTTTTCTAAAATTCGTTTCATAAATTTCTCCTTTTGCTTCCGCTTATTATTTTTTCTGAACATTTATTGCTGTTCCGGACAATATACATTCATTTTCTAAATCAAGCTGTGTATCGTGATTAAGTCTCCACAGCTCACAAAGCTCGTATTTTCTGTCAAGTGTATGAAAAACCGAGTTTTTCTCTCGGCAATAATAAAGAGAAAAAAGTTCGTGTTCTTCAATAGTAAATCTGAGCCCCGACACGCAGAGCTCCTGTTCGTTGCGCATATAAATGAAGTTTTCGTCTGAATTATAGTCTGACGGAATTTCATAGCTTGTTCCGGTTTTTGAATACAAGCCGCCCATAGGATTGTAAAAAACATTATTCCTTAATGTTATATCAGTCAGAGGACATTCCAGCTCATACATCAGCAGATGTACCGCCACAGCACGGTCCGGTCTTACATTATGTGACCATCCGTATCCTGCACCGCAACAGACATTTCCTTCAAATCTGCAGCCTATAAACCCGTTTTTTTCTCCCTTTGACCAGATTTCAAAGGACTGCTCACAGTTCCATATAATATTATTGCGAAAAACAATATTCACCCATCCGTTTACAATATCGTTTCCCTGCATGGTAAAAGCAACATCATAAACATCGAAAATACAGTTATTTTCAATAACAACATCTTCAGAATCATTCCACAGCTCAATACCGTTACCATAACGGGTATTTTCAATGTAATGAGGCAGAAATGCACCACCTATCTGATGAATACAGCAGTTTTTTACGATACAGTGATTTGCTCCGCCGCGGATTCCGTGCCCTCCGCTTCCTACGATTTCCAGATTTGAAACTGTGGTGTAATCCCCAAGCAGAACGCCGCATGAATCGCATGCAATATCAACCGTAAATCCTCCGGGGAAACCTGTGCAAAAGACATATACAAAGCGTGAGTCGCTGTAAAAGTCCCAATCCGTATGAAGCTGTGCGGGATTAAAGAGCTTCCTTCCGAATATTTTGCCGTCTACACGCAAAAATCCCACATTTGTATCATGCAGAAGCACATTCCCCGTAAAGCATAAGCTTTCCGTCAAATCAAGCCGCCAGATATTTTCATCAAAGCTTTCCCACGCATCGGGAACAGCAGTTTTATACAAGCTGATTACAGGCTTTTTGCCTGTACCGTAGTCTTCAAAAACAGTATTCCCGGTTTTTCCGCCACCTTGCACCTTATTCAAGGTGCCGTAAAACGTATCTCCCCGACGAAATCGCACAGTATCGCCTCCGCGAACCACAGCGTTCACTTTTTCAACGGTTGCAAACGCCGTATTTTCACTTCTTCCGTCGTTATTGTCATCTCCCTCATTGCTCACATAATAAATCATATTTGTAATCCAAAATCCTTTCTCGACTTCATGCCGCAAAAGTAAACCTATGCTCCTGCAATACGAAAAGGAAAAACTCTGCCGGCCGTAGCTTTTCCGAAAAAGAAAACTGCTGCGTAAAAGCATCTCTTTAACGCAGCAGTTCTTTTTGCAAAAGTGAGTATAGAACGCTCTATCTCTGTCCGCAGCGTATACTCCGTTCCTTTATGACATCATTTTTTCACATTTTACAAGGAATACTTTTAAACGGGATATAATTTTCTATCGCGCTGTTAAAATGTTGTGACGGGCAAATACGGAGTCATATTTGTGTCCCAAATGAATGCACGATAGGTTTTGCCTTCTTCCTTTGTAATGCCGTCTACTTTCAGAACATCTGTGTTCGCAACAGCCTTTTCAGCCTTATATACTTTTTCCAAAGCTGCTCCGTTATATTGGCCAACCAACAGCATCATATTTTTATCTGCGCCTGTAAAGTTAAATACTTTTGCAGTAACTGTGCTGTCAGAAGTGTTCATCGAAACTGCGCAGCCGCCCTCTTCTGCAAACACGATTTCTGTGATTTCACCTGCAGTCGTGTTTTCCGGAATTGTATTATAAACTCCATTCTCTGCCACTAATTTCTCACCGTTCAGATAAGGAACTGCGCCCGCTTTGTCTGCTGTCAGTGTAAAGCCTAACAGATCGCCGCCGTATCCTTCTGTAGTTTCGGCATATACCGGCGCTGCTGAGCCGTTATAAACGTGCATTCTATACTGTGCCGTAGAAGCAGGATCAATCTTCGTTCCGGTATTCTTTTCATAGTTGTTGATGATGTAAATTTCCTTGCCTCCGATGTTGAGACCTTTTCCGGTAGTTCCCAGCGTCAGCGTTGTTATGGAATCGTCCGGTGTTAAGTTTTTATTGTTAACCATAACCGCCGTATTTTTTAACGGATAACTTTTATCGTAACCACCCCATGATGGTAACGTTCTCATACCCTGGTCTCCGCCGACGATCCGCCGACCTTCCATATAGCCGCCGTTGACGTTCCAGGTAATGTTTCCTTCAACAGTGTGCGGAACTTCATTGGATCCCAAATACATATTAGAACCGTAATAGAAACCGCCGTTAAAGGTATAGTTTACATCTCCTTTAACATCAGTATGGGACCATTCCCAATTTTCCTTTGAACCGCCGTAAACACTGTAGAACGTACCGCCATTAAAGATATACTCTACTGCACCACAATAATCGTCAACATCACCTCCGCTGTAGTTTGTGCCGGCAGCAACCGATTGCCAGGTACCGCCGTTGAAAACCATCTTACGCGCATTCGTAATCTTTGCATTTCCCAAGCCGGCAAACATCGTATCGGTGGTAACGACATTGCTTCCTATCGTGATTGTGCTGCCCGTAGAATAAAGGCTGTTCGCCTCACCTATACTCGAATTTGCTCCTCCTGACATTGTCAGATAATCAAACGTGATATCGCCACCGGTAATCGTCCATGTTCCGCTAAGCTTGTTGTTCGCAATATCTTCCTCGGTGTCGCCCAAACCGCGAACCAATACCTTGCCACGGCCGGATACATCATTAAATTCGTTAACCTCGCCGCTGATGTATACAGTTGCCTCCTCCTTACCAAGCGCATTAAACGCACTCTCAACGGTCTGATATGCGCCGATATTTTGTTCGCCGATCGTTACATAACCATTCTCCGAAACATACGCATATGCGTTACCGTTTTTATCGTGATGTATCTCTGCAATATAGTCTGACGGCTTAACATCCGTATAATACAAATCCTTGATATAGATGCTGTTTCCTGCTACACGCCATGTATTACATGGGGTTCCGTCGCTATCTGCAAAGGGGTGCAGCCTTAATTGCGTAATATCGCGGTCATTAATTATATCTTTATAGGTTGTTTCAATCGCATCGGTAAAATCGAAAACTGCCCTTGCCCATTGATTCCGCTTCAGTTCTGCTGTTGCATGCGGGAAATTACCATTAAAAACCCACCCGCCGTCCTGAACCGTATGAAGCTCAATGTACATATTCGTTGGAGGTTCTACCGAAGCGGTTTCTTCCGGATAATAATATTCTACAACCAGATACGGGTGTTTAGTAATCGGAATGTGGAGATTTTGAAATTGCAGCAACATTTGATTGTCTCCGCTTGGTGAAAATTTGTGAGCCTGCTCTCCTTCATACGTCACCAGTCCATCATTTGTCATGTATTCCATATGGTCCGGATCTCTCCACCAACTCTTGTTTTCCGCCATGACACTTGTTGCCGCAAGGCTTAACACCATTGC
>JAQXZB010000035.1 GCA_029226975.1 Clostridiales bacterium | reverse complement strand
CGGCCGCACCCCGCTCCCAGCCCCACCAAAACACGCCCTACTTTACAGACCGTACCGGACCGCGCCCCTCCGGCGGGGCGCTCCGAGCTTGATTTACGGTTCTGTATGTATGTGCTGTGTTTTGTCTCCTCTCCGGGGACGTTCTGCGTTTTTGTGCCATATAGCTCTCCTTACATTACCTTGGGAAGCCCGAAATATGCCGCCGTGGAAAGAACAAGCGTTACAACCACAAACACAAAAACAATCTTGTTTTCCTTCCAGCCGCACAGCTCAAAATGATGATGTATCGGGCTCATCTTGAATATCCTTCTGCCCTCTCCGTATTTCTTTTTGGTATATTTAAAATAACTCGTCTGCAATATTACCGACAGCGTTTCCGCGAAGTAGACAAAGCCCACAGGTATCAGAAATATTTCTATATGTAAATCAATAGCCATAAGCGCTACAAGCGCGCCCAAAAACAGCGAGCCGGTATCGCCCATAAACACCTTTGCCGGATGGCGGTTAAAGAGCAAAAATCCAAGCATTGCGCCGAATACCGCAACCGCAAGCGTTGTTGTCTGGGGAGAGGCAAGCGCCGTTGATGCCGCGGTAAAGAATATCATAACCGCCGCCGTTACCGATGAAGCCAATCCGTCCAAGCCGTCCGTAAGATTTACCGCGTTTACCACGCCCGCAAGCACAAACAGTATAAACGGAACATACAGCCAAATCGGAAGATGCAGCGGAGCATCAACAAAGGGAATAAATATATCCGTATGCAGCTCTCCCAAAAGATACATTGCCAATACATACACCACCGCAAGCGCAAGCTGCATGGTAAACTTCTGCACCGGCGTAAGTCCTAAATTACGCTTTTTTACAACCTTGATATAATCGTCCACAAAGCCGATAATTCCAAAGCCCAGTGCGATTGCATAGGTAAGCACGCACCGTTTAACAAACAATGCCGAAAATGCTCCCTTTAAAATCATAAGCACAGAGCATATCAGCACCGCCGCGCCGATGCCCGCCATAAACATTATACCGCCCATTGTGGGAGTACCCGACTTTTTCTGATGCCATTTAGGCCCCTCCTCGCGTATCTCCTGACCGAATTTGAGCTTATGCAGCCATGGGATAAAAACCGGTCCCAATGCCGCCGTAACGGCAAACGCCGCAATAAACGGCAAAAGATTAGCCTGTATAAATTCTGCTGCTGTAATATCCATAGTTTATTTCCTCGCTTTCAATAATGGGCAAAGCCCCGTTGTGCTTATACCGCTTATTCGGAAAATTCTTCCTTTATCTTCTCTACTATTTTCTCAAAATGCATTCCATGTGAAGCCTTTACCAGAACACAGGTGTCCGGGCATATTTTCCCTTTTGCAAACTCTGCCGCCTCCTCGGTGGTATCAAAGGAGTATACCTCGCAAAGTCCGCCCTCTTTTGCGCCCCTTGCGGTTTCTCTTGAGCTTTTTCCGGCGGTTATGAGCAAATCCAGCTTATCCGCCGCAAAGCGTCCGATTTCGTAATGCGCCTTATCGGCATAATCGCCCATTTCAAGCATATCCCCCAAAACCGCCGCGCGCCTTGCTTTTAGCGAATAGGGAACAATTGACAAAGCCGCTCTTACCGAGTCGGGCGAAGCGTTATAGCAGTCGTTTATTATTTCTATGCCCTTATGCTCCTCCACCTCAAGCCTTTGAGCCGTATACTCACACTCACCGATATTTTTCACCGCGTCCTCAACGGGAATGGAGAATACCATTGCAACACATATTGCCGCAAGGGCATTATATACGTTATGAACTCCGGGCTGGGTTACCTTAACCCTATAATCCTTTCCTCCGGCTTGGGCAGTAAATTCCACTCCGCCCAGTCCGTTTGATTTTATATCCCTTGCGCGGACATCGTTTTGTTCGTTCTCTATTCCGTAATAAATAACCCGGTATGCGCCCGTACCCTTTGTTTTTGAAAGAAATTCATCGTCACCGTTTACTATAAGCGTATTATCGGGTCCGAATCCCTCGGTTATTTCCATTTTCGCCCTGAAAATCCCCTCTCTGGAGCCGAGATTTTCGATATGGGACATTCCTATATTGGTTATGACCGCCGCATCGGGCTTTACTATGCCCGCAAGACGGCTAAGCTCGCCGAAATGATTCATTCCCATTTCAACAACCGCCGCTTCATGCTCCGCCTCCTGCGAAAGCACCGTCATGGGAACGCCTATTTCATTATTGAAATTATTCGGCGTTTTTATTGTGTTATATCCTGCCGACATCGCGGCATAAATCATATCCTTTGTTGTTGTTTTGCCGACACTTCCGGTTATGGCAACAGTGGGTATGCGGTATTTCTTTTTATAAAACGCCGCAATATCCCCGAACGCCTTTAAGGTGTCCTTAACGCGAATAACCGCCGCGCCCGAGGGAATATCCTCGGAGCTTAAAACCGCCGCCGCACCGTTTTCTATTGCACTGTCCATGAATTTATGTCCGTCAAACTTTTCGCCTATAAGCGGAACAAACAGCATTCCCTCTTTGATTTCGCGGGAATTTGTGGAAATTCCGCTGATTATTGTATTTTCATCACCGTTAATGATTTCTCCGCCGGTTGCCTGTGCAAGCTCCCGTATACTAAGCTTCTGCAATTTTATCTTTCCTTTCGTTATAAATCTCTTTTGGGCAAAACGCACCTAAGGGGACGCCGCACTAAAAAGCCTTTAATGTGACAATCCCCTGCTTTGT
Source organism: Clostridiales bacterium (assembly GCA_029226975.1). GTDB lineage: Bacteria > Bacillota > Clostridia > UBA1381 > UBA1381 > Ornithomonoglobus_A. The sequence goes on along the minus strand of JAQXZB010000035.1, from coordinate 5,850 downwards.
CATTTATTCCTTAAATACTGAGCCACAACGACTCTTTCGTCAAAATCCACCTTTTCCTTGCCGATAATCTGATAGGTTTCCTGTCCCTTTCCGGCAAGAATTATCACATCATCCTTTTTTGCAAAGTCAAGCGCATAGCCTATCGCCTTTCTTCTGTCGGTAATCAGCGTATACTCACCGTCGGTACGCTTCATACCCTCCTCCACCATTTCCACAATTTTCTGCGGATCCTCGGTTCTTGGATTATCCGAGGTTATTATACTGTAATCCGACAGCCTGCCGGCAATTTCGCCCATAACGGCGCGCTTTGAGCTGTCACGGTCCCCGCCGCAGCCAAACAACGTTATAACCCGGCCTTTTGCAAACTCCTTTGCCGCCTTTATGATATTTTCCAGACCATCGGGTGTGTGAGCATAGTCGATAATTACCGTATAATCGGTATCAGTCGGCACAACCTCCACTCTTCCCAACACTCCCGACGCCTTTGCAAGTCCCATCCGGACGGTTTCCATGTCAATGCCCAGCTGCAATGCCGCACCCGCCGCGCATACGGCGTTATATACGCTGAATTTTCCGGGAATTGAAATATGCATCGGATACGTTTCTCCCTTATATTCAACCTCAAAATCCACGCCTCTGGCGCTTATATCGGAATTTTTTGCCCTAAGGTCACAGCCCTCGTTCATACCGACCTTTAATATATCGCAGTCCTTTGCATCAGCGATTTTCCTGCCGCCCTCATCGTCATAATTCACAACGCCCTTGTCACTTATGTCAAACAGCTTAGCCTTTGCGTTTAAATAATTCTCCATGGTCTTATGGAAGTCAAGATGATCCTGGGTAAGATTGGTAAACACACCCACGTCAAAATGACAGCCCCGAACTCTTTCAAGCTCCAAGGCATGGCTTGAAACCTCCATTACAACGCAGTCCGCGCCGTTTTGCGCCATTTCCGCAAAAAGCTGCTGAAGCTCTAAGGCATTGGGAGTTGTGGGCGTTGTGCTTTGAGTGACAAGCACCTTATCGCCTATGATATTCTGGTTTGTACCGATAATTCCCACGCTCATTCCCGCTTCCGTAAGAATACTTCTTAACAGATAGGTTATCGTGGTTTTCCCGTTTGTACCGGTAACGCCTATAAGCTTAAATTTCTTTGACGGATTGCCGTAAAATCTGCACGCTATATCCGCTATGGTTTTTCTTGAGTCCTCCACATACCACACAGGTATGTCAACATCGATTTCGTCCTGGGCAACGATTGCCGCCGCACCGTTTTTCTGTGCCATTGCGGCATATTTATGTCCGTCCGTTTCAAAGCCCTTTATACATACAAACACATTTCCCGGCATTACATTTCTTGAATCGTAAGCTATGCCGCTTATGTCCGTATCCTCGTATTTTTTTGTCCAATCATCACCGAAAAGTTTACTTGCTAACATTTTACTTCCCCCATATCATATTTAATCTGATGCATTCTGCCGAAACTCAACTCCGATTACCGTTCCCGGCTCTACCTTCTCGCCTACGGGCACACTCTGCTTTATGGAATATGCATTATAAAACTCACTGTGCCCCGCGCCCGCAACCTCAAAATTCAGTCCGAGCATATTAAGAGTTTCTCTTGCGTTTACTACATTCATTCCCACCAAATCGGGAACCTTGACCTTCTCCGGCTCCGTATCATCGGTATAGAGAATAATCATAGATTTCTCGTCAAGCATCATTCCCGGATTGGGCAGCTGCTTAACTATCGTATCGCCGCTTCCCTTAAGAATGTACTGAAGCCCTGCTTCCGACACTGCGCTTCTTGCTTCACTGACGCTCATATCGCGTACATCGGGAATTTCCGTTTTTATTATCGGATCCTCATCCTCGCCGTACTGCTTTTCCACGCCCAAATAATTTAACACATCCTCAATAAGAGAGCCTACCAACGGTGCGGCAAGCGTGCCTCCGTATTTATTGTCTATCTGCGGCTCGTCAAGCATTACAAGACACACAATCTCCGGATCGTTTGCCGGCGCAAAGCCCACAAAGGAGGCAATTCTTTTAAATTCGTTTCTGTTGCCTTTCTCGGAGGTACCTGTTTTACCGCCTATGCGGCAGCCCTTGACATAGGCGTTTTTGCCTGTGGCGTCCGGGTCGGATACAACCTTTTCAAGGATTTCACGCATCATCTGCGAGGTTTCCTCCGATATAACACGATTTAACGCTTCCGGAGCGTAGCTTTTTAAAATACCGTTTCCGTTTCTTATTTCCTTTACAATCTGCGGACGCATACGCTCTCCGCCGTTTATAACCGCCGAAATTGCGGTTATAAGCTGAATGGGCGTAACCTGAAAGCCCTGACCGAAGGAGCTTGTCGCCAGGTCAACCTCGCTCATTCCGTTTTTGTAATAAATGCTCGAGCCCTCACCCACAAGCTCAATACCGGTTTTTTCGGTAAGCCCAAAGGCGGTGAAATATTCCATAAACCGCTGTGCGCCCAGTCTTTGCCCCAGTTCTATAAATACCGGGTTGCAGGAGTTCATTACTCCCTGCTCAAAGGTTTCCGCACCATGTCCGGCTGAGGATGCACATTTGATTTTTCTGTCCGCCACAACCTTAAAGCCCGGACAGTAGAAGCTGTCGTTCTCGTTTACAACGTGTTCCTCCAACGCTGCCGCCGCGGTTATTATCTTAAAGGTCGAGCCCGGCTCATAGGAGTCCGAAACCGCCTTGTTCCGCCACATTTTGTTTCTTAATGCGCCTATTTTCTCGTCGCTTAAATTATCCGGGTCCTCGGTGGGTGCCGGAGTAGCTTCGGGGTCATCGCTCTTTTTTGAAAAATCAAACTGCATTTCAAACTCGTTGAACAAATCTATATCATAAGGATTGTTCGAGTCGAAATCCGGCTTTGTGGACATTGCAAGTACCTCACCCGTTTTCGGGTTCATTACAATGCCTGCCGCACCCTCTTTAAGCTCATACTCATGTATTGCTTCCTCAAGATATTTTTCCAAAAAATGCTGTATGGTTTCGTCAATGGTCAAAACCACATCCGCACCCTGCTTTGCCGCACTCAGATATTCCGCCTGCTGCTCCTCTAAGGTCTGCCCCTTGGCATTTTGCTTTATCGTTATTTCTCCCGCCTTGCCGGAAAGCTCCGAATCAAAGGTCAGCTCAATACCCTGCAAGCCGTTATTGTCATAGCCGGTAAAGCCTAAAATATGGGGCGCTATGCCGAAGGGATAATAACGCTTTGAATCGTCCTCGAAATAAATCCCTCCAAAGGACATTTCCTTTTCGGGCGGCTCCTCGTCCTCCTCCACAGTCATCAGAGCGCGTATTTCCTCGCTTTCCTCAACGCTTATACGCTTTTTTATAACCTGATAGCTGCTGTCCTTTGTGAGAAGCTCCTCTATCTTATCCACATCCATATCGATTATCGGCGAAAGCTTTTTTGCCACAAAGGCTGAGTTTTTATTCGCCTTTATATCCTGGGGATTGCACACAAGCGTATCCACAGAAGCGCTTTCGGCAAGAGTTTTGCCGTTTCTGTCATAGATTTTTCCTCTTTGAGCGCTTATCATACTGGAGCCGGTCTGCTGATTTTTAGCTCTTTGGGACAGCTCCTCGCCCCTTATTATCTGCCAATATACCAGTCTGCCCGCAATAACCGCCAATGCCACAAGCACCGCAAATACCATCGGAAAGACTTTTCTTTTAATATTATTCAATGATGGTTTCATATTGCTTATTCCCTTTTAATATGAATATTCATCAACTATTGTATGCTGAAAAATTCCACAATATTACTCCATATGCCTCCTAAACCGGAAGCTATTCTTTTTGAAAGCCCCTCAACCTCGCGGGCGGTCTTTTGAACCTCGTCCTCGCGCCGCACATTTACATATATCGTCTGGTATTTTTCCGGACGCTGCATTCCCAGTCTTTCGGAAGCGATTTTCTCCACCTCATCTAAATCAATCGCGTGTTCGAGGTCAAACGCCTTTTGACTTGTCTGCGCTTGTAAATCCCCTAAGGTTTCCTCCAGCGCCGCAACCTCGTCCTTGGTTTCATGAACCGCCACAAAGGTGGAAATCATAAAGCCCGCCGATAATGCCAGTACGGCTATTGCCGCTATGTAGCCTACCGCGCGCTTTCTCGCCTTGGCATTTGCCTTTTGCACGTTTTTTTTCGGCTGCGGTTTTTTTGCCGTTTTTGGAGCGTAATATTCCTTATATGCAAGATTTCCGTATTCCACAAAATTCTCCTTACTCTGCCTGTAACCTTTCAATCACTCTGAGCTTCGCGCTTTTTGAGCGCGGATTGCTTTCCTCTTCCTCCCTCGTGGGAAGCAGAGGCTTTCTCGAAATGAGCTTCACCTCGGGCTTTCTCCCGCATACGCATACAGGAAAATTACTCGGACATACACATCCCCTTGCCAGCTCGGCAAAGGTCTTTTTTACAATTCTGTCCTCCAAAGAATGGAAGGTTATAACAGCCATTCTCCCGCCCGGCGCAAGCCGATGTACAAAATCCTCCACCGCCTGCTCCAAAATTTTAAGCTCTCCGTTTACTTCTATTCTTATAGCCTGAAATATCCTTTTTGCCGGATGTCCTCCCTCAAGACGCGCTTTTTTGGGAATTGCAGCCTTGATTATGTCAACCAGCTCAAGTGTAGTTTCTATCCTTTTTTTCTCTCTTCTCTCCAAAATGAAGTCCGCTATACGCGCCGACCATTTTTCCTCGCCGTATTCGTAAAACACTTTTAAAAGCTCCTCACGGCTGTAATCGTTTACAACCTCGTATGCCGATAAGGTATCGTTTCGGCTCATCCGCATATCGAGCGGTGCGTCATGCATATAGGAAAAGCCTCTTTCGGCATTGTCAAGCTGATATGAGCTTACACCCAAATCAAGCAGCGCGCCATCTGCCCTGTCAACTCCGAGCCTGTCCATTACTGCGTTTATATTGCAGAAATTATCGTTTACCACAACAGCCCTGTCGCCGAAAGGCTCCAAACGCTTTCTCGCCGCGCTCACCGCTTCCGGGTCGCGGTCTATTCCTATAAGACGGCAGGAGGGGTTTTGGCTTAAAATTCTGTATGAGTGTCCGCCGCCGCCCAATGTACCGTCAATGTACAATCCGCCACCGCGCACATTAAGCGCTTTTACGCTTTCCTCAAGCAAAACCGAAGTATGCTTAAATTCCAAAGTATGCTTCCCTCCCGGCACCAATGTGTTTTACATAAGTCATATTATTATGTAAACCATATTCCTTATGGTATATTGTACTCCAAAATCGCAAAAAAGGCAAGCCCCTTTTTTTGAGCCTTAATAAAATATTCCCGCCCTGCTGCAGAAAAATCCCAAATAGACTTGTATTTTGGCAAGAAATAGGTTATAATCAATAATATCAGGTATGACAGCCATGCATAAATATTGTTACCTTAACATTTTTGGCATACCATATCTTGTGTTACTCTATATTGTAACACAAAATTTCCGATTTGTGAATACTTTTTACAAAGTTTTTGGTTACAGAAATGTTACAATATTTATTTTTGTGTTACATACATTTTTGGAGGATTATACATATGGAACAAACAGCGAAAATCATTGACCGTCTTAAAGAAGAATTTCATATTCTGAGGTGGCAGGTCGAGAACACCGTAGCCCTTATAGACGAGGGAAACACCATTCCTTTTATAGCCCGTTACCGAAAGGAGAGGACAGGCTCTTTAAACGATGAAGTGTTAAGAGAGCTTTTTGACAGGCTTGTTTATCTGCGTTCTCTCGAGGAGAAAAAGGCTGAAATAACCCGTCTTATAGACGAGCAGGGAAAGCTTGACCCGACGCTTCTTAA
>JAQXZB010000034.1 GCA_029226975.1 Clostridiales bacterium | reverse complement strand
TTGCTTGTCTGAATGCTTCCCACAAGCGCCATCATATCGCCCTTGCGGAAGTATCTTGCCACAAACTCCGCTGTTTTGTCCCATACGCGGCAGTTTATGAAATCGGTGGGGTAATTCCCACTGCTGTCCTTAAACCGTCGGTTTACTGCCAGAGCAAAGCGTACAACGTTCTTTCCCGACTGTGTTGTCCGCATCTCCGGGTCGCGGGTCAGCCGCCCCATAAGTATTACCTTGTTCATACGCTGATTACCTCACCGGTCTGTGTATCAACAACAACCTCGCCCTCATCATCCATTTCCTTGTAATTAACAGGGATTATATTTACATCCTCATCCTTAATATCAAGCTCAAACGAGCCGCCGTCGTTTGTCACAGCAGAAGCCACCTCGGATTTTAACGGTGCATATTTTAACACACGCTTTAATACGGTTTTCTTTGCCATAGCTTCAAAATCCGTCTGCCAAGGTCCTTTGGTAAAACTTTTGGATTTTGTTTTCGCAAAATTTCTTACATCCTCCATGCTCATAACCTCAAAATTATATCCGCCGTTGGTCAAATGATAGGTTGCATAAACCCACTGTGCCTCGCCTCTGTTACTCATTGCAGGCTTGTGCTTCAGCTTTGGCTCAAGCCCCAATTCAAATTCAAAATCATCATTTTCATATACAATCTGCGCCGTAACGTTTTTTAACAGTCCCGAACGGTTTGCCAAGTCAAGCAATCCTTTGTAACCTATCTGGAATTGACATTCCACAATGTTTTTCTTATTGTTTTTGTAGGGTATCAAATACGCTTGTCCGAGCGGTGTATTGGGCTCAAGTCCAAGCTGGGCTGCCGTAAGAGCTGCTCCGATAAAAGACATCGGATCGCATTCTTGGAGCATCGGACTTGAGCTTGCCGCCGTCATCGCCATACGTACAAATCGTTCCGGCGTTATTACGCTCGGTAAAGCCTTTGCAATCTGGTTTTTGTATAACCCAAGCCATCCGTTTAATGTTTTCGGTGTGTCCTGTCTTGCTGCGGCGTTGTTTGCCGCTGTCTGAATTTTTCCTGTCATCTTAATTCTCCTTTACTTTAAATACTCTGTATTTTGTGTTTTTGTAATACTTTGATAAATCCGTATCTTTAGGGACAAAATCTTTAATAATCCCCGATACATCAATTCCGGCGCGCTCCTGCGCTCTCCATGTCACTCTGTAACCGTTGCATTCGCCGCCCTCGTTATTCTGCATAAAAAGCTTTATTATCTGTTCAAGCCGCTGCTTTTCGGTTCCAAGCTCCATTATACGTCGTTTGACCTCAGTGAGCTTATCTAATTCCGCCCTCACAGGCTCTAAATCGCAATTTCCACCCTCATCCCGGTACAATGCAGTAATAACATTGTCGGCATTTTTTGAGCCGTCCGGAGCGGGAGGAATACGCTTTTTTACATTTTCCTCCCAAAATGTATGCTCTGCCTTGGCAAGAGCTTCAATTTCGTCATCATCTCGTACAATCTCAAATATGAGAAACTCGCTGCCGAATACCAACACTGCCAGATACCATTTTTCAAATCCAGTAACCATCATGTAATGGACGCATTGGCAATAGTATTCCGAGGGAAAATCTCCGTTTTTATAGCGGCGCATATTAAGGCATTTTGTTGTCTTACATTCAAGCCCCGCCCGTTCACCGACAACAGCGCGGTCTATATTTGCAAAAGCAAAAGGATACTCAGTGTTATGTATAATGCTGTTATCACGATGTACCTTTTTGCCGGTTTCCTCGCAGAAACGTTTTGCAACATACTCCTCAAAATCCCGTCCCTGCCGCATCGCCTCATTGTCCGGTCTATCTTGTAAAAGCCGGAGCTTATCGGCATACACATCAAAGGCGCTTTTGTAGGGATTTAAGCCAAGAATTGCCCCCGCATCAGAGCCGCCTATACCCAGGCGCCGATGTTCAAGCCATTCCTCGCGGCTCATTTCAACTGTAGAAATTCTGCTTAACATAATATAACTCCTTTCTATCATTCCGTCCATATGGACGCTGTTCTTTGATATTCCTTTAAATAGTCTTCAAGGCAGTTTTCGCAAACCTCAAAGCCGTCAAAATCATAATACTGCTCACCGGGAAAAATACCGTCATCGCAGTAAGCGCAACGCAAACTCGGCTTTTCCGGTGGGTCCTCACTGTAATGCCCTCGTTCAAGGGCATATTCAGCCAACGGATTTTTATTTGAATAAAACATTGACAAACACCTCCCTTTGTGGTACAATACAGATGGAGTATTTTGTTTTTCCACCGCCCGGAGTTCCTTTCTTTTTTCCCTCCGAGGCGGTAATTTTTTTGCAGTCGCAGCGCTCACCGGGGTCAAGATGCGCCCCGCAGTGTTCGCATACGTCATAAAATGTAGTTCTCATCGCCTGAACCTCCCAACAACCCAACAAATCACAAACGGCAAAATGATAAACGCCAAAATGATAAACGCCATAGTGACTAACGCTTCGTACAGCGACATGAGTAAACTAAGCACTAAAATCTTCATCTCCAAAACACAATCTCCTCTTGCTGTTTTTTTCGTAGTTCTTCGCCCCAAATCCGTATTTG
>JAQXZB010000033.1 GCA_029226975.1 Clostridiales bacterium | reverse complement strand
CTCATACAAAACACCTCCATATACATCTATTATACCACAGAACGCAGAAGAACGCAAGATAAAAATTGAAAATTTGACAAAAAAATTAAGCCTTTATGCGGCTTTCAGCGATTTTTTTACTTTTCAACTGTCAAACTCCCGGATATATCTGCGGACTGCGTATCAATTTGATGCGCAGTCGCATTTTTTTTGGCGAAAATGTTGCAATTATTATTAAAATGCAGTATAATAAACTTATAATGTGAAAAATAAGCTGCGCATCTCATCTCGAAAGTCCGCCTTGAAGTATACACATACGTCGGCGGCAGCCTTTCGAGCAATCTGCATTCACCGCCAAGAAGGGCGGACGCACGCAGTGCGGCTTTTGCGAAGCAAAAGTGATGACAGGTTTCTTTTCCACATTATGATTTGTGCCGCCACATAGCGGTGGAATGGAGGATTATTATGAAAAAAAATTTACCGGGAATATTACTGTGTCTTATAATTGCAATTCCATGTCATTTCTTGGGACAGCTTGTGCCTGTGGTGGGCGGACCGGTATTTGCAATTCTTATCGGCATGATAATTACGTTATTTGTAAAGGATAAGGGCAAGGCGGCAAGCGGAATTACATTTACCTCGAAAAAGATATTGCAGTATGCGGTAATTCTTTTGGGATTTGGGCTTAACCTTTCCACTATCGCGAAAACCGGCGCCCAGTCGCTTCCGATAATCGTTTCGACCATAGCGACCTCGCTTATCATATCCTTTGTATTGTACAAGCTTATGAAAATGCCATCTAAAATATCAACGCTCATAGGCGTCGGCTCGTCCATTTGCGGCGGCTCGGCAATTGCGGCAACCGCACCGGTAATCGGGGCGGACGATGAGGAAATAGCCCAGTCGATTTCGGTTATATTCCTCTTTAACGTACTTGCGGCGCTGATTTTCCCGACCTTGGGCTCAATGCTCGGTATGTCGGACGCAAGCTTCGGCTTATTTGCCGGAACGGCGGTAAACGACACCTCCTCGGTGACGGCGGCGGCTTCGGCTTGGGACGGAATGCATCCCGATGCAAACACACTCGATACGGCTACAATCGTAAAGCTTACGCGGACCTTGGCGATAATTCCCATAACGCTTGCACTGGCTTTCTACAGAGCCAAAAAGGCAAAGTCCGACTCGCAGGGGTCATTCAGTATGAGAAAGATATTCCCGATGTTTATAGTATACTTTGTTGCGGCTTCGGTCATTACAACCGTTGTAAACGTTGTATGGGCAAGCAACGAGGCGGTTATGAGCGGTGCGGGAGCGGTATTCGGATTTTTAAAGGGCTGTTCAAAGTTCTTTATAATAATGGCAATGTCCGCAATCGGGCTTAACACCGATATTGTGAAGCTCGTAAAAAGCGGCACAAAGCCCATATTCATGGGTCTGTGCTGTTGGGCGGGCATAACACTGGTAACGCTGGGAATGCAGCATATATTAGGTCTGTGGTAAGGAAGGAGAATTGATATGTTAAGAGATGTACAGGACGAAATTATAAGGCTTAAAAAGGAAAAGGATATATGTATCCTTGCCCACAGCTATCAAAACGAGGAAATTTTGGAGGTTGCGGACTTTGTGGGCGATTCCTATCAGCTGAGCCTTAAGGCAAAGGAGGCAAAGCAGGGTACGGTTTTAATGTGCGGAGTGCGGTTTATGGCGGAAACCGTAAAAATGCTTTCCCCCGAAAAAACGGTCTATCTGGTAAACCCGCAGGCGGGCTGTGCAATGGCGGATATGATGGACAAAGAGATTGTTTCGCAGCTTAAGGAAATGTACCCCGATTATACGGTTGTGGCGTATATTAACACCACCGCGGACTTAAAAACCATATGCGATGTATGCGTTACCTCCTCATCGGCTGTTAAGATTGTAAACAATATAGAGAACAAGAATATTTTATTTGTACCGGACTGCAATTTGGGCGCGTATGTGCAAAAGCAATGCCCCGAAAAGAACATAAAGCTTGTAAACGGCGGCTGTCCCACCCATGCGAAAATTACGGCTTCAGACGTGAAAAAGGCAAAGGAGCAGCACCCCGGCGCGCTGTTCTTGGTACACCCGGAATGTCAGCCGGAGGTTGTGGAGCAGGCGGATTTTGTCGGCTCAACCTCGGCGATTATGGACTATGCCGAGAAGTCGGAGGCGAGTGAGTTTATAATCGGTACGGAAAACAGCATTTATCAGCATTTGCAGTATAAATGCCCCGAAAAGCGGTTTTATCCGTTGAGCATTAACATGATATGCCAAAACATGAGGATAACCACTCTTGCGGATGTTCTCGACTGCATCAACGGCAGGGGCGGCGAACAGATACTGCTTGACCCCGAAACCATTAAAAAGGCTGTTGGGTGCATTGATAAAATGATTGAATTAGGATAAGCAAAACCACTGGTCTGACCGGTGGTTCAGACCGTCGACAAATTGGTCAGACCGTGCGGGATTTTAAATCAAAAATAAAAATATAATCTCTTAGTATACCAAAGGCATTCCATCGAGGAATGCCTTTGGTATGCACTTTCCGCGAAAATAAACTCTACCGTACCCTCGTACGCCTACGAGTTCATTTTCGCGAAATCTGACTCAATTTCTCGCAGTCTGTTAATCAGTTTAAATATTTGCAGGGGTCAACCGGAGTGTTGGCACTGTACATCTCAAAATGCAGATGCGCCTGTGAGGTGTTTTCGCCCTTCGGCGCGCCTACGGTACCCACTACGTCGCCCGCTTTTACGCTGTCGCCTACGGACAGGTCCTCAACGCTGCCTAAGCTCATATATTTTGTTGCCATGCCGTTTTGGTGAGAAATGGTGATGTTTTGTCCCATTTCGTCCGCGCTTATTTCCTCAACCGTTCCGTCTGCCGAGGCGCACACGCTGCAGCCCTCATCGGCGGCAATATCCACACCGTTATGGGTGCGGTAGTCGCCTGTGGCACTGTTGTAGGCAAGGGAGGTGGTGAAGCCCTCTAAGATTGCTCCGCCCGCCGGCATTGCAAAATACGGCTCCTCGGCGCTTACTATGACCGCCGCACTCTCCACATCGGGGTTATCTACGGCATAGTCCTCCACAGCCGGCTCGATATTTATGGTTTCCTCGCTTTTTGGGGCTTCGGTTGCCGGGGGGACGGTTTCTTTTGCGCCGCTGAAGGTGGGCGCGCTGTCCTCATCGGTTCGCGCAATGTCGGGGGAGAGGGTTGAAGCGGTGAACACCGATTCGGTATCCACGTCCTTTTTTGCGGCTCTCTCACTGAAATATCCGGCAATACCAATGGCAAGAACACAGCAGCAAAGTGCTATGTAGAAGCCCGGCAGCCTCTTGGATTTTTGTTCCTGTTCGTTTTTCATACTATCATTCCTTTCCGAAACTTGTATTTTTAGTATTGACACAAACAAGAATATTATACCTGTTATTTGAGTTTGTGGAGAGTGTTCCATATATTTATAAAAATTTTTTCTTAAAATGTATTCACAAAATACAAAATATATGATATAATATTAAATATACCGAGGTTAATTTACCATATCTTGTGGTTTTAGCCGGAAAGGACATATCTATGCGAATTGAAAGATTAGCCCAGAACAAAATAGTTGTCATGCTCACCAGCGATGACCTTGTGGGTCTTGACATAAACGTACATACTTTAAACGATGATAAGAATGTTTTAAACAGATTTCTCATTCATGTAATGGAGGTCATAAGAGAGGAAACCGGCTTTAACCCGTACAGCGGTCAGATAGTTGTCGAAGCAAAAAGCATCCGCGAGGGCTTGGTAATAACGGTCAGCAAGCTTGGGGACGCACCCCTCATAAAAAAGGGTCCGAGACATATAACCGCAAGAGTTAAAAAAAGCCCCGACAGAACCGAAACCTTTTACTTTGACAGCTTTGACGATGTGTGCGATGCGCTCATGCGCCTTGACGGGGAAATATATGAGAGCTGTGAGCTTTACAAGATAGATGATATATATGTAATGCTTCTGTGCTGCAACCGATTTAATAAGGAAAACAAAGGCGAATATTTCGGCAGCATATGCGTTTTATCCGAATATTCGAGCCGCACGTCCGTTTTTGACAATCAGCATTGCCATGTAAGAGAACACGGCAGACTTATCGCAAAGGGCGAAAAGCTTAAGTCAATGGCAGAGGGCTTGAGGAAAATTTACGAAAAAGATTAAAAAAATTCATTATTTGCTCTTGAAAAACCAATGCATTTATGATATGATTATATATGCGCTTATATCAAATTGTAAAGGAGAACGAACAAATGAATTTATTTCAGACAATAGTTGCATATGCGGAGCCGGCAGCCGATACGGCAGGTCAGGCTGCGGGAGCGGCAGGAACAGCAGGCGGCGTTGCGGCTATGATAACAACCTTTTTACCTTTGATTGCGGTAATGGTGCTTTTGTATCTTATGATGATAAGACCTCAGCGCAAGAAGGAAAAGGAGCTTAAAAAGCAGATTGACGCCATGAAGATAGGTGACAAGATCGTTACCATCGGCGGAATTATCGGCAAGGTTCAGAAAATTAAGGACAATACCGTTACCATAGAAACCGGTAATGTCGGCACACAGACCGAAAAAAGCTATCTCAAAATAGAAAGAGACGCCATAAGAACGGTTGAACAGAAGCTTTCAAACTGACGGCGGATTTTTGAGAAATTCAACATAGCTATGAAGCCTTCCTCATATATTTGTAGTAGGATATATGAAGGAGGCTTTTTGCTTTGGATATAAAGGCTGTATTAAAGGGATTTTTTGCGGCGGTTATTATAACCTTTGCCGCGCTCATGCTTGCGGCGCTTCTGGCTTATTTTGCAAGGGCGGCGGATAATGTGGTGACTGCTCTCATATACGCCGTCAGTGCGGCGGGGGTTACGGCAGGCTCGGCAATAACCGCAAAGAGCTGTCAAAAGAGGATTTTAATAAACTGTATGCTTGTGGCTGTTTTGTACATAGTAATGCTGATTATCATGTCGGCGGCGGTAAACGGCGCGGTAAAGCTTAACACCCGCTTTCTGCTCCTTATTCCCGGAACGCTTATATGCGCGTTTTTCGGTGCGGTTATCGGGAAATAACAGAAAATTTCGGGAAAAATCAAAAAAACCCTTTTCTTTTTACGGGATATATGCTATAATGTAAATGTATAATGTTGGGGAGTGTCCTTGACATTGGATTTTATATAACAGGAGGTTAAGGATATGAAGCACATTCAGACATTGAACAAGGCAAATCTTAAGGATACTGCCAAGATGGGCGGCTGCGGCGAGTGCCAGACATCATGTCAGTCGGCTTGCAAGACTTCTTGCACGGTTGCTAACCAGAAGTGTGAGCACGCTGAATAATCGCAAAAAGGGCTGCCGTGTTCGATAAGCGGCAGCCGATTTAATTTTTACAAAGACAGGGGAACAAAAGTGATACATAAATACAAACAACTGGGACTGAATATAGTTTTGGATATATATTCCGGTGCGGTGCACGTTGTGGACGATATTGTCTATGATATGCTCGATTATATTCTTGAGCCGTTTATGGCTGAAAATAAATGTCCCGATTATATAAAGGAAGCCATGAACTATCCCGAAGGGGAGTTAGAGGAAGCGTATGCGGAAATATGCGCACTAAAGCGCGAGGGCAGGCTTTTTTGCGAGGACTGCTACAAGGATATAGCCGAAAACTGGAACAAGAAATCGGTCGTGAAGGCGCTTTGTCTGCACGTTGCCCATGACTGTAATTTAAGGTGCAAATACTGCTTTGCCGATACCGGCGAATTTCATGGCGGCAGAAGCCTTATGAGTGCCGAGGTGGGCAAGAAAGCCATTGATTTCGTCATAGCAAACAGCCAAAACCGCCGCAATATCGAGATTGACTTTTTCGGCGGTGAGCCGCTGATGAATTTTGATGTGGTAAAGGAAATCACCGAGTATGCCAAGGAGCAGCAAAAGCTTTATGACAAGAATTTCAGATTTACCATAACCACAAACGGCGTACTGTTAAATGACGAAATAAAAAGCTATATCAATGAGAATATGTCAAACGTTGTGCTGTCCATTGACGGAACAAAGGAAACCAACGACCGCGTTCGCTACAGAGTGGATAAAAGCGGCACATACGATACCATTGTACCGAAGTTTATCGATTTGGCAAACAGTCGAAACCAGGACAACTACTATGTAAGAGGCACGTTTACCGCATATAATGCGGATTTTGCCAAGGACGTTATACATTTGGCGGATTTGGGTTTTAAGCAGACAAGCGTTGAGCCGGTTGTCGCGCCCTACAGCGAGGACTACGCCCTGACCGACGAGCATATAGAAACGGTAAAGGCGGAGTATGACAAGCTGACCGAGGAGTATATAAAACGCTGGAAAGAGGGAAAGGGCTTTAACTTCTTCCATTTCATGGTAGACCTCGACCAGGGACCCTGTGCCATAAAGCGGCTTTCGGGCTGCGGTGCGGGACATGAATATTTGGCTGTGACGCCGCAGGGGGATATTTATCCCTGTCACCAGTTTGTGGGCAACGAAAAATTCAAGATGGGAAATGTATTTGACGGCAAAATAGACGAGGATATAAAGAACTATTTTGAAAAGTCCAATATATACACAAAGGAAAAGTGCAAAAACTGCTTCGCAAAATTCTATTGCAGCGGCGGCTGCAGCGCCAACGCATACAACTTCAACGGCGATATTAACAAGCCCTATGAGCTTGCCTGCGAGTTTGAGAAGAAGCGCGTGGAATGTGCGATAGCGATTGAGGCAGTAAAGAAATTAAGCTAATGGAGGGAGTAAAATGATAAGAAAAGGTTTTAAGATGAAGCTCTACGAGGGCATGGCGGCGGAGTACGAAAAGCGTCACAACGAGCTGTGGCCCGAAATGCAGGACATGATTCACGAGCATGGCGGCAGAAACTACTCGATTTTTTTGGACACCGAAACAATGGTGCTTTACGGCTATATCGAGATTGAGGACGAGGAGCTGTGGGCAAAAGGCGCGGATACGGCAATCAACAGGAAATGGTGGGATTTTATGGCGGACATAATGGAAACCAATCCCGACAACAGCCCTGTTTCGGTTGACCTGCACCCGGTTTTTCATTTAGACTGATTATTTTAAGTATAAAAACAAGCAGCGGGGGTATAATATGTATGACCTCACAAATACATCTGCCGGAGAAATCCGGTAAGCCCCCAAACCGCCTCGACAAAAAGGGGCGGTTTTTTTCCTGTCCGGGCAATAAAATTTAATAATTAGCCTTGAATAATCATCGATTTTATGATAGAATAAGTAATATATATGTAAAAACGAGGTATAAAATGATTTCGGTTAATAAATTATGGAAGGTTGCGTCCGCCAGTGTGATTACGCTTGCACTGTGGACGTTTATAAGTGTGAACACATCACTGTTTGTGTTTGAGGATGAGTTCTGCACATTCGAGTATATAATGTCATATGTGGTAACGGCGGCGGTTTGGGCGCTTATTTCGCTTAAATTCAATTTCGATAAGATAACCGAGCGTATTTTGGGTATCTTTGTCACCGCAGTTACGCCGTTTTTGTGTATGCAGATTTCGATGATGTTTGCGGGGCTTGCCGAATATACGATAGGGATTTATTTTCAGAATATACTCATTTATCTGGCGCTTATGGCTCTGATGTTTGCCCTAAGCCGAAGCACGCGCTTTGCCGCAATCGCAACGCTGATTATTTCCTTTACGTTTAATATTGTCAGCTTTATATTAAACCTGTTAAGAGGCTCTCCGCTTATTCCCAGTGATTTTTTAGCGGTGGGCACTGCAATGCAGGTGGCGGAACAGTACAGCTTCACCATGCAGTATCAGATTGTTTTGGGAACGGTGCTTACGGTCTTTGCAGTGGTGCTTGTGTTCAAATTCCCCCTTAAAATGAGCTTTAAGCATTACAAGCTTATATGCCCCGCGGCAGGTCTGGTGCTGTGTTTTGGGATAATGCTGGGCTTCTCGGCGGGGGATTACAGCGGAGTTAATATCGATATTTTCGATCAGTACCATGCAAACAATACTCACGGCACTGCCCTGAGCTTCTATATAAACGTGAGAAAAATGCGCCTTGAAAAGCCCGAGGGCTATGACGCACAGGCTTGTAAGGAGCTTTTGTCGAAGCCTGCGGAGAATGTGGACAAGTCAAAGCTTCCCAATATTTTGGTGGTGATGAACGAGAGCCTTACGGATATGTCAAAGATTGGCGATTTTAAGACGGATTACGAATATCTTCCGTATATAAACAGCTTAAAGAAAAATACCATAAGAGGAGATTTGCTTGTTTCGCCTTTCGGCGGCTATACCTGCAATTCCGAGTTCGAGTTTTTGACGGGCATTTCCATGGCGATGATGCCCACCGGCTCCGCGCCGTATTTGCAGTTTATGAGCAAGAGCGAGCCGTATTCTTTGACCAATTATTTAAACGGCTTGGGCTATCAGACCGAGGCTCTGCATCCCTACTATGCCCGCTGTTGGAACAGGGACAAGGTATACGGACTTTTGGGCTTTAACAATTTTATAAGCCTTGATAATTTAGACAAGTATTATCCGGCAAGTGATTTTGAGTATGTGCGCTGTTATATAAGCGACAGAACCTCATATAACGCGGCAATAAGCCGATTTGAGAACAAAAAGCCCAATGTGCCCATGTTCATATTCAATATCACAATGCAAAATCATGGCGGCTATAACTATTATTTGGGCGGCTGGGAGAACATTGTGCATATAACGGACATGAAAGGCGATTATCCCCAGGCGGAGCAGTATTTGTCACTGGTGCGCGAGTCGGACAAGGCGTTTAAGGAGCTTGTGGAATATTTCGAGGACTTTGAGGAGCCTACGATAATTCTTCTGTTCGGCGACCATGACCCGGCAGTGGAAACCGAGTTTTACGAGGAGCTTATGGGCAAAAGCTTAGGAAGCTTTACAACGGAGGAAATGCTTGCAAGATATAAGGTACCCTTTGTGCTGTGGGCAAACTTTGACATAGCGGCGCAGGACAATGTGCAGATAAGCATGAACTATCTGCAAAATCTGCTTCTGGAAACCGCGGGACTGCCCAAGAACGGCATGAATAAATTCCTTGACGAGGTAAAGGCGAAGTATCCGCTGATGAACGCCACCGGGTATTATGACAACACCGGCGTATGGCATAACAGCGATGAAAAAGGCGACGAATTGCTCAACCGCTACAGACAGCTTAATTATTATATATTAACGGATAAGAAAAAAGATTAGACATAAAAAAACAGGGCGGTAAGCCCTGTTTCAGACCGTCGACAAATTGGTCAGACCGTGCGGGATTTTAAATCAAAAGTAAAAATATGCTTTATTATATTACCAAAGGCATTCCATCGAGGAATGCCTTTGGGTTTTTATCCCATTCCTATCATTAAGCCGATAAGGCGCACTGCCAGTGCCGCAATCCATGCTATTGCACATTGACCTATCACAACCCAGGCGGCCCAGCCGGAGCCAAGCTCACGCTTTATTGAGGCTATTGCCGCAACGCAGGGCGTGTAGAGCAGACAGAATACCAGAAGTGACAGCGCGTTTAAAGGCGTCAGTGCCTGTGCGAGCGCCTGTGCCGAGCCGAACAGCACCGTAAGTGTTGAAACCACGCTTTCCTTTGCCATAAAGCCGGCAATCAGCGAGGTGGAAATGCGCCAGTCGCCCAGCCCCAAGGGCTTTAATACGGGCGCGATAAGTCCCGCCGCGGCGGCAAGCAGACTGTCCTTTGAGTCGCTTACCATGCTGAGATGCAGGTTGAAATTCTGTAAAAACCATATAATTATTGTTGCTATAAATATTACCGTAAAGGCTCTTTGCAAAAAGTCCTTCGCCTTTTCCCATAAAAGACGGGCAACGTTTTTCATGCCGGGCATACGGTAGTTGGGCAGTTCCATAACAAAGGGCACAGCCTCGCCCTTAAACAGACTGCCCTTGAATATGAGCGCGGTTATAATCCCGGCAAGTATTCCGGTAAAATACAGCCCGACCATTATTAAGCCGCCCCGGTTTGGGAAAAATGCGGCGGTAAAGAACGCATAAATCGGCAGCTTTGCCGAACAGCTCATAAAGGGCGTTAAAAGTATCGTCATTTTCCTGTCCCTTGCCGAGGGAAGCGTTCTGCTTGCCATAACTCCCGGTACGGTACAGCCAAAGCCTATGAGCATGGGAACAATACTGCGCCCCGAAAGCCCGATTTTCCTCAAAAGCTTATCCATAACGAACGCCACCCGCGCCATATATCCCGTATCCTCCAAAAGCGACAGGAAGAAAAACAGCGTTACTATAATCGGCAGGAAGCTTAAAACACTGCCCACGCCGGTGAAAATACCGTCTATTATGAGGGAATGTATCGCTTCGTTTACGTTCCATGCGCCCAAAGCCCTGTCGCATATGTCGGTAAGCAGATCTATACCGCCCTCCAAAAGCCCCTGAAGCCATGCTCCTATGACGTTAAAGGTAAGATAGAACACAAGCCCCATTATGAGTATAAAGAACGGTATTGCGGTGTATTTGCCGGTAAGCAGTGCGTCTATTTTGCGGCTTCTTGCCCGCTCCTTGCTTTCCTTGGGTTTTATGACGGTCTTTGATACAAGCCGCTGTATAAATGAAAAGCGCATATCCGCAATGGCGGCCGCCCGGTCAAGCCCCCGTTCATCCTCCATTTGTGAGATTATATGCTCAAGAGTTTCCTTTTCGTTTTCGGAAAGCTTAAGGCTCTCCAAAATCATCTCGTCACCCTCGATAAGCTTTGTTGCCGCAAACCTTAAGGGTATTTCGGCATCAGCGGCATGGTCCTCGATAAGATGCATTATTCCATGCAGACAGCGGTGAACTGCGCCGTTGTGGTCGGAGGGGGTGCAAAAATCGTTTCTTCCGGGACGTTCCTGGTATCGTGCCACATGGACGGCGTGGCGCACAAGCTCGTCAACGCCCTCATTTTTGGCGGCGGAAATGGGAACAACGGGAATACCTAACATTTCCTCCATTTCGTTTATGCGTATGCTGCCGCCGTTGCCCCTGACCTCATCCATCATGTTAAGGGCAAGCACCATGGGAATGTCAAGCTCCATAAGCTGAATGGTAAGGTACAGATTTCGTTCAATGTTGGTAGCGTCAACGATGTTTATAATTCCCTTTGGCTTCTCGTCTATAATGAACTGTCTTGTAACTATTTCCTCACTGCTGTAGGGGGACATGGAATAAATACCGGGCAGGTCGGTTATTTCGGTATCGGGATGTGACTTTATAGAGCCGCGTTTACGGTCTACGGTCACGCCCGGAAAGTTTCCCACGTGCTGATTTGCTCCGGTAAGCTGATTAAAAAGGGTGGTTTTGCCGCAGTTTTGATTGCCCGCCAGGGCAAAGGTGAGAATTGTACCCTCCGCAAGCGGGTGTTCGTCCGCTTTAACATGGTACTTTCCCCCCTCGCCAAGCCCCGGATGCTTTGCCTTATGTACACTTCTTTGGGGTGGCTGCTCGGTTATTCTGTCGGCTGTATGTATCGGTGAAATTTCGATTTTTTCCGCGTCGGCTATACGCAGTGTAAGCTCATAGCCATGAATACGAAGCTCCATGGGGTCGCCCATGGGCGCGTATTTAACGAGAGTTACCTCCGCGCCGGGTATAACTCCCATATCAAGAAAATGCTGTCTTAAAGCGCCCTCACCGCCAACGGCTTCAACGAGCGCGCTTTTTCCCGTTTCAAGGTCCTTTAATGTCATAATATGTCTCACTTGCCTTTTTTCTTTAATTATATATTTATATGCGCCGTTTGTCAAGAAAAAGAGCAAAAAAATAACAGACTGCGAGAAATTGAGTCAGATTTTGCGAAAATGAACTCGTAGGCGTACGAGGGTACGGTAGAGTTTATTTTCGCGAAAAGTGCATACCAAAGGCATTCCTCGATGGAATGCCTTTGGTAATGTAAGACATTATATTTTTGTTTTTGATTTAAAGTCCCGCACGGTCTGACCAATTTGTCGACGGTCTGAGAGGCTGTTTTTTTATCACAGCCTCTGATTGTATGCGGTTAAAGTCCGAAGCCCGCCTTAACGGCGTTTATGTTAGGCTCAACAAGAGCCGCTTTTTTTGCCGGGACGGAACGGGTTATCGTTTCCTCTATTTCGTCAAGGGTGAATAAGCCGGTTTCCTTGATAACCGCGCCGAGCATTACCATGTTCGCAAGGGATTTGTTTCCCATGCTGTCGGCAATTTCGGTTGCGGCAATGTAAATTGCCTTTATATCGTTTCTTTCGGCTTTTTTCTGTATAAGCGAGCTGTCGGCAAAGATTATGCCGCCCGGCGCCATTGCGCCCTCGAATTTGTCGAGGGAGGGTGCGTTCATCGCCACAAGCACGTCAGGCTCCGTTATAATGGGTGAGCCTACCGGCTCGTCCGAGATTATAACATGGCAGTTGGCAGTGCCGCCGCGCATTTCCGGTCCGTAGGAGGGGAGCCAGGAAAGCTGCTTATTTTTTAGCATTGCCGCATGGGCAAGGATTTTGCCCGCAAAGAGTATGCCCTGGCCGCCGAAGCCCGCCAAAATCATTTCACAGTTATTCATTGTCCTTGACCTCCTCATCCTTGTATATTCCGAGGGGATAATATGAAATCATCTCATCTTGCAGGCGCTTTATCGCTTCCTTGGGCGACATTCCCCAGTTTGTGGGGCAAATGCTTAAAATTTCCACAAAGGAAAGCCCCTTGCCCGCCTTTTGATATTCAAACGCCTTTTTTATAGCCTTTTTCGCGTCGCGTATGTGTGCTACGCTGTCCACACTGCAGCGGGCTATAAAGGAGGGACCGTCAAGGGAGGAAAGCATTTCGCATACCCTTATCGGGTATCCCTGCACCTTGGGATCTCTGCCGTAGGGCGAGGTTTGTGTAACCTGTCCCGGCAGTGAGGTGGGCGCCATCTGCCCGCCGGTCATGCCGTAGATGGTGTTGTTTATAAATATAACCGTTATATTTTCACCTCTTGCCGCCGAATGAACAGTTTCCGCCGTACCTATTGCGGCAAGGTCGCCGTCACCCTGGTAGGTAAAAACTATGTTTTCGGGCAGTGCGCGCTTTATTCCCGTTGCCACTGCCGGAGCGCGTCCGTGCGCCGCCTGAATAACGTCAAAATTAAAATACTCATCTGCAGTAACCGAACAGCCCACAGGCTCAACGCATACCGCGTCCCCGGTTAAGTCAAGCTCGTCCAAGACCTCGCACACCAGACGGTGAACCACACCATGGGAGCAGCCTGCACAGTAATGAAAGGGCTTGTCGCCCAAAGCCTTGGGCTTTTCAAAAATAACCTTAGCCATTGATTTTGACCTCCCCTGCGATTTCCTTTATTTTTGCGATTACCTCATCGGGAGTGGGGATAATTCCGCCCGTTCTTCCCGTAAAATATACCGGTGCGCTGCATTCGCACGCAAGCTTAATATCCTCAACCATTTGCCCCATGCTCATCTCAACCGATAAAAATGCCTTCGGATGTACCGCTTTATACGCCTTTTCGGGGAAGGGCCACAGGGTTATGGGACGGATTATTCCCACCTTAAAGCCCTCGCTCCTTAACTGCTTTACCGCTGTTTCCACAACGCGCGAGGTTATGCCGTAGGAGGAAACTATTATGTCCGCATCCTCTGTGTCATGCTCCTCCCAGCGCTGAAGCTTATCCTTTACGATTTCGTATTTTTCATATCTTTCAATTACTCTGTCCTCAAGCTCGGAGGGGGTAAGATAAAGTGTTTTTACGCAGTTTGCCGCGCGCTTGTTCTTTGTTCCGTTTACCGCCCAGGGCTTGTGGGCATATACGGGCTTTGGTATCTCGTCAAAGTCCACCGGCTCCATCATCTGACCGATTGTTCCGTCACCCAAAAGCATAACCGGTATTCTGTATTCGTCGGATATGTTAAAAGCGTCGGCGGTCAGGTTTGCAAGCTCCTGCACGCCGTTGGGCGCAAGGACTATCAAATGATAATCGCCATGGCCGCCGCCCTTTGTAGCCTGAAAATAATCGGACTGAGCCGGCTGAATACCGCCAAGCCCCGGACCGCCGCGCATGATGTTTACGATAACCGCGGGCAAATCACCGGCCGCAATATAGCTTATTCCCTCGGATTTAAGGCTGATGCCGGGACTGGAGGAGCTGGTCATTGCCCGAACTCCCGCACCGGACGCGCCGAAAACCATGTTAATGGCGGCTATTTCCGATTCCGCCTGTAAAAATGTACCGCCGATTTTGGGCATTTTCTTTGCCATGTAAGCGGAAAGCTCCGTCTGCGGAGTTATGGGGTAGCCGAAGAAATGACGGCAGCCCGAACGAATGGCAGCCTCGCCGATTGCCTCGTTGCCTTTCATAAGTACCTTTTCTCCCATTCCTTAGCCCTCCTCATAAATTGTTATTGCACAGTCCGGACAAACCGTTGCGCAAAAAGCGCAGCCGATACACTCCGACGGAGCCTTTACCTCGGCGGGGCGGTAGCCCTGAGTGTTCCTGCGGCTTGCGGCAGCGCCGATTATTTTTTTCGGACACGCGTCCATGCAAAGACCGCAGCTTTTGCAGCGTTCCTCATTGATTATAACCTTTTTCACACAGTCACTCTCTTTCTAAAAAACATTTTTAATTGTTATATTCATCTCAAAAGCCTTCATTCCCTTGGGAAGTCCCGCTATTGTGTTCTTTGTTCCGCAGTGATACGCAACGGGTATGCCCATCTGTCTGCCTAACTCCTCGGCAATCTCTCCGCCGGACAAAAGCACCGCCGTATCGGTTTCATCGGCAATATTGGTATTGTTGTAAATATCGCAGAACCGAAGCCTTGAAGCGTTTTCAATCTCGCCTGCCATTTCAAGGAGCGATTTTACATCCGGCGTTAAGGGCCGCCTTGTGTTAATTACAAAGTGCATATTAAAGCCATGCTCCTCAAAAAGGCGACAGTACTGCCCTAAAGCATATGCACCGTCCTCATCTCCGCCCACGTCAAAGATAACTATCTCCTCCGGGCTGTCAAACACGCCAAGCACCGAGGGCGGCACTATGGGCATATCGATATTGGTGGAAGCGTAGGCAGTGCTGATAAGGCGAATGCCCAGCTTTTTTAGGGTCTTTTCCGCATCATTGGTACGGAAATAAGGATTTACCGTATCTATGTCAATAATTACGACGCTTTTTCCCGCTTCCCGCTGCCTGCGTGCGAAATTAAGCGCCGTCTCTGTCTTGCCGCTGCCGAAATGGCCGGCAAAAATATGGATTTGTTTCTTGTTATTCTTCTTCATATTTTCATTATACCATTGTTACCGTCTTTTTGCAAGCCATAAAATATATTATTTAAGGCTAACATGGGTTTTTGGAATGAAAATACTGTATTTTTTAAATATAATGCAACTTCCGAGGATTTTGTAAAAAATATTGACTGTATTTTTGGAATGTAGTAGCCAAAAATTAAAAATTTTTACTATATTTTTAAAATAAAGTAAAAATTCGGGCTGTGTGGAGATAATAATTGCAAAAACACAAAATTTGTGATAGAATTTAGATATATATATATCTGTGAGGAGAAAAATCATGTCGAATACACAAAAAAAGGACAGGTTTAAAAAGATAACCTCCGCGCGGGCGGGGAAGATAAACGATATGCTGCGCCTTATCGGGAACTGTGCCAATAAAAATAATTACAGCTACAGTGACGAGGAGGTAATAAAAGTTTTTGAGGAGATAGAAAAAAGCCTTGAGGAAGCAAAGAGCAAGTACGAGGTTTTTTCCCGTTCATCGCTTCGCGAGGGATTTAGGGCGGACTTTGAGCGGGGATATACCTGGATTGCGGGCTTTGAGCGAAATGCGGTGCGTTTTGCAAAAAGGAACGCGCTTGTTTACCCCAAAACCGGCGAGGTGTGGAATTATGCGGAGCTTAACGCCGAGGCAAACCGTCTTGCCAACGCCATGATAAGGCAGGGAATTAAAAGGGGTGACAGGGTAATGTATCAGATGAACAACTGCCCCGAATTTGTATTTATTTACATTGCCTGCCAAAAGATAGGCGCAGTGGGCTGCCCGGTATACATGGGGCTTTCGCCCTCCCAGACCGCTTCGGCAATTGACGCGGCAAAGCCGCAGATAATATTTTACGAAAACAACGGCGATACCGAACTGGCGATTGAGACCGCGGCGCACAAGCCAAGATTTCCGGTTATAGTGAACTTTCCCCATGACAGGAAAATCCTGGGCGGTCATATAAGCTATGAAAGCTTTACGGAGGGGGCTAAAGACAGCGCGCCTTCCGAGAGCGAGGTCTGTATATATGATGAAACAACCCTGTTTTACACCTCGGGAACCACCGGCAGACCCAAATGCGTGCCGGTTACGAGCATAAACGAGGTGTTAAGCGCCCATGATATGATGATACAGATTGGCTTGGGCTGTGAGGACAGGATTTTGAATATAGCCTCCTGGACCCATCGGGGCGGTCTGCACTGCGGTGGTCCGGCGGCGGCATTGTATGCCGGCGCAGCGCTGATTGTGCAGGACAGCTTTGAAGCGTCACAAAGCCTTGAATGTATAGAAAAATACAAGGTGTCGGTTGCGGCGGGAATGCCCTCGGCGTTTAATATGCTTGCCGCCGCCCAGGAGAAGGAGGACAGAAATCTTGCGTCATTAAGGTGCATTGTTTCCGTTGGAGGAATGTTGGGCAGGGAAGAATGTCTTATGTACCGCCAAACACTGTGTCCGAAGCTCTACAACGGCTACGGCACAACCGAAACCTTCTATAATACCATATTAACTCCCGACAAGCTGCCCTTTTATTCGGGAAGCGTGGGAACAGCCTGCGCCGATGATGATGTAAGGCTTGTAAAAATCTACGATGACCATGACGCCGAGCCGGAGGAAACCGTTGCAAAGGACAACGAAACACAGGGCGAAATAATAATAAAATCCCTTGCCAAATCCTCGGGGCATTACTGCAAAGGTGCGGACGGCGGCGGAAGCCGTTATTACAAGGGGTATCTTTACACCCGCGATATAGGCACCTGGGACGAAAACGGAATGATAACCATTGTGGGCAGAAATGACGATATGATAATCTGCGGTGACGAGAAGATTTATCCGGCGGAAATAGAGGAATTTTTAAATGCACACCCCAAGGTTGCCGAATGTGTTGTCACCTCGGTAGAGGACACAGAGGAGATAATAGCCGCCTATGTGGTTAAATCGGACAGAAGCCTTGAGGTGAGCGAGCTGGACGAATACTGCCGGGAGGGCATGGTTTTAACGGAGCAGAAAAGACCGCGCCTGTACCGCTTTAAAAAGGTGCTGCCCAAGACCTCAAACGGCAAAATGCAGCATAAAAAGGCAAAGCAGATGGCGGCGGCGGATTATAAAAACGGTATGTTTTATAAGGTATAAAAAAACGGACAATTCAAGTCCGTTTTTTGTTTGCCTTAATATACCACAATCGGTGTGCCGGGGTCTATGGCTCCGTAAATCTGTCCCGCCACTGACGGGGGAAGATTTATGCAGCCGTGAGAGCCGCCGCCCAAATATATGCTGCCGCCAAATGCACCTCTCCAGTTTGCGTCATGCATTCCCACACCGCCGTTAAAGGGCATCCAGTAGCTTACCGGCGTTCTGTAATTCTCGCCCACAAGGGTTGCGTTTCTTTCCTTGTACTTCAGGCTGTAAATACCGGTGGGTGTTGCGTTCCCGGCATAGGGATTGCCGGATACGATGTCGCTTGATACAATCACGCCGCCGTCTTTATAAAACCACAAATGCTGTGAGCCTATGCTTATTTCAACATATGTATTTCCCACATCGATTGAGCCGTGAGAAGCCGCCTTTTTGGAATATATCGGCTCTCTTTGGGTCTGCTCGCCGTTTCTTATAATCTCGCACAGGGCGTCTGTTTCCGCTTCCACGTCAACCTTCCAGCCGTAATCTCCGCCGGAAACCGAAACGGTTTCGCCGTAGGAGGTCACAAGGGTGCGCGATGTGCCTATGGTGTTATACTTTTGAGCAATTCCGTTTACAAAATCCGCAACCTGATCCTCGTCAAGGTATACGTTGTAATTGTTGTCCACAGATACCCATAAATTTATGGAGCCGCAGTCCAGGGGAATAATCTCATCACCGTGCAGGTAGTCCACCTTTGCGCTGACATAGCGGTTCATGGTATCGATGGCACGCTGCATATTGTTTTCCTCGGCTATGTTGACATAGCACTGCGCCGCTTCCAAATCCAAGCTCGGCTCAAGAGCGTACATACCGTTTTTGATGGCTTCGGTAAGCTTGCTCACGCTTACTATATTTTTTGAAAAGTTGGGAACGGCGTAAAACTGCTGACCGGGGAATATGGGGAACATATATTTAAGTGCAAGTCCCTTTCTTCCGTCATCCTCCGCTTCCTTTTCGGCATCAATGCTGAATACTCCGTCCGAATAGCTTATAAGCTCCGTTGCGCCGTTCATCTCCTGTGCGCTTTCCAAAACACACTCCAATGACGCGACCTTTGCTCCCAAAATCGCCTCGTCTATGGTGACGATTATGTTTACCGACAGAGCCTTTGAGCCCTTGTCAAAGCACCATTTAAAGGGATTTTGAGCGGCTTTTGGCTCGTTTAAGTCCCCAAGGCTTTCAAGATTCATTGCAAGCTCCTCGCCGGTTATCGGCTCGGTTTTTTTGTCACGCTCCACAAGCGTGTATGTATATCCGGCAATGTCGGATTTGAGCTTTTCTTGGGCTTGCTCAACCGTAAGGCCGGAGCAGTCGAAGCCGTTTATCGTTGTGCCGGAGAAAAAGCGATTTTTGTAATAAATCGCTCCTCCGAAATATATTGCCGCCAAAACCGCTATAACACAGCCAAGGGCAATCGCGGCGTATTTTTTGTTTATGTTAAGCTTAAATTGGGGCTTAACCGGATCTTCCTCAAAAACCTCCGGCTCCTCCTCGGAAATTTCCTCGGTATTCTCCTGTGTCTTTTGGAGCTCCTCTGCCTGAGTCTCCTCCTGCGGCTCCTGAGTGTCCTCACCAAGGACAACGGGGGTGAAATCATCCTCCGCGTCCGTTAAAACCTGATCTAAAACATCCTCTTTCATACAACCCACATTTCTTTCGTTCGCATTTTCAAATTACTTACTATACTATTATAGTTTAAACCGCGTGAAAATGCAATAGGTTTAAGAAATATTTTTCGACAAAAATTTGCCGAAAAAATTACCCATAATAGGATATATTGAAAATTTATTTCCTGTTTATTCCATAAGCGCAAATAATATCCGATTTCGAAGTATCCGCTTCTATTTCGACCCGGTCACCGGTATTTATTGCTATAACGGATCGGTTGTCGGCGGCGGATATTTCATAGAATTTGCCGCTTTGGTCAAGCTCTATATAATAGTAGGAATTGCCGTCAATTACCGCTGTGCGTATCTGCGTCACCGTTCCCTCTATGGTTTGGCGTTCGCTTGAAGTGGGGTCGATTATGCTGTTGGAGCTTAAAAGCTCGGTATATTTCTGCTCACATTCCCGGTATGAAGCGCCTGTGCCCACTATCTGATATTGTCTGACATTTACCATTGCGTACATTTTTACAAGGTTTGCATTGTCCTTTAAGGACATAAAATATGTCGGCTCTCCTGCAACGTTTAAAAGCAGCGGGAAGGTTGAACTGTAGCCCAAATGCTGAACAACGCCCTCCGCAGAAGCCATTGCCGACTGCTCCGTAGCTCCGGCAACCGAATAGAACTTCGTTTCCTTGGTACGCTGATTTGACAGTATAAAGCCGATGTTGGACTGGTCACTGCCCGCGGAGGTTATGCCGGTGTACATATACACATCGTCGTTTAAGGCAATGTAATTGTAGCCGGAGGTGGTGGAGGTCACGCCCTTTTGACCAAACACCGAATTTATAAAGCCGTTTATAAAGCGGCCGTAGTAGTTGTACTGCTCGGTGATAAGCTCCGCCGGATACAGACGGTCAACCCACTTGGGAACCTCCTCTTTGTATTCACATTCTCCGTTTACGGCATTTACAAGCACCGCGCCTTTTATGTCGCTGCCGCCGAACAGACCGATTTTCTTGATAACTCTGGGGCATATCCAATAAGGATTTCCCTCCTCGTCAACCTCAAAGGTAGGCTCAGAGAACATATACCCCGGATAATGAAAACGGATATGACGGTAAAGGTTTCTGCCCAAATGCTCGGATTTTGAATATTTTATTCCCTCGTCAAGGCGCACCACGTCCACCGCCTGAGTTGCCATATCTATTACCAGGTAGGCGGGAAGTCCCTCTTGGCGGTTGTTAAACCATTTTATCAAATCACCGTATTCAAGGGGCGTAACACGAACGGGGCGGTTGTTGTAGTTTATCTGTGAATAATCGTCCGCCACCTCAAACTGGCTTACCATGTCCGAAAGCTCGCCCAGCTTCCTGTCGCCCAAACGCTGGGCGCTGTCGCGGTCAAGCATGGGTATATCGTCAACGGAAATTTCCGTAACGTCTTTGGAAAAATCGCCGTTTTCTACAGTAAGAAGATTTTTATATGCGCCGGCGCGGATAACCTGCCAGGACAAAAGTCTGCCTACGGCAATAACCGCAATGACCGCCAGGGCAAGAATACCCATGACGCGGCATTGGTTTTTGATAAAGGTCAAATACCCCTTAAAGCCGCCGGGGGATCTAAAGCCCGACACCACAAGCGAGCAGACAATGTAAACCACCGCCAAGGACAGCAAAAAGCTGTAAAAATCCATTGAATGGATATTAAGAGCGGGAAGGGTCAAATAGAAGCTCACCCCGCCGAAAAGCAGTGTAACTCCCAAGCATATAAGTGTTTTTATTGCTTTGTTTTTCATAGCTAACCTCCGTATTATATAATACTTCCATTATATAATATCCGAATAAAAAAAGCAAGTATAAAAATAGAAGAGGCTGTTGCAAAACTGCAACAGCCTCTTGGGGGTGCGGCAAAATAGTGCAGAATGAACAAACCGAAGATTTTTAGGCGTTAAGCCTAAAAATCCTTGCCCGAAGGCGTACATGGACGCCCCTGTGGTGAGGTTTGTTTATAGCATAAAGCGATTTT
>JAQXZB010000032.1 GCA_029226975.1 Clostridiales bacterium | reverse complement strand
GGCTATTTCCGCTTTATCGGAGCATTCTGTGGCATGCGGAGGAATTCCTGTTAACATACCGGATTTTACAAAAGGCGCATGGCTTAAAGGCTGATGCAATAAAAAAAATAATGGAACTTATAAATACCGCGCCCGATTTTCGGACGCGGTATTAAAAATCTTTCTTAATTTAAAGTATTTACGGAATATGGGTTAAATCCGTTTATGCGATTTTTATTAAAATCAGCCCTTTAATGCCTCTTCAACAGCAACTGCAACGGCAACTGTAGCGCCGACCATCGGGTTGTTGCCCATTCCGATTAAGCCCATCATTTCAACGTGAGCCGGAACTGAGGACGAACCTGCGAACTGTGCGTCTGAGTGCATACGTCCCATTGTATCGGTCATACCGTAGGAAGCGGGACCTGCTGCCATGTTGTCCGGGTGTAGAGAACGGCCTGTACCGCCGCCTGAAGCAACGGAGAAGTACTTCTTGCCCTGCTCGATACATTCCTTCTTATATGTACCTGCAACCGGGTGCTGGAATCTTGTGGGGTTGGTTGAGTTACCTGTGATTGAAACGTCAACGCCCTCCTTGTGCATTATTGCAACGCCCTCACGAACATCGTCTGCACCGTAGCAGCGAACCTTTGCTCTTTCGCCCTTTGAATATGCAATTTCTTCAACTATTGCAAGCTCACCTGTGTAATAATCAAACTTTGTCTGAACATAGGTAAATCCGTTTATTCTCGAAATAATCTTTGCAGCGTCCTTGCCAAGACCGTTTAATATTACTCTTAACGGTTCTTTACGAGCCTTGTTTGCCGAATTTGCAAGACCTATAGCGCCTTCAGCGGCAGCGAACGACTCATGACCTGCAAGGAATGCGAAGCACTTTGTTTCTTCTCTAAGAAGCATTGCGCCTAAGTTTCCGTGACCAAGACCAACCTTACGGTCATCTGCAACGGAACCGGGAATACAGAAGGACTGAAGTCCCAGACCGATCATCTCGGCAGCTTCTGCTGCTGATGAAACCTTTTCCTTAAGAGCAATTGCAGCGCCTACCTCATACGCCCAAGCAGCGTTCTCGAAGCAGATGGGCTGAATACCCTTTGTTATAGCGTATGCGTCTACGCCGTATGAATCACAGATTTCCTTTGCCTCGTCAATTGAAGCAATACCATGCTTGTTAAGCTCGGCGTTAATCTGGTTTATTCTTCTTTCATAACTTTCAAATAATGCCATTATAGTTTACCTCCCATCATTATTCATTTCTCGGATCGATTAGCTTAACAGCATCATCAACTCTGCCGTACTGGCCGCTTGCCTTTTCAAGAGCCTCGTTGGCATCCATTCCGTTTTTAATCATTTCCATCATTTTGCCCAGGTGTACAAACTTGTAGCCGATGATTGTGTCGTTTTCATCAACCGCACACTTTGTAATATATCCCTCTGCAAGCTCTAAGTATCTGGGACCCTTCTTTAAGGTTGCATATGTTGTACCAACCTGTGAACGCAAGCCCTTGCCCAAATCCTCAAGACCTGCGCCTATGGGCAGACCATCCTCTGAGAACGCTGTCTGAGTTCTGCCGTATACTATCTGCAAGAACAGTTCTCTCATGGCTGTGTTTATGGCATCACATACCAGGTCTGTATTTAAAGCCTCCAGGATTGTTTTGCCGATAAGTATTTCAGCTGCCATTGCCGCCGAATGTGTCATACCGGAACATCCCACAGTTTCAACCAATGCCTCCTGAATAATACCCTCCTTAACGTTTAAGGTAAGCTTACAGGTACCCTGCTGAGGTGCACACCAGCCTATGCCGTGTGTCAAACCGGAAATATCCTTGATTTCCTTCGCCTGTGTCCATTTTCCCTCCTGAGGGATAGGAGCAGGGCCGTGATATGTACCCTTAGCTAAAGGACACATATTTTCTACTTCACTTGAATACTTCATACTATTACTCCTTTCA
The DNA here is from genome assembly GCA_029226975.1 of Clostridiales bacterium. Taxonomy (GTDB): domain Bacteria; phylum Bacillota; class Clostridia; order UBA1381; family UBA1381; genus Ornithomonoglobus_A. The sequence goes on along the minus strand of JAQXZB010000032.1, from coordinate 91,444 downwards.
AATAGTGCGGTTAAACCGCTCAATAGCTTAATTATATCATATTTTTTCTGACAACGCAATAACAAAATGTACAAAAATCCGCAAAATTATAATAAATAAATACAATATTTTGTCTTGAAAAAACTATTTTTGAATATCTTGCGAAAAAGCAATGTATTTATGTAAATTATTCTTTTTATTTTTATTGCAATTTCATGTTAGCTATGGTATAATGTCCGTAGTATAAACGCAAAATATTTAACGTACTGAAAGGATAGGATTATTATGAAGATTAAATACTTGGGAACGGCTGCGGCCGAGGGGATACCTGGTGTGTTTTGCAATTGTGATGTTTGCATGGAGGCAAGAAAAAGAGGCGGAAAAAATATAAGAACAAGATCTCAGGCGATTATAGATGATAAGCTGTTGATTGATTTTCCGGCAGATACATATATGCACTGCGTTTTAAACGGAATTGACTTGACAAAGGTGGAGCATTGTCTGATAACTCACACCCATACGGATCATTTGTATGTCGAGGACATAGAAATGAGATTTGCGCCGTATTCAAACTTAGGAAAAGACAAGCCCTTTAAGCTTTATGGCTTAGGCGGAGGTATGCTGAAAATAAACGGTTATATCAATTCAAAAACCTTTGATAATACCGGAATAGTAGAGGTATGTCCGCTTGACTTATATAAGCCGGTGCAGATAGACGAATATACGGTTACGGCTATGGAGGCGATACATGATGTGCATTCTTATCCGGCAATATACCTAATACGCAATCATGAAAATAAAACTCTTTTATACGGACACGATACCCATTATTTTGATGAAGGTGTATGGAAATATATTGCCGAAAATAAGGTCAAGCTTGATTTTGTGTCAATGGACTGCACATCGGCGAATGTGGAAGAAATGACATATATAGGACATATGAACCTAAATGATAACATTAAAGTCATGAACAGGTTAAAGGAAATGGGTGCGGCAGACGAGCACACAGTATTTTGTTCAAATCATTTTTCTCATAACGGTAAAGACGTCTTATTTGAGGAATTTTCTGTCGAAGCGGCAAAATCCGGCATTATAACTTCATATGACGGACTGGAAATAAACTTCTGACATAAGCCTCATCGCAAATCAAAAGCCCCGCAGGTTGCAAGCACATCATCTGCGGGACTTTGTTTTTTAATTTTGACGTCTTACGATTGTATATTCATCACCCATACGGAAATACGGACAGTTTTTGAAATTATCCGTCATAAACAGGCGCATTTCATCCTCGTCCAAATCCATAATACAGGTGTAACAATCATAATCCTCGTCATATTCATAATTTATACAGTAATCACAGTTTGCTTTCATATGCCTGCCGCTTCCTTAAGTGCGTCAACCATATCAAGCTTCTCCCATGATACGCCCAAATCTTCGCGTCCCATATGACCGTATGCGGCAAGACGGCGATATATAGGCTTCCTTAAGTCAAGTCTGTTGATTATTGCATAAGGACGAAGGTCAAATACCTTCTCAACAGCCGCTTCAATTTTGTCCTCACAAATAACGCCAGTGCCGAAGGTGTCAACCATTATCGAAACAGGCTTCGCAACGCCTATGGCGTATGCAAGCTCAACCTCGCATTTTTTTGCAAGTCCCGCCGCGACAATATTTTTGGCAATCCATCTTGCGGCATATGCTCCACTTCGGTCAACCTTTGTGGGGTCTTTGCCTGAAAATGCACCGCCGCCGTGGCGCGCCCAGCCGCCGTAGGTATCAACTATAATTTTTCTTCCCGTAAGTCCGCTGTCGCCGTTGGGACCGCCGATTACAAATCTTCCGGTAGGATTTATAAAGAACTTGGTATTTTCATCAATAAGCTCTGAGGGGATGGTGGGGAGAATAACCTCTCTTTTTATATCATCTCTGAGCTTTTGAATTGAAACGTCGGGAGAATGTTGGGAAGATACTACAACCGTATCAATTCTCTTTACCTCATCTCCGTCATATTCTACGGTTACCTGAGTCTTGCCGTCGGGGCGAAGATAATCAAGCATACCGTCCTTTCTGACCTCGGTAAGCCTTTTTGCCATTTTATGAGCAAGGGATATAGGCATGGGCATATATTCCGGTGTATCGTCACAGGCGTATCCGAACATCATGCCCTGGTCACCGGCACCGGTGGAGTTTTCGCTGTCATTCCCGCCTTCCTCGCGGTTTTCGTAACCGGAATCAACTCCCTGTGCAATGTCCGGGGACTGTTCGTCTATTGCGGTAACAACCGCACAGGTCGTCCCGTCAAAGCCGAATTTTGCGCGGTCATAGCCTATGTCCAAAACAACATTTCTGGCAATCTTTGGAAAATCAACATAACAGCTTGTGGTTATTTCTCCCATAATAGAAATTATTCCTGTGGTGCAGGTTGTTTCGCAGGCAACTCTTGCCATCGGGTCCCGCTTTAATATTTCATCAAGAACAGCGTCGGAAATCTGGTCGCATATTTTATCGGGATGTCCCTCAGTAACCGACTCTGATGTAAACAGTTTTTTACTCATGACTCCTCCTAAAAATAACAGTAAATTTACTATATATTGTATACCAAAGCATACAAAAAGTCAATATCATAATTGACGAAAAACACCGACAACCTTGCCGATAATTGAAACCTCATTAACAATAATGGGCTCCATTGTATCATTTTCGGGCTGAAGTCTGAAATGACCCTTTTCCTTGTAAAAGGTTTTGACGGTTGCTTCCTCACCGTTTAAAAGAGCAACAACAATATCGCCGTTGTCGGCTGTGGGCTGGTGGCGCACAATTATATAATCACCATCCAAAATAGCGGCGTTAATCATGGATTCTCCCTGCACCTTAAGCATAAACAAATCCTTGTTCTTTGCAAAGGACATGGGAAGGGGGAAGGTTTCGGTATTGTCCTGAACTGCCGTAATCGGTATACCGGCGGTTACCTTGCCGTATACGGGAACCTCAAGATAGCGCGAATCATATTCGTCATTTGTATTCGTCAAGGACTGCGCAGAACGCGGAGTATAATTTACAAGGCGCATTGAACGGTTTTTGGACGCGTCCTTTACTATATAGCCCGCATTTTCAAGCTTTTTTATACGCGCATGAACGGTTGCGGTAGAGGTAAGACCTACGGCATCGCATATTTCTCTTACAGTGGGCGGAAAGCCCTTCATTTCAAGCTGTTCAAAAATAAAATCCATTATTTCATAATCTTTTTCGGTAATTCTTGGCATAGTAAATTCCTCCTTATAATAATATCATAACACAAACAGAAGCATTTGTCAAACAAATATTCGCAAGTTTTTATAAAAAATTGACAAAAAAAGAAATACGGTATATAATTATACAAAAGGAGAGTGCTATGGAAAGGATATTGACTTACACAATTTCTGCGGAATATGACGGAAGCAGCATAAAAAACTTTATGAAGAAACAGCTTAATATGTCAACCTCGCTTATCACTGATCTAAAAGCAAGTGAAGACGGAATATGCATAAACGGAGAGAGAAAAAAGGTTTCGGATATTGTAAAAGAGGGGGATGAAATCCGCTTTATTATGCGTGAGGGTGCGTCGGAGAATATAGAGCCGGTCAAAATGGAGCTTGATATTGTTTATGAGGACGAGGACGTAATTGTCATAAACAAGCCGCCCAAAGTTCCGACGCATATTTCCTCGGGGAATTTTACCCATACGGTGGCTAATGCGCTTATGTTTCATTACGGCAGTGACAAAAGACAGTTTCACGCGGTAAACCGTCTTGATAAGGACACATCGGGGCTTATGTGCGTTGCAAAGCATAAATATGCACATTCATTGCTGTCCGGGCAGCTTGAAAGGGGAGAGCTGCGCCGCAGATACATGGCTCTTGTGTGCGGAGATATTGAAAAGGACGGTACGGTTTCGGCGCCGATTGCGCGCGGGGAGGGGATTTTGCGCCGATGTGTTGATATGGGCGGAAAACGTGCCGTAACTCATTACCGCGTTTTGAAGCGTCTGGGGGATTATACACTGTTGGAGCTGGAGCTTGAAACAGGAAGAACGCATCAGATACGGGTGCATATGGCATATATTTCTCATCCTCTGCTGGGCGACTGGCTTTACGGCGAGGAGAACAAACAGCTTTTTGAAAGGCAGGCACTTCATTCCTCGTATCTGACCTTTATTCACCCGATAAATGGGACGCGAATGGAATTTGAAGCGGAGCTTTGTGAGGATATAAAGAAATTTATTTTAAACAAAAATGCGTAAAAACCTTGAAAAAAGTATATATTTGTGGTATTATATAATGTAGGCTATAGTGTGAATTAGTCTGAAGTATTTTTTGCATTTTGTGAAAGGAGCTAATGATTATACATATGTCGTACAAAGTCATAACAAAAAAAGTCCTTAATCCGCAAATATTTCTTATGGAGGTAGAGGCTCCGCTGATAGCCAGAAAGGCAGAGCCGGGACAGTTTATAATTTTAAGAATAGACGAATATGGCGAAAGAGTACCGTTTACAATCGCTGATTTTGACCGCGAGAAGGGTACGGTCACCATAATAGTCCAGATTGTCGGAAAGACAACACAGGATCTGGCAAAGGTAGAGGAGGGCGAAACGCTTTTGGATTTCGCGGGACCTCTCGGTATGCCCACACCGCTCGATGGGATTAAAAAGGTTGCCGTAATAGGCGGCGGTCTCGGTACCGCAATAGCGTATCCCCAGGCTAAAAAGCTGCATAAGCTGGGCGCGGACGTAACCGTAATAACGGGCTTTAGAAATGAGGAGCTTGTAATTTTGGAGGATGAGCTTAAGGAGGTTTCCGACAGGCTTATCGTTACAACCGATGACGGCTCAAACGGCACAAAGGGTTTTGTAACAGACAGGTTAAGAGAGCTTCTTGAAGCGGGCGAAAGCTTTGACGAGGTAATCGCCATAGGTCCGCTGATTATGATGAAGCTTGTGTGTGATTTAACGAAAGAATACGGAATAAAAACAACCGTAAGCATGAACCCCGTTATGATTGACGGTACGGGAATGTGCGGCGGATGTCGTGTTATAGTGGGTGGAGAAACCAAATTCGCCTGCGTTGACGGTCCCGACTTTGACGGGCACCTTATTGACTGGGACAGCGCAATGAAGCGTTCAAGAATGTTTAAAACTTATGAAAAGCAGTCCTGTGAGAGCGGACACTGCAGAATAGGGAGGGATAACAATGCCTAATATGAGACCTGACAGAAATCCTATGCCTGAGCAGGATCCGAATGTCAGAAACAAGAATTTTAAGGAAGTAACCACAGGCTATACCGAAGAAATGGCACTTGACGAGGCACAGAGATGCTTAAACTGCAAGAATAAGCCCTGTATGGCGGGCTGTCCCGTAGCGGTTAAAATTCCCGAATTTATACAGCTTATTGCACAGAATGATTTTGAGGGTGCTTATCAGAAAATCAAGGAAACAAGCGCGCTTCCGGCGGTTTGCGGAATAGTATGTCCTCAGGAAAAGCAGTGTGAGGCAAAATGCGTACGCGGCATAAAGGGTGAATCCGTTGCCATAGGACGCTTGGAGCGCTTTGTTGCCGATTACCATATGCAAAATGTTGAGGATGAAATCGTAAAGCCCGAACCCAACGGCAAGAAGGTGGCGGTTGTGGGAAGCGGTCCTTCGGGACTTACGGCTGCCGGAGATTTGGCAAAGAAGGGCTATGCTGTTACGATTTATGAGGCGTTCCATACCGCGGGCGGCGTTTTGATGTACGGAATACCGGAATTTAGACTGCCCAAGGATATTGTTCAGAAAGAAATTGATACCTTAAAGGCAATGGGCGTTGATATCGAAACCAATGTAATAATAGGAAAGACCATTACTGTTGACGAGCTGTTTGACGATATGGGCTATGACGCAGTATACATAGGCTCCGGCGCGGGTCTGCCTTCCTTTATGGGAATAGACGGAGAAAGCTTAAACGGCGTATACTCTGCCAATGAGTTCTTAACAAGAATAAATCTTATGAAGGGCTATAAGTTCCCGGATTACGATACGCCTGTATATATCGGAAAAAATGTAGCCGTACTCGGCGGAGGCAACGTTGCTATGGACGCGGCAAGAAGTGCAAAAAGACTGGGCGCAGAAAATGTTTATATAGTATACCGCCGCGGTGAGGAGGAATTGCCTGCCCGTAAGGAAGAGGTTGAGCACGCAAAGGAAGAAGGCATTATCTTTAAGCTTTTGCAAAATCCCACCAAGTTTATAGGCAACGACGAGGGCTGGCTCACAAATATGGAGGTTGTCCATATGGAGCTGGGCGAGCCGGATGACAGCGGCAGACGCAGACCTGTAAAAATTGAGGGCAGTGAAGAAATTCTGGATATTGATACGGCAGTTGTTGCAATCGGTCAGACACCGAATCCGCTTATCAGAAAGACCACAAAGGGGCTTGATACCAACAAGCGCGGCTGCATAATTGCCGACGAGGTAACCGGAAAGACCTCAAGAGATCACATTTATGCCGGCGGCGATGTTGTTACCGGAGCGGCTACGGTAATTCTTGCCATGGGCGCCGGAAAGGCTGCCGCAAAGGCAATCGATGAGGAATTACAAGGCTAATTTACAAAAGCGGCATTTTGCCGCTTTTGCTATAATCTGAACAGCAAAGGGGGATTTAGAATGAATAATATTGCAAAAGGCGCACTGATAGGCGCGGGTGCCGCTGCGGGAGCGGGAGCAATATGGCTTTGCGCGGACGGAATAAAATATTTTAGGGAAGCAATCGTAAGAGATGAAAATTCAAAGCTTGTAAACCTGTCCGAACATTCGGAGGAAAAGCTTTGCCGTTATGCAAGGATAAATGACGAGGAAAGGGCATGGCTTTCAGGTATGGAACTTTCGGAGATGGAAATCCGTTCCATAGACGGCTTAAAGCTTCGCGGGCATTATCTTGCGTCAAGAAAGCCCTCAAATCGGTATGTGATACTGTTTCACGGCTACAGAGGAAGCGCGTTGAGAAAAATGGCTGTATATGCAAGATTTTATCATGAACTGGGCTATAATATTCTTTTCCCCGATGCGCGGGCCCATGGAGAAAGTGAAGGGAAGTATATCGGCTACGGTGTTTTGGATAAATTCGATTGCTTAAGATGGGTTGAATATACAAACGGTACCTACGGCTCGGATATAAGCATCATTCTCCATGGCTGCTCCATGGGTGCCTCGACGGTCCTTATGGCGTCTGATTTGTTTTCAAAATTAGATAATGTCAAAGCGATAATTGCCGACAGCGGCTATACCGGCGCATGGGAAGCTCTTGAATATGTGCTAAACAGAAGATACGGAAAAAAAGCATTTCCCACACTGTATACGGCAGATATGCTGTGTAAAGCTGTGGCAGGATACAGCTTTAAGGACTGTACCGCACCGGAAGCACTGCGGGAAACCGAAATACCGGTATTATTTATACACGGTTCTGAGGACGTGCTTGTTCCTGTGGAAATGACTTATGAAAACTATGAAGCCTGCCGCAGCGGCAAGGAGCTGTATATAGCAGAGGGAGCCGGTCATATAGAGGCTTATTATGAGCAAAAGCAAGAATACGAGAAGCGGGTCAAGACATTTTTAAAGAAATATGCAAAATAGCAATGCAGACAGTCGGTGAGGAGCAAGCATGAATAGTGTTAAATTTTATGACAATGCGGAGGATGAAACAATAAAATATGCGGTAATTGCCGCTCGTTATAAGGGCAAGTGGGTGTTTTGCAAACACAAAAGCCGCAATACATACGAAATTCCCGGCGGACACCGCGAAGCGGGTGAAAATGTACTTGACACAGCAAAGCGCGAATTATATGAGGAAACGGGAGCGGTTGAATTTGATATTGAGCCGATTTGCATTTACAAGGTTGATGATTACGGTATGTTGTATTATGCCAACATACAAAAATTTACCGATTTGCCGGATTTTGAAATGGAAAGCGTACATTTTTTTGATGATTTGCCCGATAATCTGACTCATCCGTCTATACAGCCTGCTCTGTTTAAAAGAGCCAAGCAGTTTCTCCGGACAAAAAAATGACCATTGTTTAAAAGCTTGTAATAGAGAAAAATGGTCAATTTTGAAAAATAATACGGATAATTCGGAAAAAAATGTCATAAACCCCTTGCATTTTACCGAAATTTATGTTATACTACATGATATAATAAGCAAGTCATTTTGATATTTATATGCGGAAGGGCAAACGCAAAGGGGCGGATTGCCCGCATGGATGCTGTTGCATTGTTAAGTGTCAGTGACGCTCCGGAGAAGCCCAACGGGTGCCGAAGGTGTAAAGCGTTATGCGCCGATCTCTCAGGCAAAAGGACGGAGATAATTCAAGCCTTTTTGGTATTATTTATCCGCCCCTGTTTTTATTTAAGTTTGTCTGATAAAGCATATTCATCTGTTTAATTCTGTAATTCATATCTTAATGAAATAAAAATGAAAAGGAGTTTATTTGCATGGAAAAATTTTTAGATGGAGTTGCGGCTGTCAACAGCTTTGTCAACAATATTGTTTGGGGATGGCCTGCCCTTATTCTGCTGGCGTTTGTCGGGGTTTTGATGACCTGTCTGACAAAATTCTTTCAGCTTTCACACATCGGTCATTGGTTTAAGAATACGATAGGTGCAATTTTTAAAGACAGACATGTCACAAAGCACACTGCGGACAAGTCCATATCGCAGTTTCAAAGCCTGTGTACGGCACTGGCGGCAACCGTCGGAACGGGTAATATAGCGGGCGTAGCCTCTGCTATTGCCACAGGCGGACCCGGCGCGGTATTCTGGATGTGGGTTATAGCCTTCTTTGGAATGATGACCAACTATTCGGAAAATGTGCTCGGTATACTTTTCAGAAAAAAGAATGACAAGGGAGAATGGAGCGGCGGCGCAATGTACTATTTGCGTGACGGCTTGGGCGCAAAGCGCGGCTGCAAGCACATAGGCGCTATACTTGCTGTACTGTTTTCATGCTTCTGTCTTTTGGCGTCCTTCGGTATAGGTAATATGACCCAGGTCAATACCATTGCAACAAATATGCAGTCAGCGTTTAATATTCCTAAACTGATAACGGGTATTGTTGTAATGATTTTTGCCGGATTGGTTATTGTGGGAGGACTTAAGAGAATTGCGGCAGTTACGGAGAAAATAGTTCCTGTCATGGTTTTGATATATCTTCTCGGAACAGTTATTATATGCGTTTTACATATTGATAAATTCGCGGCTGTATTCGGATCTATTTTTAAGGGTGCATTCGGACTTGAGGCCGCAGCCGGCGGAATTGTAGGCTCAGGCGTTAAAATGGCAGTACAAATGGGTATGAAGAGGGGAGTGTTCTCCAACGAAGCCGGACTGGGTTCTTCGGTTATGGTTCATTCCAACTCCAATGTTAAAGAGCCTGTTCGCCAGGGAATGTGGGGAATATTCGAGGTTTTTGCGGATACGATTGTTGTTTGTACACTTACTGCATTTTCGGTGCTTTCATCGGGACTGATAAATCTCGATACCGGAAAGCTTGTTAATGAAGCCGCAGATACCGGCTCGCTTGTGGGCACTGCATTTGCAAACACCTTCGGAGTTGTAGGCTCGGGCTTTGTCGCTCTTGCACTCTTGCTGTTTGCCTTTTCAACTGTTCTTGGCTGGAGCCATTACGGAACAAAGGCGTGTGAGTTCCTGTTCGGAACAAGGTCAACTCTGCCGTATAGAATTATATTCGTTATAGCGGTTTTGGGCGGAGCACTTATGGGAGAAAATCTCGCATGGGATTTGTCGGATACCTTTAACGGTATGATGATGATTCCTAACCTTATAGGCGTACTTGTGCTGTCACCCTTGGTATTTAAGTGTACAAAGAATTATGTTGACAGGTACATGAGAAAGCTGGACGTAACTCCGATGCTTTCCATACATCCCGAAGTTCAGCAAGAACACGAGGGAATAATAAAAGAACCGGTTAAATAAAATTACACAGCCGCCCGAATAGGGCGGCTCAGCGTGTAGACAAACTTGTATGCGCGCTGTCAGACTGCGAGAAATTGAGTCAGATTTCGCGAAAATGAACTCGTAGGCGTACGTTGGTACGGTAGAGTTTATTTTCGCGAAAAGTGTATACCAAAGGCGTTCCTCGATGGAATGCCTTTGGTAATATAAGAAAGCATATCTTTGCTTTTGATTTAAACTCCCGCACGGTCTGACCAATTTATCGACGGTCTGGAGGTGAATAGTATTGGACAGTCTTATATACAGTCTTAATGCCACAATGCCGGTATTTTTGATAATGGTAGTAGGGTATTTTCTGCGACGATGCAAAATGCTGGGCGAGGGATTTATAAAATCGGCAGATAAGTTTAATTTCAAGGTTACGCTACCTGCAATGCTTTTTATTGACCTTGCTTCATCAAACATCCGTGAAACCTTTGACCTTAAATATGCTGTTTTGTGCGCCGGTATAACAACTGTAATGTTTTTCGGTTTGTGGATAGGAGCCAAGCTTTTTATCCGCGATAAATCCATGGTAGGAGCATTTGTTCAGGCGGGCTACAGAAGCAGTGTTGCGGTTTTGGGTCTGGCGTTCATCCTCAACATATACGGTGAGGTGGGAATGGCGCCTGTTATGATAATAGGCTGTGTACCGCTTTATAATGTTTTTGCGGTAATAGTTCTTACCTTTGAGGCAGACTCCGAAAACGGCAAAGCAATAGACAATATAAAGAAATCGCTTATACAGATTATAAAAAATCCTATAATAATAGCAATTGTTTTGGGAGTTGCTGCGGCGCTTATAAATCTGCATCTGCCTAAAATTATCGAAAAAACAATATCCGGCATCGGCTCGCTTGCCTCACCGCTTACGCTTATTACCATAGGTGCGGCGTTTGAGGGCAGAAAGGCAATAAAAAAGCTGAAGCCTACAATTGCGGCGTCGATTATAAAGCTTGTGGTACTGCCGGGAATATTCCTGCCCATAGCCGTATATTTCGGGTATAGGGATCAAGCGCTTATGGCGCTTATAATTATGCTCGGTTCTCCCACAACCCCGTCATCGTATATAATGGCAAAAAATATGGATAATGATTATGTTCTTACCTCAAGCGTAATTGTTACCACTACGCTTTTGTCTGCTCTGACGCTGACCTTTTGGATATTCATTGCAAGATATATGGGATATGTAATTTAAATGCCCCAACAAACCGCCGAAGCGGTTCGTTGAGGCTGATTATTACTCAAGCTCTGAAAGAAGCTTTTCTTTTATTTCGGAAACATTCGTTTCAAGAACTTTTTGCTTTAACGGGAGTATAAGTCCCGGCGAAACGGAAAGCTCGTCAACTCCCATTGCCAAAAACAACTCTGTCAAGCTCATATCTCCGGCAAGCTCGCCGCATATACCCGTCCAGATACCGTGCTTGTGCGAATTGTCGACTACTGTCTTTATAAGTCTGAGCACAGCAGGGTGATGGGTGTCGCAGAAAGCGTCTGCGGCAGCGTTTTGACGGTCAACCGCAAGGGTGTACTGGGTAAGGTCGTTTGTGCCTATTGAGAAGAAATCAACCTCCTCGGCAAGCTTGTCGCTGATAACGGCTGCTGCAGGAGTTTCCACCATGATTCCCAGCTCGGTATTTTTATTAAAGGGAATACCCTCCGCTTCAAGCTCTTTTCTGACCTCTGCGCATATTTCCTTAATTTTTCTGACCTCGCTTACCGAGGTTATCATCGGAAACATAATTGCAATCTTGCCGAAAGCCGAGGCGCGGTAAAGTGCACGAAGCTGCGTTTTGAAAATCTCGGGTCTGGTAAGACATATGCGTATTGCGCGGACTCCCATGGCAGGATTTTCTTCCTTTGGCATTTCAAAATAGTCCACCTGCTTATCTGCGCCTATATCAAGGGTTCTGATTATCACTCTTTTTCCCAGTGCCTTTTGGGCGGCGCTTTTGTAAATGGCAAACTGTTCATCCTCTGTGGGATAAGTTTTGCTTTCCAGATAAATAAATTCGCTTCTGAAAAGTCCCACACCCATGGCATCATTTGCATAAACTGCCGGCATATCCTCATTGGAGCCGATATTCGCGTAAAGCAAAATCTGCTGTCCGTCCTTGGTAACAGGCTTAACACCCCTAAGCTTTGCAAGCAAAGCCTTTTGAGCCTCTGATTTATCCTTTTTCTTCTGCATTTCCAATACCGTCTGCATATCCGGATTTACATATATATACCCTGTAAAGCCGTCCACTATAATATCCGCACCGCCATTTTTATCGTCCATAATCCCATCGGCTCCGATTACGGCAGGAATATTCATGGTTCGTGCAAGAATTGATGTATGTGAGTTTGAACTGCCTTTCTCGGTTACGAAAGCGAGTATTTTGGATTTGTCAAGCTGTACCGTTTCGGATGGGGCAAGATCCTCGGCGCCCACTATTACCGGAGTGTCGGATTTTATGCCCGTATTCGAGGAGTCCGTGAGAATGGATATGATACGCTCTGATATATCCCTCACATCCGCGGCACGAGCCTGCATATAGCTGTCGTCCATGGAAGCGAACATATCGGCAAAGTTATCGGCGGTTATGCCCACTGCACTTTCCGCATTAAGCTTCTGCTCCCAAATATTTGCCTTTACGGAATCGAGATAATCCTGATCTTCAAGCATCATCTGATGAATATCGAAAATCATGGCATTTTCCTCGCCAACTTCATTTAATGCCTTTTCGTATAGCTCCTTAAGCTGAGCCGAAGCCTTTGCGCGGGCATTTTCAAAGCGTTCCCATTCCTTGTCGGTGTCCTCCACATGGGAGCGCTGTATCAGCTTTGAAGCTTTTTTTAAAAGCTCCAGTCTGCCGAAGGCAACGCCCCCGCAAACACCCTGACCTTTTATTGTATGCATGGTTTTATCCCTCCTTTCGGAATTTATCTGTGCGTATTACAGATTTGCCTTTAAAAAGCTTTCTATTGCCGCAGCCGCTTCTGCTTCATCCGCACCGTCAACTTTTACGGTAATGGTATTTCCGCATTTTGCACCCAGAGCCATTACGGCAAAAATTCTCTTTGCGTCACCGGTTTTTCCGTCCTTTTCTATTGTAATTGATGACTGATACTTTGCAGCTTCCTTAACCAGCATACCTGCCGGTCTTGCGTGGATACCCTGCTGATCTGTTATTGTGTACTGAAATTCTTTCATTGTTATTTCCTCCTTGAAAATTTTTATTTATTTAACGGCTTCTTTAAAAGAGCCAAAAGTAACATTGTAACTACCGAGCCTGCAAGCCATGCAACAATATACATCGGCCAGTTTCCCACAACGGCAAAGACGAACAGTCCGCCGTGGGGAGCCATGAGCGTACAGCCAAACAACATCGACAGTGCGCCTGCAAGTCCCGAGCCTACCGCTGTTGCGGGAATTACATGGAGCGGGTCCGAAGCGGCAAAGGGGATTGCGCCCTCTGTAATAAAGCACGCGCCCATTATATAGTTGGTAATGGATGTGCGCCGCTCAGCTGCGGTAAATCTGTTTTTAAAGAAGGTTGTTGCAAGTGCAATACCTACCGGCGGAACCATACCGCCTGCCATAACCGCCGCCATAATCATATACCCGGTGGGATCGCCGCTTGATGCCGCTGTGGCAATGGAAGCCGTACCGAAAACATATGCGGCTTTGTTTATGGGGCCGCCCATATCTATTGCCATCATTGCTCCGAGTATTATACCCAAAACAATTTTTGAGCTTGAGCCCATGCTGTTAAGGAATGCCGCAAGAGCATTGTTTACAACTCCGATTATCGGGTTAAATACAAACAGCATCAACGCACCTATAAGGAATATTCCGCACAGGGGATAGAGCAAAATCGGCTTTATTCCGTCCATGCTTTTGGGCAGATGTGAGAAAAGCTTCTTTAAAAGAAGAATTATATATCCCGCAACAAAGCCTGCCGCAAGTGCACCCAAAAATCCCGAAACGGTAGAGCCTGACGCTCCGAATACTGTATTTTGCAAATACCCCGCAAATCCTGTATGATTGCCCGTAAATTCCAGTGCCGGATTACCGTTTGCGGCAAACATTCCGCCGACAAAGCCCACAGCAAGTCCGGGTCGGTCGGCGATGGAATAAGCTATAAAGCCCGCAAGCACCGGCAGCATAAGCCCAAACGCCGTTTCACCTATTTTTTTGAAGAATGCCGCAAGGGGAGTGTTAGTTCCGAATCCTGCGGGATTCAACTCGAAATTATCAAGTAAAAATGCAAGTGCGATAAGTATTCCTCCGCCTATGACAAAGGGCAGCATATGAGAAACACCGCTCATAAGATGCTTATATATTCTCTGACCTACAGAGGAATTATCCGCCGAGTTTTCCTCCTCGCCGTTTTCTTTTGCATGATATACGGGTATTTTGCCCGAAATTGCTTTTTCTATAAGTAAATCAGCTTTTGAAATTCCGTCCGATACGGGGACCGAGAGAAGCTTTTTGCCGTTAAAACGCTCCATGGGTACTTTAGCGTCCGCCGCAATGATTACACAATCTGCCGCTTCGATTTCTTCTTTTGTAAGAACATTCTTTGCTCCGCCGGAGCCTCTTGTTTCCACCTTCATGGAGCAGCCTGCCTTTTGTGCCGCTTTATACAAGCCCTCTTCAGCCATATAGGTATGAGCTATGCCTGTGGGACAACTGGTTACCGCAACGATTTTTATGCCGGATTTTGAAATAATTTCCTCTCTTTGAGGCTCATCTTTTTGCGTTTCCGTTTCGTTTATAATTTCAATAAATTCATCTGCATTTTTTGCATTTATAAGTCTTGTTGTAAAGTTTTCGTCCATCATAAGCACGGAAAGCTTGCTTAGAACATCAAGATGCACATTTTCCTTTACATCGGGAGCGGCAATAGCGAATATAAGCTTTACCGGCAGACCGTCTATGCTGTCAAAGTCCACGCCATCTTTTATAACCATTGCCGCAAGTCCCGGTGCCGAAACCGCACTGCCCTTGTAATGGGGGATAGCAATGCCCTCGCCGACCGCCGTTGTACTTTCCTCCTCACGGGCAAACAGTCCTTTTATGTAGGAGTCTTTGTCTGTGATTTTTCCGCTTTTCGCCATAAGATCTCCCAACGCTCTTATAGCTTCGTTCTTGGATTTGGGAGAAGCATTAAGCTCAATGCTTCTTCTGTCGAGTAAATCTGTGATACGCATAATATAACCTCTCTTTCTTTATTATAAAGCTTTAAAAACTTTTCGTATTTCATCGCCCGTTGCAAGATTAGCGGAAAATGCGCTGGCGCTGCCTGCGCAAAGTCCCAGCTTTAGGGCATATTCATAATCCTTCGTTTCAAGGTATCCGGCAATAAATCCGGCAACCATTGAATCTCCGGAACCTGTTGTATTTACAACCTTTCCCTTGGGTGCGGGGCATCTTAGAATTCTGCCGTCCTCAGCGGCAAGCAGTGCGCCGTCCCCACCCATGGATACAAGAACGTTTCTTGCTCCGCGCTTTTGCAGCGCTTTTGCACATTCGGCAATATCCTCGTCGCTTTTGAGGGTTTTTCCGAAGATTTCGCCAAGCTCATAATTGTTGGGCTTTATCATAAACGGCGAAAAGCTTAAAACATTGGTAAGCAGTTCTCCCGTAGCGTCCACTATAATATCCAGTCTGCGATCCTTTAAATGCTCCAAAATATCGCAGTAAATGGAGTCGGGGAGAGTGTTGGGGATTGAGCCTGCCAGTACAAGCATATCACCGTCTTGTAACTCATCAAGCTGTCTGTAAAGCTTATTTATTGCATTATGGTCTATATTCGGTCCCTGACCGTTAATTTCCGTTTCCTTATCAGCTTTTATTTTTACATTTATCCTTGAAAAGCCCTCGTCAAGGTCTATAAAGCTGCTTTTAACGCCCAGTCCGTCAACCATGTCCTTTATAACCTTCCCGGTAAAACCCGCAATGAAGCCAAGAGCGGTATTTTCAAAGCCTAAATTTTTCAGGACCGTAGAAACATTTATGCCCTTGCCGCCGGCAAGAATTTTTTCCTCACCGGTTCTGTTTACCGCGCCCTCTAAGTATTCGGGAACGCGTATTATATAATCCAGTGCCGGATTAAATGTAAGAGTGTAAATCATTGTATTCTCCCTCCTATGCTTTTATTATATCATATTCTTTATAGTCATCGGGAATGTCCTCGGTTATCACAACAGCGTCCTCAAGACTTGCAAAGGTGATTGAAGACACCCGGTCAAATTTGTCCGAATCTGCCAAAATGTATCGTTCGCGACAGCGGGAGAGGGCATATTCCTTTATTGCCGCCTCATCGGCATCCGGCGTTGTAATACCATTTGTTATACTTATGCCGTTTGCTCCGAAAAAGCCTTTGCTGAAATTATACATTCTTAGGGACATAATCGTTCCGCTTCCCACGATTGCCTCCGTTACGGCTTTAAGCCTACCGCTTGGGATATAGGCGGTGTAGCCCTTTTTACCCAATAAAATCGCGTGAGAAACCGCATTGGTGACAAATACGGCGTCAAGTCCGGGCGGAATACTCTTTACAAGAAATTCCGTTGTAGTCCCGGCGTCCACATATACCAAATCCCCGTCCTCAATTAACGAAGCACCGCAGCTGCCTATACGCTGCTTTTGATTTGAGCTTATGGTCCTGCGCTTTTCAACCTCGTAATCCTGAGAGTTTAAATTGTGCTTAAGGGACAGAGCGCCGCCGTGCACCCGTATAAGCTGCTGCTTTTTAGCGAGCAGGGTAATGTCCCGGCGAATTGTGGATTCCGAAACCCCCAGCACAGATACCAAATCCTGATTGGTAACGCTTCCGCTGCTGTTGACAATCTTTAAAATCTCTTCATATCTTTCCTTAGTTAACACTTCATTGCCTCCTTTTGAAAGAAAATGATTGTTTTTGATTGATTACAATTACATTATACAGTCAAAAACGGTCAATGTCAATCAGCCAACTTCACATATTTTAATATTTTTTTTGTATAGTATGCACAAATAATACTGCGGATATACGGAGTATGTCCGCGGCAGTCGAACAAAAAAACAGCCATTTTTTTCAAAAATGACCGTTTTTTTGATAAGCGCGCAGCTCTTTTGCGCGCTGTAGGAGATATTCGCGGGTATTAAGCTTCGGATCGATTATAACTTCATTAAGCAAAGCCTTTAATATATCCGAAATTATTCTGCCCTGCTTATAGCCGAGCTTTATTAAATCGCGTCCGTTTACAACCAAATCGCTTATCCTGTAGGGCTGACGCGAGGTGACAATCTCATTAAAGGTGCGCCTGACTCCCTCAATACGCAGCTTTTTATCTTCAAAATACTCCGGGTTTTTCGCTGCGTTATCTGCCAGCTGAAGCTCAAGAAGCATTGAAAACAGCTCATCTCCGGTTTTTGCCATCATTCGCTTGACTGCCGGGGGAGCCTGATCTACTCTTACATCATGATTTTCAATAAGTACCAGAATTTTTCTTATTGACTCCTTATCCATTCTAAGCTTGTGCAGGGTATCGTCAGCAATTGCTCGGCTTACGCGGTGATGCCCGTAAAAGTGGATAACGCCTCCGGAATCGACGCTTGCGGTATCCGGTTTCCCTATATCATGCAAAAGAGCAGCCCATCTTAAAATCAAGTCGGGTCTTGCATTCTTCAAGGTATGCATTATATGCTCGCCCACATCATATATATGATACTTGTTGCGCTGCTCGGCACCGAAGCACATATCAAGCTTGGGGATAATATGCACCAAAAGTCCCAACTCGTGCAGCTTTCTTATATAATCGGGATTGTCGGATATAAGCAGCTTGTTAAGCTCCGACAGTATGCGTTCATTGCTTATACGCCGGCGCAGATTTGAGCATTTCTTTATGGCTGCGGCTGTAGAAGCTTCTATTTCAAAATTCAGTGTTGCACTGAATCTTACGGCTCTTAACATTCTTAAAGCGTCCTCTGAAAAACGCTTTTGCCCATCTCCGACGCAGCGTATTATTCCTTGCTCTATATCCTGTCTGCCGCCGAAGAAGTCAACAAGCCCGCGCTTGGGACTGTACATCATGGCATTTATGGTAAAATCGCGGCGCATACAATCTTCTTTTATGTCATCCACAAACACAACGCTTGACGGATGCCTTCCGTCAAAATATTCGCCGTCACGTCGAAAGGTGGTAACCTCATAGCCGATATTATTTTCCACAACAGTCACTGTTCCGTGGGCTATGCCGGTATCAATGGTGCGCTTGAAAATACGCTTTATATCCTCCGGGCGCGCTGATGTAGCTATATCGTAATCATGGGGCTCTCGCCCCATAAGCATATCTCTTACGGCACCTCCTGCCGCATACGCAACAAAGCCGCCTTCTTCAAGCCGGCTTAAAATACTGTTTATACGTTCGGGCAGCTTAAGCTCCAAATTACCACACCACCTTAATTGTATTCGCTAAGGACAGCCCGCCCGTTTGCAAGGGATTTTTTTACATCGATTACCCGCTGATTGGAGCTGCCCTTGAATCTTAGATCAATACTTTTTTTGTCAATTTCAAATCTGCCGTCAACTATAATATCGCTTTGCAAAAGCAGCGGCATAAATTCGGCGTTTGACAGTATCTCCTCATAAGTATACCCCGTATAAGTAATAATATCAAGTCCCAGAGCGTGAATTTTTTTTGCCAATTCCGAAAAGGCTTTCGCCTGCAAAAAAGGCTCTCCGCCCGAAAAGGTAACTCCGTCAAGCAAAGGATTGGCTTTGATTTTATCCAATATTTCCGTTTCGCTTATGAGGTATCCGCCCTTTGGGTCATGGGACTGCGGATTGTGACAGCCGGGGCAGTTATGAGGACAGCCCTGGGAAAATACGGTAAAGCGTATTCCTGGACCGTCAACAATTGAATCGTTTTCTATGCCGCATATTCTTATATCAGACATTGTGCTTTACTCTGTCCCTTTCCTCGGCGCGTTTTGCGTCGTTAAAACGGTCCAGAGTGCCGACCAAATAGCCCGTAACACGTCTTATTCTGTCCATGCCGATGCCGTTTTCGCCGTCATGCCTGCCGCATTTGGGGCAAACATCGCCGATTATGCCACTGTAGCCGCATACGGGATCGCGGTCAACCGGGTGGTTGATGCTTCCGTAGCCTATGCCCGCATCATGCATTGCGCGTATAACCTTTTCAAAAGCGGCAAGATTTTTTGTCGGGTCGCCGTCAAGCTCAATATAGGAAAT
The DNA here is from genome assembly GCA_029226975.1 of Clostridiales bacterium. GTDB lineage: Bacteria > Bacillota > Clostridia > UBA1381 > UBA1381 > Ornithomonoglobus_A. Next base: position 72,214 of record JAQXZB010000032.1, on the reverse strand, counting down.
GTGTCCCGCATTGGTAAGCGCGTGATAGGGCGCTTCCTTGTTTATTTTTTCTATGGCGCTTATCGGATAATATACGGGAACATGGAAGGAATTTGTATAGTAATCCCTGTCTGTCACGCCCTCTATTATTCCGTACTTCTTTTTATCAAGCTTTACAAATCTTCCGCTTAACCCCTCGGCGGGAGTTGCCAGCAGACTGAAATTAAGCCCTGTTTTTTCGGTTGCTTCATCCATGCGTCTGCGCATATGCGAAACTATTTCCAGACCGAGGTTTTGCGCCTTGTCACTCTGACCATGATGCTCGCCGATAAGAGCCACAAGCGCTTCCGCAAGACCTATCCAGCCTATGGATAGGGTTCCGTGCTTTAATACCTCTCTTACCTCGTCCTCGGGACCGAGCTTTTCGCTGTCAAGCCATACTCCGTTGCCCATAAGGAACGGGAAATTCTTTACCTTTCTGCGGCACTGAAGCTCAAATCGGTCGAGAAGCTGTTCTATAACCAAATCTATCTTCCTGTCAAGCTCCTCATAGAACCACATAATATCACCCTTTGCCCGTATGGCAATGCGTGGGAGATTTATTGATGTAAAGGACAAATTACCTCTGCGGTTGCACTGCTCCCTGGTCGGGTCGTAATGATTGCCTATTACTCTTGTGCGGCAGCCCATATACGCTATTTCCGTTTCCGGATGTCCCTCCTTGTAGTACTGAAGGTTAAAGGGCGCGTCAATAAACGAGAAGTTGGGGAACAGCCGTTTTGCGCTCACTCTGCATGCAAGCTTGAACAAATCATAATTCGGCTCGCCTTCGTTGTAGTTTACTCCCTCCTTGACGCGGAAAATCTGTATGGGGAATATGGGGGTCTCGCCGTTTGCAAGCCCCGCCTCGTTTGCCAAAAGCACATTTTTAATTATCATTCTGCCCTCGGCGCTTGTATCCATTCCGTAATTTATGGACGAAAAAGGAGTCTGCGCGCCGGCTCTGGAGCACATTACATTAAGGTTATGTATAAAAGCCTCCATTGCCTGATAGGTGGCTCTGTCAATTTCTTCCAGAGCTTTTTTAAGAGCATATTCCTGAGCCTTTTTCACATCGGAAGCGCCCTCCTCAATGAGAACTTCTTCTTCGCGCGCGCAGTATTCGTCATGAAATTCAATTCTTAAAACCGCGCCGTCCTTTATAATTTCCTCGCGGATTTCACCAAGACGCTTCTCACTTATGTCAAAGCCGCACATCAGCTCCAAAGCCTTCTGAAGATTTTTTGTGTAAAGCTTTTTATAGCTTTTCATAACGCCCGGAGCCATGCCGTAATCAAAATTTACGATACTCTGACCGCCATGCTGATCGTTTTGGTTGGACTGAATGGCAATGCAGGCGAGGGAGGAATAGGTGGAAATATCGTTAGGCTCCCTTACAACTCCGTGGCCTGTGGAAAATCCGCCCTCAAACAGCTGCAAAAGGTCAATCTGAGTGCAGGTGGTTGTCATGGAAAGAAAATCCATATCATGAATATGTATATCTCCGTCAATGTGCGCTCTTGCGTGTTCGTCCTTTAAGACAAACATTTCATAATACTTTTTAGAACCCTCCGAGCCGTACTTGTACATGGAGCCCATGGCGGTGTTTCCGTTGACGTTGGCGTTCTCTCGCTTTATATCCGACTCCTCCGCGTCCTTCATGTTTATATCGTCATATATCTGCATAAGGTCGGTTTTCATTTCTCTTACGCGGCTTCTTTGGGAGCGGTAGAGAATATACGCCTTGGCTGTGCGCACATGACCGTTATTTATAAGAACTCTTTCAACGCTATCCTGAATTTGCTCAACCGTAGGGGTTTTTATACTTTGCTCCTCTATGTCATAAAGCACCTTGTTTGCAAGAAAATCCGCATAATTTCTGTCATCTCTGGCAGTGCTTGCAACAAAAGCCTTGTTTATTGCATCCGTAATTTTGCTTATGTCGAAGTCCGTTCGTCTGCCGTCTCTTTTTATAATGGATTCAACCATTGCGCTTACCTCTCTTGTGTTTATGGTATAATTTGTGTTTCCTGTGTATTATACCCCCAATATATAGTATATGTCAAGAAGCTTTTAGCTTTTGTAAACAAGATGTAATAAATCGAATTTAATACATATATATGTATATATAAATTGACTTTTGGAAAAATATGTGCTATAATGTACGATAAACAGGAATATTTTATAAGGAGATTTTTATATTATGGTTGGCATTTTAGTGGTAGCGGTTTTGTTTGCTGTCGGGTTGTATGCAGCATGGAGCTATTGCCTTTGCCCCCAAACGGGGAAGCTTCAAAAGGGCAGGCAAAATGCGGTGTATATCATTGCAGTCTGCGTGGGTGCATTTGTTTTGCGCGTTATTCTTGCCGCGAAATACATGGGACATTCAACGGATATGAACTGCTTTATGGCATGGTCGGATATGATTTTTAAAGACGGAATACCGAATTTTTATACCTCCGATGCGTTTACGGATTATCCGCCGGGATATATGTATGTTCTTTATGTGATAGGCGGCATTGAGCATTTATTCGGCTTTTCGGAGGGTATGCGCTGGCTTCTGATTAAGCTGCCTGCCATTATCTGCGATATTGTGACGGGGATATTTATATACAGACTTGCTTCAAAAAAATTAAGCGATGCACCGTCGGCCGTAATTGCCGCAGTATATGTCTTTAACCCCGCCGTTATAATAAACAGCTCGCTTTGGGGACAGGTAGATGCCGTATATACGCTTTTTATCATACTGATGATTTATATGCTTGATAAAAAACGGCTTATTCCGGCGTACTTTCTTTTTGCCCTGTGTATATTTATAAAGCCTCAGGCGTTTATATTTACGCCCCTTGTTATTTATGCCATAGCGGAAAATGTATTTTTGCCCAAATTCGACGCGCAAAAATTCATAAAAAATCTTGCCGGCGGGCTTGGGGCAATAACAATGATTGTTATTCTTGCGCTGCCTTTCGGAATAGGGAATGTGACGGAGCAGTATAAAAACACCCTTGCCTCATATCCGTATCTTACCGTAAATGCCTTTAATATATGGGGTGCTTTCGGTCAGAACTGGACGCCGCTTACACCCTTTACCTCCGCTTTGGGGTATGTGATACTCGCCGCAATTGTGGCATATACAACTTACGTTTTCTTTAAAACAGCAAAGGACAACCCGTCAAGATATTATTTTGCCGGTGCGCTTTTGTCCTTTTCAACCTATATGCTTTCAACAAAAATGCATGACCGCTACGCCTTTGCGGCAATGGCGCTTTTGCTTATTGCGTTTGTGCGTATGCCGGATATGCGGCATTTTATGCTCTACGCTTTTTCGGCACTGCTTCAATATTTTAACGCGGCATGGGTGCTGTTTATATACGAGCAGGATATAAACAAATACTTTAAAAGCCCGGTTATCATTATAGGCTCGGTGCTAAATATTGCACTTTATGCATTTATGATAGCTATGTCTTACAAGTATTATATAAAAAATACCAAAACGGAAATCAAGACCGTAAAGGCAAAGCCAACAGTGAAAAGCGAGCCTGCTATAAAAGCTTTTCATTTCGGAATTACCGAAAAATTTGACCGGCTCAAGAAAACGGATTATATAATAATTGCCGGACTTATGGTACTGTATTCATGCATTGCTCTCTATCATCTCGGAAATACAAGCGCACCGCAGACCTATGTTGATATGGGTGATGAAAAAAAAGTTACGGTAGATTTGGGAGAGGACTGTAATATTTCAAAAATCAAAATGTATTTAGGACCTTATCAGTTAAATGAGGAGGACAGAAAGCTTGAAATTGCATATGTAGACTCTGCCGGCAATAGGGTTTTTCAAAAGACGCAGACAGACGGAGCGGTATTTTGCTGGAATGAAATCGAACTCGAGGAGCGAGCAAGATATATAACCCTGTCAACAGCGGCTTCCAATCTGCATATAATGGAGCTTGGCATATGCGATGATGATAATCAAACGCTTATTCCAAAAAACGCTTCGGATAAAAGCATAGCAGCGATGTTTGACGAGCAGGACATGGTTCCCGAACGCAAAAGCTATTTAAACAGCACATATTTTGATGAGATTTATCATGCGCGTACCGCATATGAATTTATACACCATCTTCCCGTATACGAATGGACGCATCCGCCGCTGGGGAAAATTTTTATATCCTTGGGCATACGTCTGTTCGGTATGACGCCTTTTGGATGGAGAATAGTCGGGACGGTGTTTGGAATACTGATGATTCCCGTTATATATGTTTTCGCAAGTAGGCTCTTAAAGAAGCAGTGGCTTGCGGCAATTACCGCTGTTTTGCTGACCTTTGACTTCATGCACTTCGCGCAGACAAGAATTGCTACTATTGATGTGTACGTTACATTTTTCATAATGCTGATGTATTATTTCATGTACCGCTACTGCAAAATGAGCTTTAACGATACACCGATAAAGAAAACTCTTATTCCGCTTTCATTGTCGGGAATTTGCATGGGGCTTGGAATAGCCTGTAAATGGACGGGAATGTATGCGGGCTGCGGACTTGCCGTAATCTTCTTTGCAGTGCTGTATAAAAGATACAAAGAGTATCTGTATGCCAAAAATTCTCCCTCAGGCTCCACTGACGAAATAAGTCACAGCGAGGTTGTTTCGGCATTTAAGGGGAACGTGATAAAAACGCTTGTATGCTGTGTTATATTCTTTGTGCTTGTACCTGCCTGTATATATGTGCTGTCATATATACCATATCTTCAGGTGCCCGGCTCACAGGGAATAAAAACAATAATAGACAATCAAAACGCAATGTGGACATATCATTCAAAAACCGTTGTTGACTCAACGCATCCCTTCTCCTCACACTGGTATGAATGGATAATAATGAAGCGTCCCATATGGTATTACTCCGGCACGATAGACAGCGGTGTAAAAGAAGGAATAAGCTCCTTCGGAAATCCGCTTGTTTGGTGGATGGGAATTCCGGCGTTCTTCTATATGATATATCTGGCGGCTGTAAAAAAAGACAGAGCGGCATTGTTTTTGGCAGTGGCATATTTGGCAGAGCTTCTGCCGTGGGTGCCTGTTGAGAGAACCACCTATATATATCATTATTTCCCATGCGTACCGTTTTTGGTGCTGATGATAGGGTACAGCATGCTTCAAATATACAGCGAAGCTTTGCAAAAACAGCCCGGTGCCGGGATAAATCAAAGGCGGAATGTGTGTATTATGTGCTTTGTGTATGCGGCTTTGGTTGTGGGAATGTTTGCGATGTTTTACCCGGTGCTGTCCGGCGCGCCGTGCAGTGTGTGGTATGCGGAGCATTTCCTGAAATGGTTTGATTCATGGGTATTACTGTAACGGAGGTATAAAAATGCGTATTATAAATTCAGAAGAAATAACCGGGGCGGTAAAGGAGATGTGTATCGGCGCCAACTGTCACTTAAATCAAGACATACGCCGCGCACTGGAAAACGGTGTAAAAACCGAGGAGTCGGAAATTTCCCGCTCAATATTAAAAAATCTTATAAAAAATGCGGATATTGCCGATAAAAAGGAAGTTCCTATTTGCCAGGACACCGGCATGGCGGTGTTCTTTGTGGAGATAGGCAAGGAGGTTTTTGTCGAGGGCGATACCATAACGGAAGCAATAAATAAGGGCGTGGCTCAAGGCTATACCGATGGGTATTTAAGAAAATCCGTTGTTGCAGACCCGATAGACCGCAAAAATACAAAGGATAATACTCCGGCGGTGATATATTACGATTTTGTCGAGGGTGACAGGATAAAGCTTACCTTTGCGCCCAAGGGCTTCGGCAGCGAAAACAAAAGCGCCCTTAAAATGCTCAATCCCTCGGACGGTCTTGACGGAATTGTGGATTTTGTGATTGACACAGTGAGAAAGGCGGGAGCCAATCCATGCCCGCCGATGGTTGTCGGTGTAGGCATAGGCGGAACAATGGACAAGTGTGCGCAGCTTGCAAAAAAGGCTTTGACAAGAGCCGCAGACTCCCATAATGAAAATCCGTTTTATGCAAAGCTTGAGGACGAGCTTTTGAAAAAGATAAATCTTTTGGGCATTGGTCCCCAGGGCATGGGCGGAACAACAACGGCTCTTGGTGTAAATATTGAGGTATATCCCACGCATATAGCGGGCTTGCCGGCAGCAGTTAATATAAACTGTCATGCAACACGCCACGCGGTGCGTGAGATATAAGTTGGGAGCTGTTCTTATGCCGAATTTTAATGAAATGCAATGGCTTAATGTGTATCTGCTGACCTTTGATGCGGCGGTTACGCTGTTTCTGCTCATAGGCGTTGTTTCGGATGTAAACAGGAAAAGCCCGTTTATGAAAACCTTTATTGTGCTGCTTGTGTCAAATATTTTTATGCAGCTGGGCGAAGCGGGAATTTGGTTTTTTGCAGGCTCGGCAGACAACACAGTAATTCTTAATATATCGGCGCTTACATCTTTGGCATTCAGTTATGCGCTTATCGGAAGCTATGCCTACTGCCTTACGGCGTTTGTAAGAGAAAAATCCGAAGTATCGGCACTACCGGCACATATAATGGCGGTGCTGTGCGCGATATTTATGGTGATGTCTGTAATTTCATTGTTTAACGGAATGTTTTTCTCCTTTGACAACGAGGGCAGATTTGTATACGGCTCAATGTATTGGCTTGTGAGACTGTTTGATTTGCTTGCGTTGACGGCAGAGATGATTTTAGTATCAACCTGCTGCAAGGTGTTAGGGCTTAAGGGAACGCTGCAGTTAATTTCTTTCGGTCTGCTGCCGATGATGTCCATACTGCTGCAGTTTTGCTGGGAGCCGACACCGGAGTATATGGCAACAACGCTGTCTTTGATTTTGTTATACTCCTTATTTCATGGAGAAACCACCCGGCAGCTTGCACAGCAGAAAATACAGCTTGCTCAAAAGGAGCATCAGCTGACGGAAAGCCGTATTTCGATTATGCTTTCGCAGATACAGCCGCATTTTATGTATAATATGCTTACAACCATAATGTACCTGTGCAGAACAGATCCTGAGGAGGCGGAAAGAACCGTCGGACAGTTTGCCCATTATATAAGAGCAAACATGGACTCAATCACCTTAAAGCAGTGCATACCCTTTGAAAATGAAATGAATCATGTAAAGACCTATTTATCCCTTGAAAAAAAGCGCTTCGGTGACAAACTCACGCTAAAGCTTGACATACAGGAAACAGGCTTTATGCTTCCGGCGCTTACGGTGCAGCCGCTTATAGAAAACGCCGTTAAGCACGGAATGAGGAAAAAGAAGGAATTGACAATAGAGCTGCGTACATATTCGGACGAGGATAATTATTATATTAAGATTTATGACAACGGCAAAGGCTTTGATAAAGATATAATAAAAAGCGACGGCAAATCTCATATCGGAATAGACAACGTAAGAAGCAGATTGCAAATGATGTGCGGCGGGGACTTAGCTGTCAGCAGTGTGCCTGAGTCGGGAACAACGGCACTCATAAAAATTCCGAAAGCAGCCCCCAAAAAGCCGTAATACATATTATATAATATTGTTTTCCAGTGCGGCAAGGGTCATTTCAGCCCAGCCGTACTGGGACATATATTCACCTCTGTAGCTGTTTACCGCAGCAGGGTCATGTTCGAGATATTTATAGTAGTCGCAGTCCAGCATATCGGCATTAAGTGCGAAGTGATTGCGCTTGCATATAAATACATCTCCGGCTCCGCAGTCCTCCAACGTTTTTTTAAGACATGAAATCAAATTTCTCAAATAATGGCGGTGTGATTCATCATCAGCCTCATCGTACCAAAGCACCGCACAAAGCTCACCGGTATTTACGGCCGCACCGCGGCGATCGATAAGATAGGCAAATATTTCCTTTGCCTTGTTCCTTATAAAGTTCACCGGCTTGCCGTTGTGAAACACCTCAAAATTTCCGAAGCATTGCACCCTCAGCTTATTTTCGCTGTATTTTATGGGAGTACGCAAATTGGCAAGAGCGCTTTCAATATCTTCCTTAAGCGCGGGCTTTAAAACATATCCGCTGCAATAGAGCTTAAGGGCTTCAAGGGCATATTCCGAATACCCCGTCACAAAAATTATATTTATATCCTTATAAATATCCTTTAATTCCTTGGCAATCAAAAGCCCGCTTTTTTCGGGCATTGAAATATCGAGAAACGCCACATCATAATTGCGAAGCCGCGCTTCTCCAAGAGCCTCCTCGCAGTCATCAAAGCACATAATATCCGCACCGGGAACAACCTGTGTCACAACGGAAGCCAAATGCTTCAGCGCCATATCCTCATCATCAATAATTAAAATTCTCATATTATCAGCTCCGAAATATAAATTACACATACATTATACCACAACAACAGCACCATTTCAGCACCATTTTTTAAAAAAATCATAAAAATTTTCAAAAAACATTCTTGACAAATACCCCATGGGGGTATATAATAGGTACTATAATAGGAATAATAACTTATGGACGGGAAAGGAAATAAAAAATGGAACATGAATGCTGTGCACATAAGACCAAGGAACGGTCGCAGGATGAATACAAAAAGCTTATCAATCGTTTAAGCCGTATCGAGGGGCAAGTTCGAGGAATACGAAAAATGGTGGAAAACAACGCATACTGTACCGATATTCTTATTCAGGTATCGGCAGTAAACGCGGCATTAAACGCATTTAACAGAGAGCTGCTTGCCGAGCATATAAGGACCTGTGTGGCGCAGGATATACGCGCGGGTAAGGAAGAAACTGTTGATGATTTGGTTTTTACGCTTCAAAAGCTTATGAAATAAAGGAGATACTATGGAACAATATGAAATTACCGGAATGAGCTGTGCTGCGTGCAGCTCCAGAGTAGAAAAGGCAGTATCAAAGGTCGAGGGAGTTACCTCATGCTCCGTCAGTCTGCTTACCAATTCTATGGGAGTAGAGGGAAGCGCATCAGCGGAGGATATTATTTCCGCCGTTAAAAATGCGGGCTACGGCGCAAAAAGGCTTGGAGCTTTTAAAGAAAAAAGCTCTGATGCCGCGGACAGACTTGAATATAACGAAACACCGGCACTAAAACGCAGACTGATTGCATCGTTGGGCTTTTTGCTTGTGCTTATGTATTTCTCCATGGGACACATGATGTGGAATATGCCGCTGCCGCCGTTTTTTAACGATAATCATGTGGCAATGGGACTGGTGCAGCTGCTTCTTACGGCCGCTGTAATGGTTATAAACCAAAAATTCTTTATAAGCGGCTTTAAAAGTCTGCTGCATAAATCACCTAATATGGATACACTGGTTGCTCTCGGTGCGGGCGCCTCCTTTGTTTACAGCACATATGCGCTGTTTGCCATGACAAGCGCTCAGTCGCATGGCGATAGTGATGCGGTCATGGGATATATGCATGAGTTTTACTTTGAGTCGGGAGCAATGATTTTGGCGCTTATCACTCTCGGAAAAATGCTTGAAGCCCGTTCAAAAGGAAAAACCACAGACGCTCTTAAAAGTCTTATGCGCCTCTCTCCGAAAACCGCGGTTATTGAAAAAGAAGGTGCTCAGGTGACAGTTGGTGTCGAGCAGGTCAGACCGGGTGATATTTTTGTGGTGCGCCCCGGTGAGAATATCCCGGTTGACGGCATAGTTATTGATGGCGAAAGCGCGGTAAACGAAGCGGCTCTTACGGGTGAAAGCATCCCCATAGACAAGTCCGAGGGTGACAGCGTATCCGCGGCAACGGTTAATCAGTCGGGATTTATACGATGCAGAGCCACAAAGGTGGGTGAGGATACCACACTTTCACAGATAATAAAAATGGTCAGCGATGCCGCATCAAGCAAAGCACCCATTGCCAAAGCCGCGGACAGGGTATCGGGAATTTTTGTTCCGGCAGTTATTGCAATTGCGGCAGTAACCATGCTTATATGGTTGCTTGTGGGAAAAAGTGCGGGCTTTGCGCTTGCCCGCGGAATTTCCGTTCTGGTAATCAGCTGTCCCTGTGCTCTCGGACTGGCAACTCCCGTTGCAATCATGGTCGGGAACGGTATAGGCGCAAAGAACGGTATACTTTTTAAAAACGCCGCTTCTCTTGAAGAAACGGGAAAGGTACAGATTGTTGCTCTGGACAAAACCGGAACCATTACACAGGGCGAACCGAAGGTAACGGATATTATTCCATACGGGGATATATCCGAAAATGAACTGCTCTCTATTGCATATTCTCTCGAAATAAAAAGCGAGCATCCCCTGGCAAAGGCAATTATAAAAAGGGGAGAGGCACTGGGGCTTAAAGCAAAAGAAGCATCGGAGTTTAAGGCTTTGCCGGGAAACGGTTTAAGTGCGGTATTGGAAGGCAAGCCCGCAGCAGGCGGAAATTTAAGCTTTATAAGCTCTAAAACAAATCTGCCACAAGAATTGACAGCCAAAGCCCAAGAGCTTGCAAACGAGGGAAAAACTCCGCTGTTTTTTGGCATAGAGGACAAGCCGGCGGGAATTATTGCCGTAGCAGACGTAATCAAAGAGGATAGTACCGGTGCCGTTAAGGAACTAAAGGATATGGGAATACGCGTTGTGATGCTCACAGGCGACAATGAGCGGACAGCCAAAACAATCGGCAAAGCAGCGGGTGTGGATGAGGTAATAGCCGAGGTTTTGCCCGACGGAAAGGAAAGTGCGATACAAAGCTTAAAGGAAAAGGGCAAAGTTGCAATGGTGGGCGACGGAATAAACGATGCGCCCGCTCTTACCTGCGCGGATATAGGCATAGCAATCGGCGCGGGAACCGATGTTGCGATAGACGCCGCGGATATAGTGCTTATGAAGAGCCGGCTTTCGGATGTTCCTTCAGCAATACGCTTAAGCCGCGCAACCCTTAGAAATATTCATGAAAATTTGTTCTGGGCGTTTATATATAACATTATCGGAATACCGCTTGCGGCAGGGGCATTCATATCGCTGTTCGGCTGGGAGCTTAATCCAATGTTCGGCGCGGCGGCAATGAGCCTGTCCAGCTTTTGTGTTGTTACAAACGCGATTAGGCTTAATTTGATAAATATTAAAAGTCCTCGGCGCGATAAAAAAATAAAAAAAGGAAAGGAAGTAAATACAATGACTAAAACAATGAAAATCGAAGGTATGATGTGCGCACACTGTGAGGCGAGAGTTAAGCAGTGTCTTGAGGCTCTCGAACAGGTTAAGGAGGCCGAGGTAAGCCATAAAACCGGTACTGCAAAGCTTACGCTTGGCGCGTCCGTATCGGACGATGTCTTAAAACAGACTGTAGAGGATCAGGGCTATAAGGTTTTAAGTATGTAACGGCTTTACAAGCGGCGGTATATGTGCTATAATGGAAACAAAAATTAGGAGGTTTTGTTTCCGGTATGAGAAATCCCAAAATTGCGTTTGCGCAAAATCGGTAGCGAAAGGACTGGTGAAGCTGCTATGATAATTTCACTGCTAAAAATAACCGCTCTTATATGCACTGCAATTATCTGCGGAAAAATAACCGCCAAACTGAAGCTTCCGGCTATATTGGGCTGGCTGATTACCGGTATAGTATTCGGACCGTATTTAGCGGGAGTTGTCACTATGGATATTACCGAAAGCACATGGCACAAGGTTGCCGTTAAGTTTTTCGAGTGTTTACTCTTAATTATTTGCTGATGGGAATGGCATACAGTGCGGCTGTTGTTAATCTCATCCCTGAGGAAAAGACACAGCAGATATTATCGCTTTATAACCCGCTGCTTAATTTGGCACTGGTTATTGTATATTGTGGCGGCTGCAATCATCAATGAAATTATAGCGGTCATAATTGCAAAGTACGCTTTTAAATGGGCGGGAGAAATTTCATAGAAAAAAAGTTTAAAAACACTTGACAAAATGAAAAAAAAGTGAGATAATATGCATTAGGACGATGAGAAAGACAGTAGCCTGTCATAAACCTGCAAGAGAGAGAATATCGCGGCTGGAAGTATTCTTCGGGGGTTGATTGGTGAATACCACTTTTGAGTCGTGCGCTGAACGGTAACTCAATTAAGCGCACCGTATGCCTGCGAAAAAGGCGAAATGAGTGACGGTTAATCTTTTAACCGTAATCAGGGTGGAACCGTGTATAATGCACCCCTGATAGGCGTATTGCTTATCAGGGGGTTTTTGTTTTTAAAGCCTCCTGTAAGCCCCAAATAATATAAAAGGAGATGCACAGCAATGGAAATGAACGAACTTCAAACAATCAGACACTCCGCCTCGCACATACTTGCTCAGGCGGTAAAAAGACTGTATCCGGGCACAAAGCTGGCAATAGGCCCTGCCATAGATACCGGCTTTTATTACGATTTTGACTCGGAGCATACCTTTACTCAAGAGGACCTTGAGGAGCTTGAAAAGGAAATGAAAAAAATCGTAAAGGAAAATCTTAAAATCGAGCGCTTTGAGCTTCCCAGAGAAGAAGCGTTAGAGCTTATGAAGGATGAGCCCTATAAGGTTGAGCTGATAAACGACCTGCCGGAGGGTGAAACTATTTCTTTCTATAAGCAGGGCGATTTTACGGATTTATGTGCCGGACCTCATGTAAACTATACCTCCAAGGTAAAGGCTTTTAAGCTTTTGAGCGCAACGGGTGCCTACTGGAGAGGCGATGAAAAGAACAAGATGCTTCAGAGAATTTACGGCACAGCATTTAAGACAAAGGACGAGCTTGCCGAACACATAGAAAAGCTTGAGGAAGCAAAAAAGCGCGACCACAATAAGCTTGGCAGAGAACTTGAGCTGTTTACTACCTGCGATTATATAGGACAGGGCTTGCCCATACTTCTTCCTAAAGGCGCAAGAGTTATTCAGCTTCTGCAAAGATTTGTCGAGGACGAAGAACAGCGCCGTGGCTGGCAGCTTACAAAGACACCGCTTATGGCAAAGAGTGATTTATATAAAATTTCGGGACATTGGGATCATTACCGCGAGAGTATGTTTGTACTGGGTGATGAGGAAAAGGATAAAGAGGTATTTGCTCTTCGTCCCATGACCTGTCCCTTCCAGTATCAGGCATTTTTAAACAGGGGCCGCTCCTACAGAGATTTGCCCATGCGTCTTAACGAAACCTCAACTCTTTTTAGGAACGAGGCTTCGGGAGAAATGCACGGTCTTATAAGGGTGCGTCAGTTTACAATCTCCGAGGGACACTTGATGTGTACGCCGGAACAGCTGGAGGACGAGTTTAAGGGCTGTCTGGAGCTTACAAACTATATGCTCGAAACTCTCGGTCTGGCAGAGGATGTATCCTACCGCTTCTCACAATGGGATCCCGATGACCGCGAGAAATATATCGGCACCCCCGAACAGTGGGACGAAGCACAGGGAGTAATGGAGAGAATATTAAATGATTTAAAGGTTCCCTATGTAGTGGGTATAGGTGAAGCGGCGTTCTACGGCCCTAAGCTTGATATTCAAATTAAGAATGTCCATGGCAAGGAGGATACGCTCATCACAATTCAAATTGACCAGATGCTTGCCGAAAAATTCGGCATGGAGTATACCGACAGGGACGGAACAAAGAAAAATCCCTATATCATTCACAGAACATCGATAGGCTGTTACGAAAGAACTCTTGCGCTGCTTATAGAAAAATATGCGGGGGCGTTCCCGACATGGCTTGCGCCGGTACAGATAAAGCTTTTGCCGATTGCCGACAGACATATCGATTATATGCTTGATGTGAAGAAAAAGCTTGCGGATAAGGGTATAATCAGAGTTGAGTTGGATGACAGGAGCGAAAAGCTTGGTTATAAGCTGCGCGAAGCACAGCTTGAAAAAGTTCCGTATATGATAGTTGTCGGAGATAAGGATATTGAGAACAATACGATTTCCGTTCGTTCCAGAAAGAACGGCGATATGGGCAGCATGGCTCTTGACGACTTCATAGAAATGATTACAAAGGAAATAGAAACAAAACAAAGATAACATAATTTGTCACCCCTGCATAATATATTGCGGGGGTGATTTTATGCGTATGGGAATGACCCGAAGAAAAAGGCACAGATGGCTCTGTATTCCATTTGCTATGCTCGTGGCGGCAGCGCTGCTTGTAATAAAGCTTGAACCGGCGTTTGTGATGTATCTTGACGCCGATGCCAATACTTTGGTTACAACCGCAATTAACAAAAGCGTGGCGGAGGTGTTTGAAAGCTATGACAGCAGCGGGCTGTATCATAATGAGAATGACGCCTTTTCGGTCAATACGGCAGAGGTAAATAAGCTTAAAGCCAAAATCACTCTGCGGCTTCAGGAAATGTTCAATAAAGAAAGCATTGTAAAAATACCCATAGGCTCTGCCACAGGATTTTATCTGTTTAACGGCTCCGGTCCGTCAATCCCCGTAAAAATTACGCCGCTCGCACTGGTAAATTCAGATATTGAGGATGAGTTTACTTCGGAGGGAATAAATTTTGTAAAGCACAGTATGTATATGAATATTTCGGTAAGCGTAAACTATTCGGGATTTTTAATATATAAAAACAGTACGGTAACTGCAAGAGTTCCGATACTGGAGCATATTTCATCGGGAAATGTACCGCAATATTACGGTGAAAAAGCCGGTGTGACTATTACAAAGTAATATTTGCTCTTGACAAAAACATGGGACTGTGATATAACTAATATATGGAAAATTTCCTATTGGATAAAAATTTTAGTAAAGGTGGAATTTGCTTTGAAATACAGATTTTTAAGGTTTCCCGAAGGGAAATTAAAAGCATTTACAATGAGCTATGACGACGGCTGCCGCGGGGATTTGAGATTATCCGATACTCTTACAAAATTCGGATTAAAATGTACCTTTAATTTGAATACCAAGGTGAACCAATCTCTCAGTACCGAGGAAATAAAAGAGCACTTTTTGTCAAAGGGACATGAAATTGCGGTACACGGCGCGGAGCACAATGCTCCGGGCGCACTCCGTCCCATTGACGGAATAAGAGATGTTCTTGAATGCAGGCTGGAGCTTGAAAAACAATTCGGTATAATTATACGGGGTATGGCTTATCCGGACACCGGAATTACTTGTTTTTCAAATAATGCACAGTATGCCGTAATAAAAAAATATCTTGAGGATTTGGATATTGCATATTCCCGTACGCTCGGCAATGATAATAATTCGTTTATGCTGCCCGAGGATTGGCACGCATGGATGCCGTCGGCGCATCATAACAATCCGCATTTGATGGAATACATAGACGAATTTTTAAATATTGATGCTAAAAAGCTGTATACGGCAGGCCGGTATCCGAGACTGCTTTATATCTGGGGACACAGCTTTGAATTTGAAAGAGAAAACAACTGGGAGCTGCTTGATGAAATCTGTGAAAAAATCTCCGGCAAGGAGGATATATGGTATGCAACAAACATTGAAATATATAACTATGTAAATGCCTATAATTCCCTTGTTTTCAGTGCGGACGGCACGATTGTTTATAACCCTACGCTTGTTAAGCTTTGGTTTGATATAGACCATCGGGAATATACGATAAATCCCGGAGAGACCCTGGTAATTGAAAATAAGTAGGTCTTATATGAGAAAAAAACGGATTTTCGCCGCTTGACAACCCCTTGGATAAATGATATAATTATGGAAAGTAAATCGGAAAGGGCTGATTTTTTTCATGGCTGATCCACAGCAGTTGATTGAGGAGCTTACGGACAAGCTCAATTACCATACCCGTAAATATTATATTGATGACGCGCCGGAAATTTCGGATTTTGAATTTGACGCAATGCTTGCAGAACTGGAAAGCCTTGAAAGCCGGTATCCGCAGTATAAAAAGCCTAATTCCCCGACCATGCGGGTGGGGGGAGAGGCCGTTTCTTCTTTCCCGAAGGTGGAGCATGCTGTTGCTATGCAGAGTCTGCAAAAGGCGTTCTCAAAAGAAGAAATAATTGATTTTGACCGCAGAGTACGCGAAACGGTTGAAAATCCCAAGTATGTGGTTGAGCAGAAAATTGACGGGCTTTCCGTATCTGTTGAATACGAAAACGGCGAGTTTGTGAGAGGTTCTACAAGAGGGAACGGCATCGTAGGCGAGGATGTGTCGGAAAATATAAAAACCATACGCTCAATACCCCTTAAGCTAAAGGATAAAATACCCTATCTTGAGGTGCGGGGCGAGGTCTTTTTGTCGCGGAGTAATTTTAATAAAATAAACGATTACCTTGAAGCGACCGAACAGCCGCTTTTTGCAAACCCGAGAAATGCCGCGGCAGGCTCCCTAAGGCAGCTTGACCCCAAAATTGCGTCAAAGCGCGGTCTTGATATTTTTGTGTTCAATATTCAGCAGGTGCAGGGTGTTGAAATTACAAACCATTTGGATGGGCTTAAATTTCTTCAAGAACAGGGCTTTAAGACGATTTTGGACGATAAAGCTTATTCTTCCGTAAATGACGCCTTTGACAGGATAATGCAGATAGGCGAAGAAAGAGATTCTCTGTATTTTGACATTGACGGCGCGGTTATAAAGGTAAACGATTTTGCTCAGCGGCGAATGCTCGGAGTTACCGAAAAATTCCCCAAATGGGCTATTGCGTATAAATATCCCGCAGAAAAACAGACTACGAAAATACGGGATATAAAAATACAAATCGGAAGAACGGGAGTGCTGACACCTCTTGCGATTTTGGATACCGTAAGAATTGCAGGCTCCAACGTTTCAAAGGCAACGCTGCATAATTATGATTATATCCGCGAAAAGGATATAAGAATAGGGGATACTGTGGTTGTGGAAAAAGCGGGGGATATAATTCCCGCCGTAGTCGAGGTGCTGTTTGAGGATCGCTCCGGGAACGAGAAGGAGTTTGTAATGCCGAAGCATTGCCCCGAATGCGGAGCAACGGTCACAAGAGAGGACGGGGAAGCGGCATATCGATGCACCGGAGTAAACTGTCCGGCTCAACGACTTAGGAATATCATTCATTTTGTGTCGCGTACGGCAATGGATATAGAGGGGCTCGGACCTTCCATTATCGAACAAATGCTTGAGCGGGAAATGATAAGCTCTGCGGCTGATTTGTATTATATCCACGCCGAAGAAATTGCCGATATGGATAAAATGGGCGAAAAATCGGCAAATAATTTAATAAACGCCCTCGAGAAATCCAAAACAAATCCGCTGTATCGGCTTATAAATGCTTTGGGCATACGTCATGTGGGCGAAAAGGCTGCAAAGGTGCTTGCCGGACGGTATAAAACCCTTGATAATCTGAGAAAGGCAGACGCCGAGGAGCTTACGCAGATAAATGATATAGGCGCTGTAATGGCTGAGTCGGTTGTCGGATTTTTCAAAGAACCGCAAAATATCGCTTTTATAGAACGGCTTGAAGCTGCCGGTGTAAACTGCATAGACGAGAGTGAGCCGGTAAAAGAAAATGAAAATTTTGCCAGGAAAACCTTTGTTCTTACGGGAACTCTGTCAAAATATACCCGCCAGGAGGCTTCTGCTCTTATTGAAGAGCGCGGAGGAAAAACCTCGTCAAGCGTTTCCAAAAAAACAAGCTATGTATTGGCGGGAGAGGAAGCCGGAAGCAAGCTGGAAAAGGCTCAAAAGTTAGGAATAACCGTAATTTCCGAAGATGAATTTGAAACAATGCTAAATTAAAAAAGCTTTTGACAAAGCTGCGCCTTTGGCGCAAGGTAAGCTTTTTATCTATTAAGGAATTACAACGTTTAAGTTGTAATTCCTTAATAGCAAAAAATCTCACCGTATCCTTATTGGGTACGGTTTTTGCGCTGACAAAAATGCGAAAGGATATGTAAAAATGAGAGAATACATTGCCATGCCTAACCTACCAAACAAACGTTCGAGAGGGGTTATTATAAGCTGCCGTACCGGTAAGGACACACTTGAAGAACTTAAACAGCTCAAAATAGAAGCTGTTTTGTCGGCTGAATTGGAATGTCTGCATCCTTCGGTTGCAGCACATCCGGATATGCAGATACATCATATCGGCAAAAACAAGCTTGTATGCGCAAAGGAAGCTTACAGGCATTATAAAGCCTTGCTGCCGGATGCTGAGCTTATATGCGGCACAACGCCGCTTTGCCGTAAATATCCCGGCGATGTGTTATACAACTGCGTCAGACTGGATAATTACCTTATATATAATCCTCGCTCTGCGGCGATAGAAATTTTGTCAGAGTATGGTTCATTAAAACGCATACCCGTAAAACAAGGGTACAGTAAATGCAGCATAGCTGTGGTGAGCAAGAATGCTGTAATAACATCGGATAACGGAATATTCAAAGCCCTTAACAAAAAACTGGATGTATTAAAAATAACCGAGGGATTTATAAAGCTTGACGGCATGAACTACGGTTTTATAGGCGGAGCGACAGGTCTTATAGATAAAAATATTCTCGCCGTAAACGGCAGCCTTAAAACTCATCCGGACAAGGATAACATCACCGCATTTTGTAAAAACCATGGAGTTGATATATATGAGCTGAAAAAGGGCGTTATTGAGGATATAGGCTCCATACTGCCGATTTTTTAACTCTAAGTATAATAAAGAGCGATTTATATGAATTAGATTTTTTTATTTATTATCCCCTTTAAAACCAAACAGAGCAGCGATCATTGACCTCTGCTCTGTTTGGGCTTTATCAGCCTTCTATTCTGATATAATTTCCTCCGTCCGAAAGAGGCTTTTCTTCTTTCTTGGGAATTGTAAGCTTAAGTGTTCCATTCTCAAAGCTTGCCTTGATTTCATCCCGGGTAACATTGTCGCCTACATAAAAGCTTCTGCTGCATGAACCGTAATGACGTTCGCGGCGGATATATCTGCCTTCGCTGTCCTTATCGTCATTGCTGTAACCGGACTCGGCGCTTACGGTCAAATAACCGTCCTTAAGCTCAGCCTTAACATCCTCTTTCTTTACGCCCGGCATATCCATCGTAAGCTCATATGCCCTGTCGGTATCCTTCACATCCGTTTTCATAAGGTCATGCGTTCTGTATCCCCCAAACGGCTCTGTGAAAAAATCATTGAACATATCTCTTCCAAAAATACTCGGTACTAACATAACTCATCTCTCCTTTCACAAAAAACACTATGTCATACCTTGTTTTCCATGAACTTCGGATGAAGGGAAATAGGTGCGGGCAATCGTCTGCTCTCTTTGTTTTCCTTCCCTTATGTTCTGATTAGATTATAGCACCGATTGTTAGCACTGTCAAGAGGTGAGTGCTAAAGTTAATTTATTATTCACAAAAGGCTGTAATCCTTAATATTTTATGCAAAATCACTTCCTTGGATAGTGGTACTTATTACTATGCGAGCAGTTCCCAAACCGACGAAATCATCTGTTCAAGCTGACTTTTTGCACTGTCGGGGTCTGCTGCGCGAATACCAAAATAGAACTTTATTTTAGGCTCCGTACCCGACGGACGAACCGCAAACCAGCCGTTGGGTGTGAAGAATTTCAATACATCGGATTTAGGCAGACCGTCAATACCGTCAAGGTAGTCAAGCTTCTTTACTATATCAAGAGGCAGACTGCCGCTTCTGAATTTACTCATTATTTCCTTAATCTTTTCCGCTCCGTCAATGCCTGTAAGGGTTATGGTTTTAAGGCTTTCAAGATAATATCCGTATTTGTCATAGAGGGACTTTAAGCCTTCATAAAGCGTCATGCCTTTTGCCTTGTAATCAGCCGCCGCTTCGCAAATAAGCATTGCTGCAACAACGGCGTCCTTATCTCTTGCATACGTTCCCTTTAAATATCCATAGCTTTCCTCAAGACCAAAAATAAATTTTTCGGGATGACCGTTTTGCTCAAATCCCTTGATTTGGTCGCCTATAAATTTAAAGCCCGTAAGAACATCTATAGTTTCCGTACCGTAATCTGCCGCTATTGCCCGCACCATTTCGGTAGTTACTATGGTTTTTACCACAGCGCCGTTTTGAGTAAAAGTGCCGTTTTCCTTTGCTTTTCTCAGAATGTATTCGCACAATAGGCAACCCGTCTGATTGCCGTTTAAAACAACATATTCGCCGTTTGCGTTTCTCACAACCACGCCCAGTCGGTCGCTGTCGGGGTCTGTTCCGAATACGATGTCGGCATTTTGCTGCTTTGCGTATTCCACTGCAATGTCAAAAGCTTCGCTGTTTTCGGGATTTGGCGATTTTACGGTGGGAAAATCACCGTTCGGCATTTCCTGCTCCGGCACTGTAAACACATTTTTTACGCCGATTTCGGAAAGAATTCTTCTCACAAGCAAATTTCCGCTGCCGTGCAAAGGCGTGTAAACCGCCCTAAAATCCTCCGGCACAGCCGTTTTACAGCTCTGCGCCTTGACTGCGTCAATATACGCTCTGTCAACATCTTCTCCTATAATGGTATTATCAGGCTTGTCAATAAGCTTAACATCGTCAAAAATATGTATACCGTCAATAAAAGTCTGTATTGTTTTTGCGGTTTCCGGCGGGATTTGTCCGCCATCCTCTCCGTATACCTTATAGCCGTTGTATTCCTTGGGGTTGTGGCTTGCGGTAATGACAATACCCCTTGCACAGCCTAAATATCTTACGGCAAAGGACAGCTCCGGCGTGGGACGCAGGCTGTCAAAAATATATGTTTTAATCCCGTTTGCGCCAAGCACTCTTGTACATTCATAGGCAAATTTTTCGGAATTGTTCCGCGAATCGTATGCGATAACAACGCCTTTTCCGGCAAATTCCTTTCCTTTGCTCAAAATCTCCCCGGCAAGTCCCTGAGTTGCTTTTCTTACTGTATACACATTCATTCGGTTGGTCCCCGCTCCCATGATACCTCGCAGACCTCCGGTTCCGAAAGCAAGATTTCTGTAAAATCTGTCCTCCGTTTCCTTTTCGTTATCGGCTATAGCTTTTAATTCAGACTTGGTATCATCGTCAACAGCTTTGCTTTCAAGCCACATATTGCAATTTTCTCTGTAATCCATAAGTATCGCTCCTTTTACATGATAATCCTATTATACTATAATTTGCAAAGATTTTCAAGTATTAAATATAATAGCTATGCCAAAACACACAGGTTTTAGCATAGCCGTAAAAGATAATATTTTAATTTTGCATTTTAATCTGTTCACCTGTTATGAGCGGATAATTTATGACTTTGTTTGCATCAAGATTTTCCTTATGCATATCCACAGCGGTAATTTGGTGGTTATTATAGGTGGTATAATAATAAATGCCCTTATCCGCATTAGCGCAGGAGGTATAAATCGTAATTTCAAATTTTCCCTCCCCCACATCGCAGCAGCCTCTTTGCTGGTCAACGGAACCGAGAATATGGAAAAACTGGCTCACGCTTTCTTCCTCCGAATCCCACGAAACCGAGTTATGCTTTACAAAAGCCACTCTTATAAACCGCGACTGCGAGGATAAATCTCCCGGCAGACCCAAAGCACCCATTCCGCGGCTGTAGGTATTAAGGGGAAGCTGCGAAGAAAAGCGGTTTTGGGGCTGCTTGGGTGACAAATTCATATAATTGTTAAGAGCAAACATTTGCTGAGGGAACGGCGGATTGTTTGTCAGCACCCCGGCAGGGTTATCATATACCTTAATTCCCTCCTCTACCGCTTCGACCGTCAGAGCCTCGTTTTTATCCGCAATAATCCAGTGAAGCTGCGCCACAGGCAAATCAGGACTGAAGCGGGTATTGGTTATGTTGATTTTATCAAGAAGCTTCCTTGCTTGTGCAACCGAAGCGCACTGAGAAAGAATCCATGGAATAAATTCAAACTGCGCCACATTATCGGCATTTTCCTTTTCCTCCGAATAATGTGCGTTGCCCACAAAATTCAAGCCCGCCATTGCAACTCCCTTTTCGTTTATCGCGTCATAATACAACGGATGCCCGTCAATAATATGCGCCATTCCAATCATCGCATAATGCTTGTCCACGCTTCCCATAAACCTAAACTCAAACGGGTAGCTGCGGGGTGTTATTGCTATTTCGTCCCCGTATGAAAATTCATAATCCAACGTTCTTCCAAAATAAAAATCCTTTGTTTTATATGTTGCTGCCGTACACATGCTAAATACCTCCTAAGCCTTTTTATATTATTATACCACTGCATTTACGATTAAACAATATTTTTTTGATTTTGTATAAACAGCATCGATTCTCACGGTGAAAATCGATGCTGTTTAGTGTTTTAGCTGATTTATTTTACAACAATATTTACAAGCTTGCCCGGTACGGCTATTACCTTAACCACACTCTTGCCTTCAATAAGAGCCTTAACTCTGTCGCTTTCCATTGCCTGCTCCTGTATGCCGTTTCTGTCAAGGTCGGCGGGTATCATCATCTTATCTCTGATTTTACCGTTAATCTGAACAACTATCTCTATTTCGTCGTCCTTGGTCTTTTCCTCGTCATACTTCGGCCACGGCTGCATGGAAATGAATCCCTTGCCGCCCATGATTTCCCAAAGCTCCTCCGTCATATGCGGAGCAACGGGATTTAACAGTGTTATAAGCGTAATATATTCGCCCTTTGTTACCGCGCCTTTCTTTGTAAAGTCGTTTACAAGCGCCATCATGGCGGCGATTGCGGTATTAAACTTCATTCTCTCGAAGTCCTCGCCGACCTTCTTTATCGTTTTATGGAGATTTTTCTCCAAATCTGCGCTGTATTTCTCGTCATCTGTGAGTATTGACTGTAAATTCCATACTCTTTCAAGGAATTTATAACAGCCCTTAAGTCCCTGCTGTGACCATGGTGTTGACTGGTCAAAGGCACCGATAAACATTTCATATGTTCTGAATGCGTCCGCACCGAACTCGTCCACAACCTCATCGGGGTTTACGACATTTCCTCTGGATTTGGACATCTTCTCGCCGTTTTCGCCCAAAATCATTCCGTGGGAGGTACGCTTCATGTACGGCTCCTTTGTGGGAACAACGCCTATATCATAGAGGAACTTATGCCAGAAGCGCGAATACAAAAGGTGAAGCGTGGTATGCTCCATACCGCCGTTATACCAATCAACCGGTGACCAGTATTCAAGAGCTTCCTTTGACGCAAGCGCATTATTGTTATGGGGATCCATATATCTTAAGAAGTACCAGCTTGAACCTGCCCACTGTGGCATTGTATCGGTTTCACGCTTTGCCGGTCCGCCGCAGTGAGGACAGGTAGTATTTATCCAGTCCGTTGCCTTTGCAAGGGGTGATTCGCCGTTTTCGCCCGGCTCAAAGTGATCCACCTCGGGAAGCTCCAGGGGCAGCTCGCTTTCGGGAATGGGAACCCAACCGCATTTTTCACAGTATACAAGAGGAATGGGCTCACCCCAATAACGCTGACGTGAGAATACCCAGTCGCGCAGCTTAAAGTTTACTTTTCTCTTGCCTATGCCTTCCTTTTCAAGATAGTCTATCATTGTCGGAATGGCTTCCTTTACACTCATGCCGTCCAAAAATCCGGAATTTACCATTGTACCCTTATATACATCGGTATAAGCTTCTTTCTGTACGTCCTCGCCGCCGGATACAACCTCTATAATCGGCAGATTAAACTTCTTTGCAAATTCCCAGTCGCGGCTGTCATGTGCCGGAACTGCCATAATTGCGCCTGTACCGTATGTAACAAGCACATAATCGCTTATAAACACAGGAAGCTTACTGCCGTTTACAGGATTTACCGCATACACGCCCTCAAGCTTAACGCCTGTTTTGTCCTTTGCCATTTCAGTTCTTTCAAATTCGGATTTTTTTGCAGCCTCCTGCTGATATGCCGCAACCTCGTCAAAGTTTGTAATCTGATCTTTGAGCTTTTCAATCAGCTCATGCTCCGGTGACATTACAACATATGTTGCACCGAAAAGCGTATCGCACCGGGTGGTATATACAACAAGCTCATCTCCGCTCGAAAGCTTAAAGCTAACCTCTGCACCCTCGCTTCTGCCTATCCAGTTTTTCTGCTGAGTTTTTATCTTTTCAAGATAATTTACATCCTCCAAATCATCTATAAGCCTTTGAGCATACTCGGTAATTTTGAGCATCCACTGGCTCT
This sequence comes from Clostridiales bacterium, assembly GCA_029226975.1. Classification (GTDB taxonomy): domain Bacteria; phylum Bacillota; class Clostridia; order UBA1381; family UBA1381; genus Ornithomonoglobus_A. The sequence continues at coordinate 48,138 of JAQXZB010000032.1, read as the reverse complement.
TTCTCTTCTGAACAACCTCGCTGCCGCAGCGCTCACATACGCCGTTTACTACCTCCTCATTGGAAAGTCCTACCTTGCAGCCGGTGCACCAGTTAATGGGCATTTCCTGCTTGTATGCAAGACCATGCTTAAACAGCTGTAAAAATATCCACTGCGTCCATTTGTAATAGCTCGGATCTGTGGTATTTACCTCTCTTGACCAGTCGAAGGAAAAGCCCAGCATTTTAAGCTGACGCGTAAAGTTTGCGATATTTTTCTCGGTTACAAGCTTGGGGTGTACGTTATTCTTTATTGCAAAATTCTCCGTAGGCAGTCCGAAAGCGTCCCAGCCTATCGGATAGAGGACATTATAGCCCTCCATTCTGCGCTTTCTTGCGATAATATCAAGGGCAGTATAGCTTCTGGGATGTCCAACGTGCAGTCCCGCGCCTGATGGATAGGGAAACTCTATCATAGCAAAGTATTTAGGCTTTTCGGAGTTGGTTTTAGCATGGAATATACCCTCTTCCTCCCATTTGTCCTGCCATTTCTTTTCAATGTTTTTAAAATTGTAAGGTTGCATTTTAATGTATCTCCTTTGAATTTATTCAGCTGAGCCTGCGTCATCCCACAGGCGCTCTATTGCATAAAACTCGCGTGTTTCCTGCTGCATGACATGAACTACCGTATCTCCGTAGTCCATGAGTATCCATGAGCCGCCTCGGTAGCCCTCTTTATGATGAACAGAAAAGCCCGCTTCCTCCATTTTCTCCTCAATCTCATCCACGCAGGCGCGAACCTGAACGGCGGACTGACATGAAGCAATAACAAAATAATCACCCAAGGACGTCTGCTTCGCCACATCGATAACTTCAATATTTGACGCTTTTTTATCCTCAAGCGCTTTTGTTATAATATCGGTTTTAGTCGGCATTATTTCCCCTCCGTTTCTTTAATTATGCTGTTTAAACACCGTATTGTATCGGTATGAATTACAGACTGCTTTTTTAAATTAAATTCAATGCCTTGTCTTATAGCCGCAAGCATTGCGGCGTTTAAATCCTCGTATGCCGCGCGTCTTATTATATCAACGCCCTCGTAATCCCGCATGGGCTCAATCATATCCGCAAGATAAATTATCTTTTCAAGGACTGACATATTCGCTCTGCCCACCGTATGATACCTTATGGCATTTAGAATTTCCTCATCCTCGACACCGTACTCGGTTTTTGCCATATATGCTCCCAGCGGTGCATGAATTACCGGCGGGCATGACATTGTTTCCTCATCGAGGGCAAGTCCCAATTCCCTGCATTTTTTTAGCTGCTGCTCATTGCTTATATATTTTGCGCAGTCATGGAGTATTGCGGCGATTTTTGCCTTTTCGGTGTCCGCGCCGTAGTGTTCGGCAAGCTTAACCGCCTCATCGCGGACTCCCATGGAATGCAAAAACCGCCTTTTGCTGAGCGTATTTTGCAGCTTTTTTAGCATTTCGCTCTCTTTTAGCATTTTACTCACTCCTTATACAGATCATTTTTCTCTATATACAGTCTGACAGCTTCCGGCAGCATATGCTTTACGCTTTTTTCTTTGCGTATGCGCTTTCTTAGCATTGTAGAGGATATTTCTAAAATAGGAGCATCAATGGCTTTTATATTGCCGCCCAAAGCGCTTGTCACTTCGCTTATTTTATCCTCAAGCGACAGCATTGAATACCGCGGAAAAACAAGCAGTATGCACAGCTTAAGTATTTCTTTGGGTTTATGCCAGGTGTATATATCATTAAGAGAGTCCTCTCCGATGATGAAATATATTTCATCATTAGGATACACCTCTTTAAGATACTTAAGAGTGTTTAGGGTATAGGAGTATTCCTCCCGATCAACCTCGTACCTGCTTACCTCGAAATCATTATCAGCCGCAATACAGGTCATTTCATACCTTGCTTTTTTGTCGGTAACGGTGCCGCGCTTATGGGGCGGATTTCCGCCGGGCATAAGCATCAGCCTGTCAAGAGAAAACTGTTCCCTTGCATACTGCGCTATTATAAGATGCGCGTTGTGTATGGGGTCAAAAGTCCCTCCGAATATTCCTATTTTCATTTCTTCGGCAGCTCGATTTTTCTCTTCTTTTCCTCGCTTGCGGGACGGTAAAGAATGAATTTGTTGCCTATTGCCTGAACAGGCTCGGCTCCGAGTCTTTGTGCAATCTCATTGCAGGCGGGCTTTGTGTCCAAAAGCGCGCTTTCAAGTATTCTGACCTTTATAAGCTCTCTTTTTTCAATCGCCTTGTCAAGACCGTCAAGCACCGTATCCGTAATTCCTTCCTTGCCTATTTGGAAAATCGGTTCCAAATCATGTCCTATTTTTCTTAAATATGCGCGCTGTTTGCCGTTTATCATAAGCGGTATCCTCTCATTTATTCTATATTTGCTATTATTTCCTTGTAATTTATCTGTTCCTTAATGTACTGATTAAGACAGATTAGATTGGTGCAGGTATAGCCTATGGCGTTATAACGGCATAGATAGCTTTCCTCGCGGCAGCCGTCACACAGGCACATCTGACCTTTCGTAATCGGTATTACAAGATAATCATTATCATTAAGAAGCTTTTTCGCTTCTTCAATCTGCTTTGTCAAATCTTCCATATTTCTCCTGCTCAGAAGCGGAAATCACGCTTTCCGTTCTCTATATCCTTAATATATTCCTTGGCTATGCGCCTTACATTTTCGTTGGGGATTTTTTCAAGCTCCTCGGCTATTACCTTATCTCCGTTTTTAACGGTTTCCTCGCTTGCGTAGTCGGTAAGGTATTCTTTAAGCGTCATAAGAGCGTTTGGCTGACAACAGTTTTGTATTGCTCCGGTCTTTGCCAGGGACATAAATCTGTCGCCTGTTCTGCCCTCTCTGTAGCAGGCGGTGCAAAAGCTTGGAATATAACCAAGCTCCATGAGCCAGTTTACAACCTCGTCAAGAGTTCTTGTGTCGCTTCTGTCAAACTGAGCGGTGTTTTCCTCCTCCGGCTCCGGCTTTGCATAACCGCCCACACTGGTGCTCGATGCTCCGCTTATCTGCGAAATACCCAATTCAAGCGCCGCCTTGCGGTTCTTCTCGCTTTCTCTTGTGGAAACTATCATTCCCGTATAGGGAACAGCTATTCTTATTATTGCCACAATTTTCTGCCAAATTTCATCCGGAACGGCATTTGAAAAATCATTTACATCTATATCGTCCGCCGGGCAAATTCTCGGTACACTTATGGTGTGCGGACCTACGCCGAATTTTGCTTCCAAATGCTCTGCGTGCATCAGTATTCCCACAAGCTCATACTTATATAAATCCAAGCCGAACAAAACGCCCAGACCCACATCGTCAATACCGCCCTCCATTGCTCTGTCCATCGCTTCGGTATGGTAGCAATAATCGCTTTTGGGACCTGCTGGGTGAAGCTGCTCATACTGCTCTTTGTTATATGTTTCCTGAAACAGTATATATGTTCCTATTCCGGCGTCCTTGAGCCTTTTGTAATTTTCAACCGTTGTTGCAGCTATATTTACGTTTACGCGTCGAATTGCGCCGTTTTTATGCTTTATGCTGTATATTGTGTCTATACATTCAAGAATGTATTCAAGCGGATTGTTTACCGGGTCCTCTCCCGCCTCTAAAGCAAGCCTTTTATGCCCCATATCCTGAAGCGCGATTGTTTCCTCTCTCACCTGCTCCTGGGTGAGTTTTTTGCGGCATATATGCTTATTCTTAACATGATACGGACAGTAAACGCAGCTGTTTATGCAGTAGTTTGAAAGATAAAGCGGTGCGAACATCACTATTCTGTTACCGTATATTTTTTGCTTTATCTCCTTTGCCAGAGCCTTCATTTCGGAATTTAATTCCTCATCGTCACACTCCAAAAGCAGAGCCGCTTCTCTGTGCGATATACCCTTGCAGTCCGCAGCGCGGCGAATAATCGAGCGTATAAGCTCTTTATCCTCCTTATTCTTTGCCGCATATTCAAGAGTTTCTACTATCTCCTCATGATTTATAAATTCCTGTGCATTTGATGATTTCGGATCATACATTTTAATATCCTCCCACTTGACAAGTCAGTATTTTTTTATTACAATATACTCATACGTCAAAAACGCATTATCGAAAGCGAGGTATCACCAAATGGAAACAAGAATAGCTTTACTCGGCATTATCGTAGAGAACGTGGACGCTGTTGAGCCGTTAAACGATCTGCTGCATGAATATTCCCAATACATCGTGGGACGCATGGGTATTCCCTACAGAAACCGCAGTATTTCAATCATAAGCGTAGTTCTCGATGCGCCCAACGACATTATAAGTGCGCTTTCGGGAAAAATCGGAAAGCTTCGGGGCGTAAATGCCAAGGTGGTATACACAAAAGCATAAAGCATCTTATTACTCGGATAAATCCTCGTCTTCAGCATACTTACCTATAATATTAACATATTTTGCACCGTTTTTCAAGTGCAAAAGACATATTTATTTAAAAAAATACGGCACCGTATCAAAAACGATGCCGCTTTTTGTTTATCTTATTTTTCTTACCAGAATTACCGCCTCGTTATTTTTCAGATTATCGATAATTTCATCGGTAATCTCGTGGTCGGTATTTATAATGGTTACCGCAACATCGCCCTTGGACTTGTTGATCATATCGCAGATATTTACATCTTCAAGAGCATTTGTAAACTTTGAAATAACACTCTTGACATTTTTGTGCAGTATTACAACTCTGCCTACACCCGCATCGGGAAGTGTGCAGGTGGGGAAATTTACGGAATTAACTATATCGCCGGTTTCAAGGTAGTCGGCAAGCTGTCTTGACGCCATTACCGCACAGTTGTCCTCCGATTCCTCGGTTGACGCGCCTAAATGCGGAATTGCGATTATTCCCTCCTGATTGATTGTGTTTTGGTCGGGGAAATCAACAACATACTTTTTAACCTTGCCGCTTGCAATTGCAGCCTTAATTGCGTCATCGTCCACAAGACCGCCTCTTGCAAAGTTAAGGATAATAACTCCGTCCTTCATTGACTCCAAAGCCTCGGCGTCTATTGTGTTTCTTGTGGCATCCATCAGCGGTACATGAATAGTGATAATATCAGCATTTTCATATACTTCCTTGGCATTGTTGGCCTTATGTATATGTCTTGAAAGCTTAAGAGCCGAATCAACCGAAAGATACGGGTCATAGCCGATTACATCCATTCCCAAAGAATATGCGGCGTTTGCCACCAAAATACCTATGGCACCAAGACCGATAACACCTAAGGTCTTGCCCTTAATCTCATTTCCGGCAAAGTTGGACTTGCCCTTTTCCACCTGCTTTGCAACATCGTCACCGGTCAATGTGGTTGCCCACTCAACTCCGCCTATTATATCTCTTGAGGCAAGCAGCATTCCCGCAATTACCATTTCCTTAACCGCGTTTGCGTTTGCACCCGGAGTGTTGAATACTACAATTCCCTTTTCGGTGCATTTGTCTATGGGGATATTATTTACTCCCGCGCCGGCTCTTGCCACAGCCTTAAGGTTATTGCCAAGCTCCATGTCATGCATATTAAAGCTTCTTAAAATGATACCGTCAACGTCGGCAGACGCATCGTCCGTAACGGTGTAATTTTCGCCCAGCTGGTCAAGACCGCATTTGGCGATTTTATTTAATGTAAGTATATCATACATAGTTATTTACCTCTTAATTATTTATTTTCAGCCTCAAACTTCTTCATAAACGCAACCAGCTTTTCTACACCCTCAACCGGCATAGCATTGTAAATGCTGGCTCTCATGCCGCCTACGGTTCTGTGTCCCTTAAGGTTTACAAAGCCCGCAGCCTTTGCTTCCTTTACAAACTTAGCGTCAAGCTCTTCATTGCCCGTAACGAACGGAACATTCATAAGTGAACGGTCTTCCTTTACCACAGTACCTTTAAACAGCTCGGAGGAGTCGAGGAAATCATATAATATCTTTGCCTTCTTCTCGTTAATCTCCTGCACTGCCTTTACTCCGCCTTGTGCCTTAACCCATTCAAGCACAAGCTTCAGAATATATATAGCGTATGTGGGAGGAGTGTTATACATCGAGCCGTTATCTGCATGAGTTTTATACTGAAGCATTGTCGGAGTGCCCTCAAGAGCATCTCCGATTAAGTCCTCGCGCACGATTACAAGCGTAACTCCCGCAGGACCCAAGTTTTTCTGTGCACCCGCAAAGAGCAGACCGAACTTTGATACATCTATTTCCTCGGACATAACGCATGAAGAAATATCAGCTACCAAAGTCGCGTCGGTTTGAGGAAGCTCTGTATAACGCGTTCCGTAAATTGTATTGTTATAGCAGATATAGAAATAATCGGCATCCTTTGAAAATGCTGACTTGTCAAGCTTGGGAATGTATGAAAATGTCTTATCCGCCGAGGAAGCAACTCTGTTTACCTCTATAAAACGCTCAGCCTCCGCTGCCGCTTTCTTTGCCCACTGACCTGTTATAACAAAATCAGCCTTCTTGTTCTTTGTTCCCAAATTCATCGGGATCATGGCAAACTGCGTTGAGCCTCCGCCCTGTAAAAACAGCACCTTGTAATTATCGGGAACGTGCATAAGCTCTCTTACAAGGCTTTCTGCCTCGTCAATAATAGCCTGGAAATCCGCCGAACGATGGCTCATCTCCATTACCGACATTCCTGCCGTTCCATACTCAACCATTTCCTCTGCAGCTTTTTTCAATACCTCCTCGGGAAGCATTGACGGACCTGCCGAAAAGTTATATACTCTGCCCATTTTTCTTAAACCTCCAATTCAATAAACCACATAATACGGGATATAAGTCCCCTGCGGTCACCTTATCTTGTATATTAGGCTGCATAATTATTTATACAACACTAACATACATTATACACCGAACTGAAAATTAAGTCAATAGGTGTATTTAATAGATTGTGAGAAATTTGTTAAAATTTTCTCACAATTTATCGGCACTTTATCTAAAAATTGTCTTAATCCACCTCAATATCAAATAAAATCTCAAAAGTTCTGTACCATGGAGCGCGGTAATTTACAAGGCGTATGGAATTTACCTGCTCTGTATATATTTTGCCGTCCTCTATGCCGTTTATGAAGTTTCTTAGATTTTCAACCGAGCGATTCATGCAGTTTTCCAAAACGCCGTTATTCATTGCCCAGGTTATAAATTCGCCGGCTTCATAGAAATTACCGGAATCATACCCGTGGTCTGAAATATATTTCGATAAAATTGCCTCGCCGCCGTCTTTTTTCAGCTTATATCCTATGTCTTTGGCAAAGGAGAAAACAAGCTGCTTTTCATAGCCCTTCTGTGCCTCCTTTGAGGAGTGCTTAACCTTGTTTAAATACGCAAGCCGCGAGATGCCGTTGCCCAGTGCCATGCCCACCGCGTTTCCGCCGGTATTCCAGCATGAGAAAGCAAGCAGCTTTGAGGTGTCCGTATACATAATCATTTTGGGCAGGTCATTATGATAGCATTTCTCTTCGCTGTCATACATAAGCGCCGCCGAGTCAATGATAATTACCGGGAGCTTCGCTTTTTGGTATTCCTCCATAAGAGCTTTTGAATACTCTGCCTGAGTTCCGTTTTCGTCATGCATTGTCATTACAAGCACAAGCGCGTCCGCTTCGTTTATATCAAAAACCTCTTTTGCGCCCGAGCCTATAATGTGCGACCTGACATTTTCGGCAACCGTATCAAAATCATATTCGGTACCGGAATTTTCGTTTCCCCCAAAATACTTAACATAGAGCTTTATATCGCTTTTGTAAAGCTTGGTACACATATCGGCAAACATCATTATTCCTATTTCATCCGTGCCGGAATACACCCTTCCTCTGCCGCCGAGCCAGTCGACAATCCGAGAAATTTCATTAAGCTGTATATTGTCGCGGCTGCTTGAATCGTCCACGCCGATATAATATTTTATTCTGCCCACATTATCAACACGAAGCATATATTTTATAAGTTCAAGCTTTCTTTGGCGCGCATATTCTGCGGTTACGGTCTCCTGCACATAGTCCGATATGCCGCCGGCATTGATGACGGAAGGATTTCTGTCAAAGTACGACCTTAGGTATTCATACAGATTAACCGAGCCGCCCCGGTATCCTATCGTACACGCCGCAAGCCGCACAACGGTATCAAACACATATACCCGGTTGGTCTTTGACAGACTGATTATTTTATCTATAACCTCACGCTCGTTTCTTATAACGCCGCCGACTCTGGAGTTTACAAGCCCGCCCGAAAGAAGCTGATCGAGGGATATTATGAAATTATCAGCAACCGCATCGGTTTCTTTTATCCAATCAAGCAGCGCGGCTGTGTTTCCGTAGGGTCTGCCGTTGGAATTTAAGGGCTGACCGTCAAGGCTTGTATGAAAATAATCCTCGGGCGGAAGCAGAAGCTCAACATCTGCCGCCTCTGCCGCCAGCTTGACTCTTTCAAGATTTCCGGGTCTGTCATCTAAAGGAATATATGCGATTTTGGGCTTATCCTCCTTTGCATACGCAAACGCCGGAGTTATTATCACAGAAAGCAAGAGCAATACAGAAATAATCTTTTTCATTACATTCTCCCTTTATACAAATTAAGGACTGATATGTGCAGTCCTTAACATCAATTTATTGATTTTCCTCTATCGCGTGTATTTTGGCAATTCTTTGTGAATGTCTGCCGCCCTGATGCTGTGCTCCGAGCCACTCGTCAACAATCATGAACGCAAGCTCGCGGCCGATAACACGTCCGCCCATGCAGATTACATTCGCGTCATTGTGTTCCTTTGCCATTTTTGCACTGTATACATCGGAGCAGAGCGCAGCCCTTATCCCCTTGTATTTATTTGCGGCAATTGAAATTCCTATTCCCGTTCCGCAAAACAGTATTCCGCATTCAGCATCTTTATTTAGCACTGCCCGGCAAACGGGTCCTGCACAGTCCGGGTAGTCAACACTGTCCTCGTTGTACACACCGTAATCATGCACCTCAATACCCTTGTCCTCTAAATATTTTTTTACATGGTTTTTCAGTTCAAAACCGCCGTGGTCGCTTCCTATAGCTATCATTTCTTTTTCTCCTTTTCCTCAAGCTCTCTTTCAGCCTGAGATTTTCTTAAATAAAAGGGACGCAGGGACTTGTAATCCTCCGTTTCGCCTTTTTTTGCTTTTTCCAACGCAAGCATCGCTATGGACGAGGCTCTCTGCTCCATTGCCGAGGGCGGTGCAAAAAGCGCATGAGTGCCTAATCGGCTTGTTATATATTCACCGTAAGCCCTTACGCCGTCGCCAACAAATATGGTGTCCAGAAAATCCGAGCATGCATCTATACATTCCTCAATGCTCATTGCCTCCGGCTCCCCAATCTCGCGGAAGCCCTCATCCCATATATATGACGCGGTATAGACATTATTCCGCCTTGCGTCCATAATCGGAACAATTATATGCTCCGCATAAGGAAGATTATACGCCAATCCCGCAAGTGTGCTTATGCCCACAACCGGCTTGTTTAAAGCGTGGGCAAGCCCCTTGACTGCCGCAACGCCTATCCGAAGTCCCGTAAACGAGCCGGGACCGTTTGCCGCCGCGAACAGATCAATATCTTTTACGTCAAGCTCCAAATCACAAAGCAATGCGTCAATCATGGGCATAATCTTCTGCGAATGTGTTTTTTTATGATTTAAAATATACTCCCCCAAAAGTCTGCCGTCCTCGACTACCGCCGCGGAAGCAACATTTGATGAGGTATCTATTGCCAGAACTTTCATTTGACTGTCCTTTCAATTTCTATTCTCCTAAACTCCTCGCCCTTTGAGTAGTCCTTGCTTATTGTAACCCTGTATATATCCTCGGGCAGAATATCCTCTATAAGCTGCGCCCATTCTATCACCGAAATCCCGTCGCCGTTTATATATTCCTCATATCCTATCTCATACATTTCATCACTGTCGGCAATTCGGTAAACATCAAAATGATACAGGGGCATTTTTCCGTAATATTCGTTTACAATTGTGAACGTGGGGCTTGTTACCGGCCCCGTTATTCCGAGATACCTTGCAATACCTCTGACAAATACGCTCTTTCCCGTACCCAAGTCACCGTACATACAAATTACATCAGAGGGCTTAAGAGATTTCGCAAATTCATATGCGATATTTGCGGTTTCCTCCTCGCCGTATGATTCATATATCATATTCAAGCTCCTAAAACAGTCCGGAAATTACGCCGCTGCCGTCTACATCTATATTTTCGGCCGCGGGAACCTTAGACAGACCGGGCATTACCATAATATCGCCGGTTTCCGCAACTATAAAGCCCGCTCCGTTTGATATGCGTACGGTTTTTACATTAACCTTAAAGCCCTCCGGTCTGCCCAAAAGCGCCGGATTATCCGAAAGCGAATATTGAGTTTTTGCGATACATACCGGCTTTTTATCAAGACCCAGTTCCTCTAAGCGTTTAATCTGCTTGTTTGCCTTTGCGCTGTATTCAACACCGCTGCCGCCGTAAATCTTTGTTACGATTGCGGCTATTTTATCCTTAATCGGCTCATTTACATCATATGTGGGATTATAGTGAGCCTCATTATTCTCAATTGCAGATAGGACTTTTTCGGCAAGCTCCTCACCGCCGGCACCGCCTTTGGCAAACACCTCGCTCAAAGCACATTCCGCGCCCCATTCCTTGCACAGCGCTATAACCGTATCAAGCTCTGCATCGGTATCTGTGTCAAATCTGTTTAATGCAACAACCACCGGCGCACCGAAGGCTTTCATGTTCTCTATATGCTTTTGCAGATTTACTATGCCCTTTTTAAGAGCCTCAACGTTCTCCTGCTTTAAATCAGCCTTTGCAACACCGCCGTTGTATTTTAAGGCTCTTACGGTTGCCACAATAACCACCGCATCGGGATGAATACCGGCAAAGCGGCATTTTATGTCCATAAACTTTTCAGCGCCCAAATCCGCACCGAAGCCCGCCTCGGTTATGGCATAATCGCCAAGCTTCATGGCAAGGCGCGTAGCCTGAATGCTGTTGCAGCCGTGAGCGATGTTTGCAAAAGGACCGCCATGGATAAGGCAGGGAGTATATTCAAGAGTCTGAACAAGATTGGGCTTTATTGCATCTTTAAGAAGTGCAGCCATTGCACCCTGCGCGTTAAGCTGACGGGCATATACCGGCTCTCCTAAATAGCTGTAGCCGATTATAATATTGCCCAAACGTTCCTTAAGGTCGTCCATATCCGCAGCAAGGCATAGTATTGCCATCACCTCAGAGGCAACCGTAATCATAAATCCGTCCTGTCTGGGTGTGCCGTTTATTTTTCCGCCCAGTCCTACAACAATTTCTCTTAAGGCTCTGTCATTTGTGTCCATAACTCTTTTCCAAACTATATTGGTCACGTCAATTCCAAGCTTATTGCCCTGCTTTATATGATTGTCAATCATTGCAGAAAGGAGATTGTTTGCGGCTGTAATGGCGTGCATATCCCCCGTAAAGTGCAAATTTATATCCTCCATGGGTACAACCTGACTGTAGCCGCCGCCTGCGGCACCGCCCTTTACGCCCATTACGGGGCCCAGTGAGGGCTCTCTTAATGCAAGCACGCATTTTTTACCCATACGGGTAAGCGCATCTCCCAAGCCTATGGTTGTGGTGGTCTTTCCCTCGCCTGCGGGGGTAGGATTTATGGCCGTAACCAAAACAAGCTTGCCGTCCGGCTTATCCGACAGCTTCCGCGAAACCTCACTGCCCAGCTTTGCCTTGTATTTTCCGTAATATTCCAAGTCCTCCTCGTCTATTCCCACATATGCGGCAATATCCCTTATGTGCTTCATTTCGGCGCTCTGCGCAATTTCAATATCCGATAACATACAATATCCCCTCCGTATTTTTAAGCTTAAATAGAGCTGAACGAATACATCCAGCTCTTAATTATATATCAGAATTCGTAAACAAAAGGTACAATTTCCGATACGAAAAGTCTTTAATTAAATTCGACAAAAGAGCATCAGTTGTTTGAGAAATATCCTCTGTCCTCTCTTACCTTTCTTAAAAGAAGATCAAGGCGATGCTCAACGTCATTTAATATATCGTCAACATACTGATCGGTATCAGCCTTTATTTCCATAGCCTGCTGCTGTGCATTGTTTACCAGTTCGTTTGCCTGATCATATGCACATTTTGTAATCTCATGCTCATCAATCAGCTGCATCTGAGTTTCCTCAGCATTCTTCTGAATAGTTTCGGCTCTGCTTTCAGCCTCTGAAAGTATTCTTTGTCTTTCGCCCTTTACCCACTTTGCTTCCTTCATTTCCTCAGGATATACCAGACGGATTTCCTGAATGTAATCCAGAAGCTCGTCCTTGTCAAGCATAATCTTACCCGTCAGAGGTACGGACGAAGCCTTTTCAATAGCCTCCTCCATCATGTCGATAATTTCCATGATATCCATATCCATATCCATCGTCATTCATTCCTTTCGTATCTATTTGTATTTTTGTTTAATTTTACTTATTATTTCACAGGGGACAAGCCCCGTCAAATCACCCTTAAAGCCGGCAAGCTCCTTAACCATGCTGGAGCTTATATATGAATATTTCGAGTCAGTCATCATAAACATCGTTTCATATTCCGGGTTCAGCGCCTTATTTAAAAGCGCCATTTGAAATTCATATTCAAAATCCGCAACTGTTCTTAAGCCCTTAACAATAACAGTGGCATTCTTTGATTTTGCAAAATCAACCAACAGTCCCGTAAAGCTGTCAACCTCAACATTATCAAGCTCTTTTGTCACCTGATGAATCATACTCACCCGTTCTTCGGGAGTAAACAGCGGATTTTTTGCGGCATTGTTAAGAACTCCGACAACCACTTTGTCATAAACCCTGCTTGCCCTTTGTATTATATCAAGATGACCGTTTGTAATCGGGTCAAAGCTTCCCGGATATACTGCTATTCTCATTAGTTCGCTCTCCCAAGGCATATATTGTTATATAGGTTCTGCCGTATTTTCTTTGCTTAATTACCGAAAGCCCGTCAATATCCCCGCAAAAGTCGGTATCATCGCTTTCAAGAACCGCTATGCCGTCCTCGGATAACATACCGTTTTTAACGATCATATCCAGTGCCGGCTCAATAAATCCCTTATTATAAGGCGGGTCAAGAAATATAATGTCAAAGCACTTGCGGCAATTTTTTGCATATTCCATGCAGTCCATATTCAAAATCTCGCATTTGTTGCCGTAATCAAGCTCGCAGACATTTTTTCGTATCAGCCCGGCGGCTCTCTTATCGCGGTCTATGCACACAGCCCCTGCCGCACCTCTGGACAATGCCTCAAGCGAAAGCGCGCCGCTGCCGCAAAACATATCCAAAACCAGTGCATCCGGCACATAATCCGAAATCAGATTAAATATAGACTCCTTAACTCTGTCCGTTGTGGGACGTATATCGCTGCCGTCAAAGTCATGCAGCTTATGTCCGCGGCGTTCTCCGGATATTATTCTCATGCACAAACTCCCAAATTACAAGATATATTCTAACCTAAAAATCCAAAAAGGTCAACACTATTTAGGTTTTTTATCAGAAAAATCATAAAATTTAAACATTCCAGCAATCTTTTTGTAATATTTTCTCAACAAAAGCCGCCGAAACGATATTATGATACAGATATATAGTAAATTATATCATCATATAAATAAATTGTCAAGGTCTGTAGTCAATATTTGTTTTTTTATGCATATCTTTTTTATTGCAATACCACCTATACAATATACTCTCTTTTAAGAGTCCATGTTTCTTTTGTCATAATTCCTTGTCATTATGCATAAAAAATGTTAATTTTAGATTACAAAGCTTGAATATGCCGAAAAAAAGCTATATAATATAATTGATATTTTATATAGTTTTTGAAAGGTTTTACATTATGAGTGATTTGAAAAAGAAAAAAACTGCTTCTTTTATGGGCAATGTGGCATTGGTGCTTGCTGCGCAGCTTATCGTAAAAATTCTGGGTATGCTTTATAGGATTGTCATTACCAATGTGGAGGGCTTCGGCGATGCCGGCAACGGCTTCTATACCGCCGGGTTTCAGATTTATACGGTTTTGCTTGCCATTTCCTCAGTCGGTATTCCCAATGCACTTGCCAAAATGGTTTCGGAGCGTACGGCTCTTGAGGATTATAAGGGTGCGCACAGGATATTTAAAACCGCACTGCTGCTTTTTGCCGCAATAGGCGTGGTATGCTCTGCACTGCTTTTCTTCGGTGCAGACTTTATAGCGCACAACGTTATCAACATGGACGGCGCACAATACACTGTCAGAGCGCTTTCTCCGTCAATATTCTTTGTTTGCGTTTCGTCCGTTGTCAGAGGATATTTCCAGGGTATGCAGGACATGAATGCCACAAGCCGCTCTCAGGTTATGGAGCAGATATGCAAATGCACCATAACAATTCTGCTTGTTATTCTCGCGGTAGGTCAGCCGCCGGAAATTATGGCTGCATGGGCAAACGCTGCTTCCTCCATTGCAACCTTCCTTTCCTTCGGATATTTGGTAATATTTTATACTCGCCGTCAGCGCGGTATCCACGAAAAGGTCAGACAAACGGCTGTGGAGTCGCTTTCCGGCAGTACGGGAAAGCTTATGAAAGCAATACTGATGCTTTCAATTCCCATTTCGCTTGCTTCTATTATAACCGCAATAAACCGCGTTATCGATACCGCAACTATCACCCGCGGTATAGAAGCGGCATTTGCAGGTGCTATACCTGCGCATCTTGATTCTGCGGGCAAAACCGTAGCTCAAATACTAAGCCCCACAGCAAAGCAGCTCAATGATGAGGCTGTGCGACTTGCGGGAATGCTTTCAAAAAGCGACACCTTGATTAACACTCCCCTGTCACTGAACTTCGCCTTTGCAACAGTGCTTGTGCCTACTATAGCCGGCGCACTGGCTGTGGGAAATAAAGAGGAAGCGTCCCAAAAGGCGTCATATTCCTTCCTTATATCCATACTTTTAATACTTCCCTGTGCCATAGGCTATATTGTATTGGCACAGCCCATATACAATATTATATACTTTAATGCTCCGGCAGGTGCTGATTTGCTTGCCATGACCGCCGTATCGCTTATATTCAGCGCACTGAGCCAGACCATGTCCGGCACGCTTCAAGGTATCGGCAAGGTCTATGTTCCCGCAATCGGACTGCTTGTGGGCTGTGTGATAAAGATTATTTTAAACGTTACGCTTATAAGAATACCCCAGATAAACATATACGGCGCAGTAATAAGCTCTATAGTATGTCAGTTTGTGGCTTTTCTGATAAGCTTCATAGTTATGACAAGATATATTTCCATAAAAATAACAATGTCAAAATACATTATAAAACCTCTTATTGCCGGAGGAATCATGGGCTTGGCGGCATGGGGAGTGCATCGGCTTATCCTGCCGCTTCCCGGATTATCCGCATTTTCGGATAACCTTATCGCCGTTCTTGCCGCTATATGCATAGGTGCGCTTCTCTATTTCTTCCTTATCTTTGCGCTCAAGATACTGGACAAGGACGAGGTGCTTATGCTCCCCGGCGGAACAGCTCTTTACGGACTGCTCAAAAAACTGAAATTATACAAGGAGTAATCAAATGAGTAAAAAGGAAACTGCAAAACGATATATACTGTTTATAATCAGCCTGTTTTTCTCGGCAATGGGTGTTGCGATAACAAAGAAAGGAAATCTCGGCGTTTCACCCATTTCCTCAATACCTAATGTTCTGAGCCTGAAATTCACTTTTTTCTCGCTTGGCAACTGGCTTATTGTATGGAACTGTATACTCATACTCGGTCAGATTTTGATTTTGAGGAAAAATTTTAAGCCAATTGAGCTTTTACAGTTTCCCCTGTCATTTCTGTTCGGATATTTCACAGATTTCGGCGGCTGGCTGCTTCATACCCTAAACGCCGATATATACCTTGTACGCATTGCACTGGTTATCATAGGCACTGTTGTTTTAGGCTTTGGAATATCACTTTCGGTTATTGCAAATGTTGTAATGAATTCGGGAGAAGCCTTTGTAAGAGCCTTATCAGATACGCTCAAAAAGGATTTCGGCACATTAAAAACCATTCTTGACATAAGCTATGTCATAACAGCGGTTATACTATCCTTGATATTCTTTAATATGCATATTGAGGGAGCGCGTGAGGGAACCGTAATTGCCGCACTGTTTACCGGAACGGTTGTGAAATTCTTTACATATCTTTTAAAGAACAAAATCAATCCACTGCTTCAATAAGCCGCAAAACAGGATGCCCCGCAGAGCATCCTGTTTTTATGGTCTTTATTACCTATAATCATAGTATTGATAATACACATTATCGAAATACAGCTCATCGGCTGAGGCAACATCGCCCTTATCCTGACTTTGAGTCGGCTGATACTGCAGATACATTCCGCCGCTTAAATTCGTTGTATACGGTGTAATGTCCAGCGTGTATACCGGCTCAACTCCGGTTACATTTGACAAGTCTATCGCCGTTTCGTCAATGCCGTCAACCTGCCGAACATATCCTGCATCCCAAAGCTCCTGAGTTTTATAAATAATAAGCTTCAGATTATGAGAACCACTGCTCATATTCGTTCCGTGAAATACATAGGTGTACCATTCGTTATTGGTAAATGACCAGTTATTGCTGTCAGCTGATGTGTAATACCACTTAATTCTCGGTTCGTACAGGCGAACCTCCGATTTCATATACTGATTTCCCACTCCGTTATAGAGGTACAAATAACCCTTTGCGGAACCGCTTACAGACTTCATGTCAAGATGCGCCCAGAACTCCTCGTCAAGCGTTGCGCTTGTAAACGGGAATTTTATATAAACATTGCTGTTTACAGCAGTATTCGGCTCTCTGTAATATTTAAGCGTTCCGTTATCATTCGACAATGAAAAGCCTGTTGCTGAGGTTATCGAGAAATTACCCGTACCGCCGTCTCCGAAGCCCTTGTAGGTCTTTGTTACAAGCGACTTCGCCAAATAATTAAGCTTTATTTTCTTTGCCGTCGTGCCGTTATATTTAACAACTGCCCAATACTGCTCTGTGCCGTCAAAGCTGTCAAGAGCCGTTGTAAGCGTTCCTTGTGAGTCAATGCTTATACCATCGGGCGAAACCGTTTCTCCGCTTTCGTTTTGCAGCTCATAAGTCGCGTTAATGAGTGTGCTTGCATCATAGTCAACGCCTTCTATATCCGAAACATGCACTGCACTCGACAAGGATATTGTATCTGTCGGCTTTACATTTACCGCGCTTTCCTCAACATCTCCCGCCTGTGCGGAGCCTATGGTGTATGCCTTAAAGTTTGCAAGACCTATTGTGCCCTCACAGCTTGCGGCACTGTCACCCTTGTGCGTCAATCCGAATTTAACCTTATTTATCGGATACGACGAGGTACCCACATTATTTGCAAGAGGTACGGGCTGTTCTTTTACATACAGCAGACCGGTATTTTTATTGACCGCAGTAACTTTAAGCTGTGTTCCGTCGCAAATGACTATAACATGCGCCCACTGATTTTGCCAGTTATAGGAATATGTATAGCCCTTGTCACCGCTCAAACCGTCAGCATATGTTAAATAGTGCTCCTTATCAGAGGATGTAACACGCAGATAATATCCCCACTGCCACTGATTATTTGCCGATCCCGATGTTCGTATGCCGAAGCCCAGGCCCTCGGTTGTTCCACTCATGGGTATAAATCCGAAGTAATTACCTCCGAAATCCAGCTCCTTGTACATAATATCATACTCAAATACTATCTTATCCGAGGTATTGTTAAAGGAGATTGTTACCGGATTTTCGGCTACATTCGCAAAGCTTGTATACTTTGTTCCTGTTTCCTCATCTGTCATAAATTCGGCACTGAGTGCGCTCCAGCTGCTTCTACCGACTCCGTCCTCGCTTATAAGAGTCTTTAACACTTCAGTATCTCCCGGTGCGGGAACGCGCTTTTTCGTATAGGCAAGCGTGATATACGTATCCGCTCCCTCCTCAACGTTTACATCGACCGTTTCCGAATGATTGGGGTCATATTCAAATATGTAGGTTTTACCCGCCTCGTCCTCATATCCGGGAATTATATCTTCGGCGGTTTCATCCGTAGCGCTTCCCGACGGGAATGTAAAGCTTACATCGCCCTTTGCACTGTCGGGAACCGTATAGACTGTATTTTCCTTCTGCTCTCCCGCAAGTGCAGGCTCGGAAAGAACAACATCTCCGTTATATACCTGTCTTACATATATGTTCCTGAGCTCACCGTCCTTAAGCTCTGCATTTATAACAGCGTCATTTGAGGCGTCAACCGTACCCTTTGCGGTTTTATATTCTGCCTTGCCTACGGAATATGCGTATGACGCGCTGTTTAATTTAATTGCCGCATGACCGTCAGTGTCCGTAGTAAGTGATTTTGACCCTATTGTCACTGCAGCACCCTCAACCGGTGCGCCGGATGAATCCTTGGCATATATATTGATAAGGCTTCTTTGTACATTATAGGTTACACTGCTTATCGTTACATTATCTATATATGCTCCGCCGCTTATTTCCATTCCGCCCAGGAAGCCGTCTACTCCCGCAAATGAACTTGAGTATACGGTTTTAACTCCGCCGTTATTTGTATAATCGGAAGCAGAAATATCCACCGTCTTTGCGGTAAAATCAAAGGTCAAATCAATATGGAACCACGAGTTCGAGGAAGTAAGCGATGTGTTTATCGTTTTTTCCTCACCTGTGCCGGTACGGTATTTTAACGCCGCGCCCGTAGCTTTAGACAGTGTTATAAGATTATCCCCGCTACCGTTTATGATTTTAACATTTGTACCGGGCTTCCAGTCAAATGCCAAGCGATATGTTCCGCCCGCGTCAAGTGGTTCTTCTTCGGCATACGCTGTCATAAACAGCATATCGGCAACAGAGGCTGTCTTGGTGCTTATGCTCTCATCGTATGCCTGCTGCGCACCGTTCCAGATAAACGCTTTTATATATCCGCCATCGGGTACCGTCATTTCATTTGTAAGAAGCGTAATGCTGTTTTTTGCATTCACAGAGGTTTTCTCCCTCTGTACGCTGCAAAGTGTGTCATCGGTATTATATACCGCGATGTAAAGCTCTGCACTTATCTCGGCATCCGTATAATTGCTTACCGTAACCTGTGCCGCTCTATTTGACGTTACGGCAAAATCGGTTATTTTAACCTCACTGAAGTCATATGCGCTGCCTATTACCGAAACGGAGAAATCATCAAAGAATATTCCGGTCTGATGATTATTAGAATCACTCGGAATGGCTCCCCATATTACAGGAAATGCTCCTTGGGTATCCGAGGCAACTGCCGTTTCTCCCGCATATATCGTTCTTGTATAGCTGCCGCCGTTGTTTGTTATGGTTACCTTTAGCTGTGTGTATGCGCTTGTGCTGAAATATTCAGATATATCCGTTCCGCCCTCGGCTGTTGTGCTGTCATTGTATCTTATTGCAGGTACATTTGTGCCGTTTGAATAGAGCTTTGCTTTAATCGATAGAACCGCCGTTTCTCCGTTTGCAAGCTGTGGTGTGTTAAAGCTTATCCTCGGTCCTCTGTTGGCATTACTGTATTTTCCGGTGTTTAAGGCAATCACATTGCCCACTTCCCCATCTGCCGTTACCGACCAATTTGTACTTGAAGCGTCTTTCGAGCGATAACCCGTCATAAGGTCAAGACCTGTAATTTGGGTATAGTGATTTACTCCGTTTTCCTGATTAACCGTCTCGCTTGCATGTACAAGGGTCTGAACACTGAGCGAATTAAAATCATTTTCATATACCGAAACCGGCGCATTGGTCGCAATAGGCTTTTGCGTGTATGCCGGCTTGGGTGTCGGAGACGGTGACGGAGTAGGCGTTGCGTTCGGATCGGGAGTTGCCGCATTAAGTCCGAAGCTTACGCTTGACGCCGCGCTTACATAGAGCGTATTGTTATAGGGTGCGCTCTGCGCCGAGATTGAGCCGCCGGTAAAATCTCCCGTACCGCTGTTAAAGCTGTCCACATCATATATTACGGTTTCCTCCATGTCGGGTACTTCTGCTGCGGAGGGAACAGCCGCATATTTTATTGTGTCAAAGTCCTCTGCCGGAGCAAGATAATTCTTCCCCGAAGCTAAAGCCGTACTTCCGATATAATAGCTTTGGTGCGGCGGCTGATTATAGCCCACATTCTGCCATGCCACCGCACAGCGGTATTGACTGTCATGCATGAGCGTAGTAAGCTTATAATCCGTCGGAGTTGTTGACATATAAATTCTCAATGCTTTATTGTCATCTGTTCCGAAGAGAACCTCCTCTCTCCAGTCACCCATAATATCCGCCGAAAGCGCCGGAGTTGCCTTTGAGCTGTTATTGTAATGCACTCCGCTGAAGGTTTCAAGCCGCTGAGTTCCGTTTTCAACCGTATACTTCTCTATTCGGTTTCTGTCCAAAAGCTCCCTGCCCAAATCGCCGTCCCAATAGATAAAGAAGTTATAGGAGGCAGGTCTGGGTGCATTTTCCTCGCTCGTTACCACGTTCCCGGCATCAACGGTTGTAACCGTTCTTGTCACAACATTACCGCCGAAGTCATAGAGCTTTTCATCTGCCACAGACCAGAATAATGACGGAGCAGATGTATTCGCTGCCGCATATTCATCATCTACATTTGCTATAACACCTCTGCCAACGTCTGCCGAAGCCCCGACCTTGGCAAGTATTGTCGCGTCCTTACCCTTTCTAAGTTCCGCACCGAATGATTTATAATAGGTGCTTTCCTCGTGTACCTGGAAAATTTCCTGCTCGCCGTCATTATTGAAATCACTTACATGAAGGGCATCACCGTGTCCATGACCTGTTCTGTTTAAAACAGTTCCGTTGTTATCCATAACCGCCGAGCCGAAAATTACCTCGTCACAGCCGTCCTCATCAACATCCGCAACCGAAAGCTGGTGGTTTCCCTGGGCATAAAGACCGCCGTCAGAGCTTGTATAGGTTTTTCCCCACTGCATTGTAAGATTGCTGCCATCCCATTTCCATGCAGCCATTGCCGCTTTTTCGTAATAGCCGCGGCACATGATAAGGCTTGGCGTTGCTCCGTCAAGGTAAGCTACTCCGGCAAGGTATCTTTCACTTCTTCCGCCGTAGCTGTCGCCCCAGCTGCTTACAGAGCCTCTTTGAGGATAATAGTCCACTGTTTTCATTGCCGCTCCGGTCTCTCCGTTAAATACGGTCAGCCAGTCGGGACCTTTTATGATATGTCCGCTCTTTGATCCGCTCTGTCTTAAATCGGAGCCGTCATTGTAGCCGCCCCAGGTAAGATTACTCCCGGCCGCACTTACATAATTCCCGTTTCCGTCCTTTGAGCCGCAGGTGGTGCGCAGTGCCATTTCCGCCTTTCCGTCTCCGTCAAGGTCATATACTATAAACTGCGTATAGTGCGCTCCGGCGCGGATATTTATTCCCAAATCAATTCTCCAAAGCTGTGTTCCGTCCATCTTATAGCAGTCTAAAAGCACATTTCCCGTATAACCATGGGACGAGTTGTCCTTGGAATTTGACGGATCCCATTTGATTATGTACTCATACTCTCCGTCACCGTCCACATCACCTACGGAAGTATCGTTTACCGAATATGTATAGCTCTCTTGGCTTTTTGTAACTCCGCCTTCGGGTCTGTTTAAGGGAATATCAATATAGCTGTTTTGCCATACCTCGCAGTCCGGCTCCCCCGCTGCGCTTTCCCCGGTCTTTACCACCCTGTATTTATTGTAGGCAAAGCCCTCCGTATCGGTGTAGTTTGTCGCGTCTAAGCCGCTTATAATCAGCTTTCCGTCACGGTAAATATCATATGTCTGAGAAAGACTTTCCGTGCCCAAAAGTCGCCAGGACAGATATACTCCGCCGTCCACTCTCACCGCCGTAAGCCCTCTGGTCAGATATTCCATCTGCTTTGTCTGCTCTGCCGCCGACACGCCGGGCGTACCCGCCGCCGGCATGACAGACGCCGTCATTGCAAGACAGATTACCGTACTTAACAGTCTTGTCATTCTCCTTTTCATAATTTCTCTCCTCTCTTATGCTTATCACATATATATAATTTTATAGGAAGAAAGCAGAATTTTCCATAAAAAAATCAGACAATTTGCATTGTTTTTCAGAAAAAAATCATACAGCTATTGACAGGCTAATACTTTTTAGCTATAATATAGCTAACGAACATTATCCATCGGAGGTAAGCTATGAAAAAAACAGATACCAAGGAAAGAATATTGCAGGAAGCTTTGAGGCTTTTTTCCCAAAAGGGCTATGATGCCGTAGGCGTTGCGGAAATTGCCGAAGCTGTAGGGATCAAGGCACCCTCGCTGTATAAGCATTATAAAAGCAAGCACGATATATTTGAAAGTATTATAAAGCGGATAAACAAAGCGGATACCGATCAGGCAACGGAGCATGAAATGCCTTTAGAGAACGGTACCGAAGTATGCCCCTCTGTTGAAAAAATACATTCATATACCGAAGCCATGTTTTTGTATTGGACGAGGGAGGAATTTTCAAGCCGTTTTAGAAAGCTTCTTACGTTAGAGCAGTATAAAAGCCTCGAAATGTCACAGCTTTATCAAAACTATATAGCCGGCGGGCCCGTACAATATATGGCGGATATTTTTAAGACCATGACAGGCTCTTATGAAGAAGCGTTTTCTTTAGCGCTTGAATTTTACGGACCCATGTACCTTTTATACAGCCTATATGACAGTTCTGATGATAAGGAGGAGATTATATCGGCGCTGAAACGGCATATTGAACGCTTTTTTAAGCGCCTTAAAGGAGAAATTACCTTTGAAACAAAACGGCTTATTCTGCGTCCCTGGCGGGAGGAGGATGCAGAGGAATTATATAAATATGCCTGCGATCCCGATATAGGACCGATTGCGGGCTGGCCGGCACATACAAGCGTTGAAAACAGCCGGGAAATCATAAGAAATGTTTTGTCCGCCGAAAACACCTTTGCGGTTGTTTTAAAGGAAACAGGACTGCCCATAGGATGTATCGGCATTATGAAAAACGCAAATATTCCCACCAACTCCAACGAAGCAGAGCTTGGATATTGGCTCGGCAAGCCTTACTGGGGACAGGGGCTTATTCCTGAAGCGGCAAAGGAATGTCTGCGCCGCTGTTTTGAGGATATGGGTTTGGAACGCGTATGGTGCGGTCATTACGACGGCAACGAAAAATCCCGGCGGGTACAGGAAAAATGCGGGTTTAAATATCATCACACCGAGTATGATAAGCCCTGTCCTTTGACGAATGATGTTCGTACCGAGCATATATCGGTAATTACAAAAAACGAATGGTTAAAACATAAGGAGGAATTTTAATGAAGTATATTTTAAGTCAAAAATACAATACGCCTGAGCTTATGGCAAAAATTATGGGTCCCAACCCCGTAAAGTTGGAGGAAGAACTGCTTTTGGACTGCAGGATACCAAAAAATTCCACAGTATGCGATTTGGGCAGCGGGCAGGGCTTAACAAGTGTGTTTCTTGCAAAGGAATACGGCTTTAAGGTTTATGCCGCAGACATGTGGAGCGAGCCGGAGGAAAATCGGAAGTTTTTCCGCGAAATGGGTCTTTATGATGAACAGATTATCCCGATAAAAGCGGACGCGGAAGATCTGCCCTTTGAGAAGGAATTTTTTGACGCTGTTATAAGCACGGATTCCTATAATTATTTCGGACGCGATCCCGAATATCTTGACAAAAAGCTTCTTCCCTATCTCAAATGCGGCGGATATATTTATATTGCAATACCCGGCATGAAAAAGGACTGCCACGACAATCTTCCGTCCGAGCTGCTTTTGTCATGGACTCCCGAGCAGCTTGAGTATATGCATGATATTGAGTATTGGAAAAATACAGTATCCAAGTGCAAGGGTGCAGAGGTCATTACGGTATCCGAAATGCAGTCAAATGACGAGGTCTGGGCGGACTGGCTCATGCAGGAAAACGAATATGCCGTAGGCGACAGAAAGGCAATGGAAGCCGGCGGCGGGAAATATTTAAACTTTATAAAAATCGTTTTAAGAAAAAAATAAGCAAATGGGCATAAAGTGATGCGGGTTAAATAAAGTTGTGAGCAAGGGCGGCATGAGCCGCCCCGACAAGCTTAATCTTGCCAAGACAATATCCGCACCCGCTCCGCCCTATTGCCTTATCGGTTTTCGGTGACGGAAGCATAGCTTCTGGGATTTTTGCCGCAGCGCTTTACATATGCACGGTAAAACGAGGAATAATCCCCAAAGCCGGCAAGCATTGCCGCATCGGTAAGGCTCTTCCCCTCCCTTAACAGCTCGTTTGCTAAAGTAAGACGCTTTTGGCGTATATATCCCTGTACGGTAAGCCCCGTTGCCTCCTTAAAAATTCGGCATAAATGATATTTGGAGATATAAAATCGGCTGCAAAGCATATCAAGCTTGATTTCTCCGGTAAAATTGTTGTTTATGTAGTTTATCACGTTCTTTATGGGCAGATTTATACGGTCGGCAGTTTCAAATAACGAGATTTTATTTATTAAATACAATATCTCAATCATTATGCTGTCAGCAATTGCCGTATGAAGTACGGAAAAATTATCCGAATATTTTTTAAGGCGCATTACCGCGTCATAAAGCCCCGAGGATCGGACAAGCTTGGAGCTTATTTTATTCCCCGAATTATTGCTGCAAAAAGCGTTTTCATATTCCGCACAGCCGTATTTACCAAAAAAAGACGGCGATACGGAAAGCACTATTCTTCGGTATTTTGCCGGTCCGTTATGGAATACCCTGTGCATCTCCTGCTTCCGTATGACAATCATATCGTCCGGCAAAAGACTGTAGCTTTTTTCCTCAACAACATAGGTTGAATTACCCTCCAAAAACATATACAGCTCATATTCATCATGATTATGCAACTGAAACTGCTCGTTTGAGGGATTTATCATTTCCGTTTCCCCTGCATCATATAAAATCTCGTTCATAACCGTTCCTCCTTATTGTATTATAACATACCAAAGCAATAAATGCAATGTTTTAAGCAATTTTAATAAAGTATTTTTGTTATTATTGTGTTAATATTAAGATAACATAACTTATGGGAGGTTTATTTATGAAATACGGTAAAATCAGCGGCTTTTCGGACGAAATAGCAAGCGATATTATTACTCAGTTTGAGGTTTTAAATCGGCTTGGCATTGAATATTTTGAGCCGCGCAACGTAAACGGAAAGAACATTTCCGAATTAAATGACGATGAGGTAATGTCACTTAAAGACGCAATGGCAAAGTACAAAATAAAGGTTTCGTCTGTCGGCTCACCCATCGGCAAAATACGGCTTGATGAGGATTTTGATAAGCATTTTGAAGTATTTAAAAGAACGGTTAAAACCGCAAAAACGCTTGAGTCAAAATACATACGAATTTTCAGCTTTTACCACAAGGGCGGCGAATGGAGCAGCGAGGAAAGATCCGAAATACTTCGCAGGCTTCGGATGATGATTTCTTACGCCGAGGACAATGATGTTATTCTTCTCCACGAAAACGAAAAGGATATTTACGGCGATATTGCCGGTCGGTGCGCTGATTTAATGAGCGAGCTCTACTGTGAGCACTTTAAGGCGGTATTTGACCCTGCCAATTTTGTTCAGTGTGCACAGGACACGCTCCGCGCTTATGAGTGCTTAAAGGACTATGTTGAATATCTGCATATCAAGGACGCGCTCCTTGCGGACGGACGCGTTGTTCCGGCAGGAATGGGCGACGGAAATCTTCAATATATAGTAACCGATTTTATAAACAGCGGACGCGGCGGATTTTTAAGCTTAGAGCCGCATTTGGGAAGCTTTGAGGGACTTGCCGCTCTTGAACTTGGCGATAAAATGCTCGGACTTCCAAAAAGCGGCGAGGGAACGTTTACCATAGCTTTTAATGCGCTTAATGAAATTATAGAAAAAATATGACGGAGGATATAATCATGGATAAGGTCAGATATGGAGTTATAGGATTTGGCAATATGGGAACCTCTCATTGCAGAAGCATTCACAAAAAACAAGTTCCCAAGGCGGAGCTTACCGCAATATGCGATATTTCACAGGAAAGAGTTATGGCTGCAAAGGAGGAATTTCCCGACATTGCGGTGTTTGACAACGCATCGGAGCTTTTTAAAAGCGGACTTTGCGATGCGGTTATAATCGCCGTTCCCCACTATGACCACCCCGGACTTGCAATTGAAGCCTTCGGTGCCGGACTTAATGTTATTACCGAAAAGCCCGCCGGAGTTTATACAAAGCAAGTCATGGAAATGAATGAGGCGGCCAAAAAATCGGGAAAGCTTTTCGGAATTATGTACAACCAAAGAACAAATCCCACGTACCAAAAGCTCAAAAGCATGATTGACACAGGTCAGATCGGGCATATTAAAAGAATTTCCTGGATTATTACCAATTGGTACAGACCCCAGGCATATCATGACAGCGGCAGCTGGCGTTCAACCTGGAAAACCGAGGGCGGCGGAACTCTCATAAATCAAAATCCGCATCAGCTTGACCTGTGGCAATGGCTGTTCGGTATGCCGGATAAAATTAAATCCTTTGTATCCTTCGGAAAATATTACGATATAGAGGTGGAGGACGATGTAACGGCATATATGGAATACAATAACGGTACTACCGGAACATATATCACCTCAACGGGCGAAGCACCGGGAACCAACCGACTTGAAATTGCCTGCGATATGGGCAGAGTTGTTATTGAAAACGGTACTATGACCTTTGACCGAAACATCATATCGGAGCGCGAATTTAACAAAACCAACACAGAGCCCTTTGCCTCCCCCGAATGCTGGAAATGCGAAATACCCGTACAGGGCAGCGGCGAACAGCATATCGGCATATTCAAAGACTTTACAAAAGCGCTTGTGCACAACACTCCCCTGCTTGCGCCGGGCGTTGAGGGAATTAAGGGACTGACAATTTCAAATGCCATTCATTATTCGGCATGGACAAATGAAACGGTTGATGTAAAAAACTTCCCGCATGATGATTTTTACAATATTTTACAGCAAAAAATTGCCGCCTCGACAGTGGACAAAAGTCATTTTGTTCAAAAGGTTGCCGACACAAGCGACACTTATTAAGGAGGAGTAACAATGGACAGGAAAATAGGAGCTCAATATTACACAATAAGGAATTTCTGCACCCAATTATCTGATTTTGACGCTTCCTGCAAACGTATAAGCGATATAGGCTATAAAACCGTTCAGCTTTCCGGCATAGGAGATTTTGACAAAGACTCTGTAAAGGAAATTCTTGATAAATACAATTTAAAATGCGTATGCACGCACCGACCGGCGCAGAATTATCTTGAACGGCTCGACGATGAAATTGCATATCACAAAACCATCGGCTGTGAAGTCTGCGGACTGGGCGCAATGCCCGGCTTTAATGCCCGCACTGAAACCATAGAAAAATTCATATCGGATTTTAAGCCGGTTGCAGAAAAATTAAAAGAAAACGGATTGATTTTTGCCTATCATAATCATGCCTTTGAATTTGAAAAGATAGAGGGCAAATATGTTTTTGATATAATTACCGAAGGTATGGACTGTGATAATTTCAGATATATTCTCGATGTATACTGGCTTTCTTACGCCGGAATAAACCCGGCGGAATTTATAAGAGCAAGAAAAGGCAAAATTGCGTGTGTGCATTTTAAGGACTTGAAAATCAAAGACAACAAGCCCTGCTTTGCCGAGGTTGGCTCAGGCAATATTGACTGGGATGACGTGATTGGGGCGTGTGACGAAGCACAGGTCGGCTGTGCGCTTGTGGAACAGGATGAATGTGACGGCGACCCCTTTGACAGTCTTAAAATCAGCTATGATTTTCTTTCGGGGAAAGGATTTGTATAAAGATGAATGTTTGCATAATCGGTTACGGAGCCATCGGTCCCGTTCATGCCGAAGCACTGTCACGAATTGATAATGTTAATATTTACGGCATCTGCGATATAGTTCCCGAAAGAGCCCGCAAGGGTGCCCAAAAATACGGCGCAAAAGCTTTTTATGCTTTTGATGAGTGCATAAATGATGATAATATTGATTTTATACATATATGCACTCCCCATTATCTGCATTTTGAAATGATAACAAAGGCTCTTGAGTGCAAAAAAAGAGTTGTTGTAGAGAAGCCCGCGGTAATGACAAGGTCAGAGTGTGATATACTTTTTGAGAAATATGATGTATCAAGAATTTTCCCCGTCCTTCAAAACAGAAGCAACGCCTGTATAGAAAAGCTTAAGGATATGTCAAATTCCTTGGGCGCTCTTAAGGGAATAAAGGGTATTCTTACATGGAGCAGGGACGCGGATTATTATAATTCCGA
Source organism: Clostridiales bacterium (assembly GCA_029226975.1). GTDB lineage: Bacteria > Bacillota > Clostridia > UBA1381 > UBA1381 > Ornithomonoglobus_A. The sequence continues at coordinate 19,637 of JAQXZB010000032.1, read as the reverse complement.
AAGCTGGCGCGGCACAAGAAAATATGAGGGCGGCGGCGTCTTAATAAATCAGGCTGTGCACTTGCTTGACCTTATGATATATTTTGCGGGAGGTGCAAAAAGCATAAGGGCTTCAATGCATAACAATTCTTTGCTAAATGTCATTGAGGTTGAGGATACCGCCGAGGCATATATTAAATTTAAAAACGGCGCATCGGGTATTTTTTACGCCACCAATGCTTACTCCCTCAACTCGCCCATGCAGCTTGAGCTGGACTTTGAAAATGCATATGCCATATATAATTACGGAAGGCTCTATGTAAATGATGAGCTTATATGCTCCGATTTTTCCGGCTCATTAGGCAAAGCTTATTGGGGCAACGGACATCTGCGGGTTATCAGCGATTTATATAAAAACGGCTCGAATTTTAACCTTGCCGATATAAGGGACACAATGGACGCTATGTTTGCGGTATACGAAAGCGCAAAACAAGGAAAGGAGATATTATTATGAAAATGACCTTTCGCTGGTATGGCAGCGACGACCCCGTAACTTTGGATAAAATAAGGCAAATACCCTGTATTACAGGTGTTGTTACCGCCGTATATTCGGTGCCTGTGGGCGAGGTCTGGCCCTATGAGGAAATAGACCGAATAAAAAGCGAGGTAAACGCCAAGGGACTTGAAATGGAGGTAATAGAGAGTGTTCCCGTACATGAGGATATAAAGCTAAGACAAGGAAATTACCAAACATACATAGATAACTACAAGGAAAATATCCGCCGTTTGGCAAAAGCCGGAGTAAAATGCATATGCTATAATTTTATGCCCGTCTTTGACTGGACACGCTCACGCCTTGACCAGCCCCTGTCCGACGGGTCAAATGCTCTCGTTTATTACAAAGAGGACGTGGACAAAATGGATCCCGCAAAAATGACCCTGCCCGGCTGGGACGCGTCATATTCACCGGACGAGATAGGAAGCCTGATTGAAAAGTACCGGGCTTTGGGTGAAGAGGGATTGTGGTCCAATTTAGAGTATTTTATAAAGGAAATAATACCCGTTGCGGCAGAATGTGACGTGCGTATGGCAATCCACCCGGATGATCCCCCCTGGTCTGTTTTTGGCATACCGCGGATAATCACAAATGAAGCCAATATTGACAGATTTCTGTCTCTTTACGATGATGTACATCATGGTCTTACCCTTTGCAGCGGCAGTCTTGGCTGCCTAAAATCCAACGATTATACCGCAATGGTAAGAAAATACGGCAAAATGGGACGTATTCATTTTGCCCACATAAGAAATATAAAAATTTTGGAGGACGGCTCCTTTGAGGAAAGCGCGCATATGTCCTCCTGCGGCTCTCTTGATGTTGAGGAAATTTTAAAAGCCTATCACGATGTGGGCTTTGACGGTTATCTTCGCCCCGACCATGGACGAATGATTTGGGGAGAGCATGGCAAGCCGGGATACGGACTTTATGACAGAGCCTTGGGTGCAATGTATATGGCAGGAATATGGGAAACCCTTGAGAAAGAGAGGATATGAAAATGAATTTACCCTTTAAAATCGATTTGACAAACAAAACCGCTGTTGTAACGGGCGGCGGCGGAGTGCTTTGCAGCGGCTTTGCAAAGGCTGTTGCAGCATGTGGTGCCAATGTGGCAGTGCTTGATTTAAGCGAAGCTGCCGCAAATGCCGTTGCGGACGAAATTACGGCAGCCGGAGGAAATGCTGTCGGAATATCGGCAAATGTACTTGATAAAAACAGCCTTGAAGCGGCCAAAGCAATTATTAACGACCGCTTTGGAAGCGTTGATATTCTGTTAAACGGCGCGGGCGGAAATAATCCCAAGGGTACTACCACAAAGGAGTATTATAACATGGGCGACGAGGACATAGAGGGAGTAAAAACCTTTTTCGACCTTGACCCGGACGGTGTGGAATTTGTGTTTAACCTGAATTTTCTCGGCACACTCCTCCCCACCCAGGTTTTTGCCCATGATTTGATAGGCAAAAAGGACGCTGTAATTATAAATATTTCATCAATGAACGCCTTCTCGCCTCTTACAAAAATACCCGCCTATTCCGGCGCAAAGGCAGCCGTATCCAACTTTACAAAATGGCTTGCGGTGCATTTTTCAAAGGTGGGCATAAGAGTAAATGCAATTGCTCCGGGCTTTTTCGTGACAAATCAAAACAAAGCCCTGCTTATGGACGAAAACGGCGAATATACCGAACGTTCAAGAAAGATTTTATCACAAACACCAATGAACAGATTCGGCGAAGCCCAGGAGCTTACAGGCACGCTTTTGTGGCTTTTATGTCGCGATGCATCAAGCTTTGTAAACGGTGTTGTAGTGCCTGTTGACGGCGGATTTTCAGCTTACAGCGGCGTGTAAAGGAGTATGCTATGAGTTTTATTACAGATGATTTTATGCTGAAAAATGAAACGGCAAAGGTGCTTTTTCATGATTTTGCAAAGGATATGCCCATAATCGATTACCACTGTCACCTCTCGCCTGAGATGATAGCAAGAAATTATCAATTTAAAAATGCCTATGAGCTGTTTTTGGGCGGTGACCACTACAAATGGCGCTTAATGCGTTCCAACGGCATCAATGAGGAATACATCACCGGCGGAGCCGATGATTTTGAAAAGTGGCTTGCTTTTGCAAAAACCGTTCCGCTTATGATGGGTAATCCGATGTATCATTGGACGCATCTTGAGCTTAAACGATATTTCGGCATTGACGAACTTTTATCGGAGGATACGGCAAAGGAAATTTGGGACAGCATAAATAACTGCCTTAAAAAGGATGACTTCAGAGTACGAGAACTGATAAAACGCTCCAATGTTGAGGTTATATGCACAACGGATAATCCCTATGACGATTTGAAATACCACAAACAGCTAAATGATTTTGACGTAAAAATACTGCCCACCTTCAGACCTGATATAAGCGGGAATATGCAAAGTGACATAACCGAAAGAATGGATTACTTTCACGCCTGCGGCTGCCGTCTTGCCGACCACGCAGTTGACGAAATGAACGATGAGATTATCGACAGGCTGATTTTTTTAGGCAGAGAATACGCAAAACGGGGCTGGGTAATGCAGCTGCATATAGGCGCACTCAGAAACAATAACACAAGAATGTTTAAGAGCATAGGTCCCGATACGGGCTTTGATTCGGTGAATGATTTTCAAATAGCCGAAGGGCTTTCAAAGCTTTTAAACGCTCTTGAAACGGAGGATATGCTGCCCAAAACCATTCTATACACGCTAAACCCCAAGGATAACTATGTTCTTGCGACAATGCTCGGCAATTTCCAAAAAGCGCCGGTTCCGGGCAAAATACAGTTTGGCTCCGGTTGGTGGTTTAATGACCAGCGTGACGGAATGGAAAGTCAGATGAAAAGCCTGGCAAATTTAGGGCTTTTATCAAGGTTTGTGGGAATGCTTACGGATTCGCGCAGCTTTGTATCATACACAAGGCATGAGTATTTCAGAAGAATACTCTGTAATCTCATAGGCGGATGGGTTGAGGACGGAGAATATCCGAGGGATATGAAAATGCTCGAAAAAATCATCAAGGGCATCTGCTATAACAACGCAAAGGAATATTTCCGTTTTAATTAAAATGCAATACGGGCACCCCTGCGGATGCCCGTATATACTTTTAATTTCTTGGAAATACAGAAAATTCAAAATGAATTTTTTCATCATTCATCTTATATTGCTCAGCAAGCTGCGGTCCGCAGCTGCCGGAGCCTATTCCGCTTACCTTATAGTCTATACGCACATTTACATTTTCGCTCTTTTCAAGCTCGAAGTTGTGCGCCTTTTTCGTCAGTTCCTCTGTGCTGTACTCGGAAACATTCACCTCAAAGCCGGCTTCCGAAATAAATTCAAAGCTTCCAAGCTTTAAGTATTTTGTATTATAATGGTTTCCGTGCTCCTGGGGCTTTATGTAATTTACATATTCTCTTTTGGCATCGCTTTCATACATACCCATTTTTGAGCCATGATGCATATCTACATAAGCTTCATTGGGCCCGAAGCCGAAATACTTGAAGCTATTCTCCCCGGTAGTAAACTCAAAGCCAAGTCTGGGCAGAAATTCACGATCTCTATCAAAATCACCGTCAAATACAACGTCAACTCTGCCGTCGGCAAAGAAAGTATATTTTGCGGTATAACCCAAAAATTCGCTTCTTGCCACAGCCGCAAGCGCACCTGTTACCGTTATTACATTATCCTTTATGTCCACGGCATAAACCTTATTGTGCGTCTTGTCATAATTGGCATCATACCATCTGTGCTTGATTACTCTGTCATTATCCGTCGGTGCCCGCCATACGGACAGCTTCATGGAGGATTTTAACAGATCGCCCATGCTTTCCAAGCAGCCGTAATGGGTATTAAACTTATACTCAAAGCCCTCGCCGGATATAACGGCAAATTCACCCTCGGCGGATATTTGTGCCGCACCCTTGCCTGCTGAAAGCTTTGCCGCAGCTGCAAGCTCGTGCTGTGTAAAGGCGACTTCTCTTCCCGATTTATCCTTCATGGATATGTTAAGATATGCGCCGAAACGGCTTTTAGGAATATCAAATTCCAAATCAACCGTATCCTCTTCGTGGGGTTTTGTATCAAGTGCAAGCTTACCGCTTTGTATCGTATCTCCGTCCGAGGTTATGCTCCAATCAATATCAGTCTCCGAAAAGCTTGTAAAGTCATATTTATTTTGCAATGTCAGACGGTTTTTGCAAAGTGTTGTCTTAAGGGGCTGATAAATTGCCTTTGCTTCCAGAGAACCTGCCTTAAAGCTTCTGTCATTAAACACCAAACCGTCACAGCAGAAATTACCGTCATGGGTTTCCTCGCCGAAATCACCGCCGTAACAAAGTCTGCCCTCAGCATCCGGCGCAACATGATCTGCCCATTCCCAGATAAATGCGCCTATCATATACGGGTTACGGTCTATAACCCTCCAGTAATCTGCCAAATCACCGGGGCCGTTGCCCATGGCATGGCTGTATTCACACCAAACAAAGGGACGCTTATCACCTGTTTCATAATAATATTTCACTATATCATTCGGCATGGAATACATACGGCTTACAACATCAACCTCAGGGGGATCAATTTCCAATCGCTCCTTATTGTACGCATTTTCGTAATGAACAAGCCTGTTTATTCCCTTTATATTCGCTTCCCTGCTGTGCAGAAAATCGCACATTGCAGTAAAGTTTTCTCCGTAATTTGATTCATTGCCCAAGCTCCACATAATAACACAGGTGTGGTTTTTATCACGCTCAAACAAGCGCTCGGCTCTGTCAATAAACGCATCGTGCCATAAGGGATTTTTGCAAGGCCACATATCAGAGTCATCATACTTCCAATGACAGTCGAGGTTGGCAAAGCCATGAGTTTCTATATCCGCCTCGTCTATAACATAAAAGCCCAACTCGTCGCACAGCTCTACAAATGCCGGCTGTGGCTGATAATGCGATGTTCTTATGGCTTTTATGTTAAGCTCCTTCATTTTAAGAAGCTCATCGCGCATAAATTCATAGCTCATTGCATATCCGTCAAAGGGGTGGGTGTCATGATGATTTACACCCTTTAGCTTTACGCTTACTCCGTTTATCAAAAGCTCGCCGCGGCTGCTTACCTCTTGGCTTCGCATACCGATTTTAAAGGGTATGTACTCCCCTGCCTTTTTAACAACCACCGTATACAAATACGGCTTTTCGGCATTCCATAAAATCGGGCTTGACAGGTCTGCTTCCTTGCCGTCTGCGTCATACACCGTATGCACTTCATCGCAGTAAATGCCCTTTTCATCAAAGCCTATCTCTATATCAAACAGATGTCCCTCGTTTCTTGACAGCAGATAAACATCGCGAAATATTCCGTTGTTTCTAAAGAAGTCCTGATCCTCCAAATAGCTTCCCGCGCACCATTTATATACCTTTACAAGAATTTCGTTTTCACCCTTTGAAAGGTTTATTTTAAACTCCGAGGTGCAGTGGGAAACAGATGAAAAGCCTATGTATTCACCGTTTACAAACAATTCAAAGCATGGAGCAACTCCCTCAAAGATAATATAATTTTCGCGCTGTGCCTCCGCTTCGGATACGTTAATTACTTTTCTGTAAACACCGAGGGGGTTATCGTCCGGAACATAGGGCGGATTTACGGCATAGGGATAATTTACATTTGTATAATAGGGCTTTTCATAGCCTGTCATCTGCCAGCAGGAGGGAACCTTTACCTTGTCCCATTCCTTAATCGTTGCCGGGCAGTCTATATCTCTTGAAAAATACCTAAAATCCCATTCTCCGTTTAACAGGGTATAATATTCTGATTTTGATTTATCTCCCAAAAGAGCCTTTTTAAGACTGTCATAGGGAATATAATGCGCTCTGGGTTTCAATGCGTTTTCATGCATTCGCCCAAGATCCTCGTATTTTCTCATAAAAATTAATCTCCTTTATAATAAAATTTCTCATCACAGAACATACGGCACAGAGAGGGAGAATATTCAAATATCGGCTTTTACCTAAATGAATAACCGTATATTCTGAGATCGGAAATTTTATCCTCTGCGGCAGCTAAAGCTTTATGGCTGCCGCAGAGGATCGGGATTTATCCCTCTGAAACAATTTTTAGCAAATCACAGTTTAACAGATTTTCTGCCGAATAATCACCGCCATGGGCATTCTGTACCGCAAGAGTTCTCATTCCTGCCCTTTTGCCCGCCTCTATTCCGGCGTCCGCGTCCTCAACTATCATGCAGTTTTCGCTGTCAATACCCAGCATTTGACCTGCTTTTACAAACACCTCCGGGTCGGGCTTGGAATTTGTTATGTTATTTCCGTCCGATACTGCGTCAAAATAGCCATCCAAGCCTATTTGCTTTAATATAATCGGAGTATTTTTGCTTGATGAGCCGATTGCAATTTTTATACCATTTTTCTTAAGCTCCTCTAATCTGTCCTTTACTCCCGGTAAAATATCGTCAGGTGTAAGCTCCGTTATCAGCTGCTTATAATAATCATTTTTCCTCTCGGCGAGCTGCAGCTTTTCTTCCTCGGAATATTCTCTTTCGCTCTTTTCAAGTACAATTTCAAGGCTTTCCATACGGCTTACGCCCCTGAGCCTGTTGTTTATTTCGCGGTCAAAATAGATACCCTCCTCATCCGCCATTTTCTTCCATGCCTTAAAATGGCAGTCATCCGTAGATACTATTACTCCGTCCAAATCAAAAATTACCGCTTTTATCACAGTATTGTCACCTTCCCGTAGTTTATTTTTCCTTTAATGACAGGTTCTGCCAACCCAACGCATTGATTATACCATATCTAATATTAAATTGCAAGCATTTTTATTCATACTTTACAAAAAATCTTTCATATATCCAACAAGCCGTATTTAAGCTTAATCCGCTCCAGCTTATCAATCATCGGCTCGGATATAACCCACAGGAAAAATGCGGTTGACGCTGCGTGTATCAAATCAAAGGGCAAACCCATTATATACGCCGAAAAAATCATTTCCTTTGTGATTTTCTCCTGCCACATTATAACGGAGGCGGGATTCATAATTCCTCCGTAAATAACAAGGACTGCCGCCGCGCCGAAAATACATAATGACGCTTTGGTTTTCCTTAAAAATCCCTTTTTAAACAGTATTCCTCCGATAAACCCGATAAGTCCGAAAGCGAACATCTGCCAAGGCGTCCACGGTCCTTGTCCGAAGAAGAAGTTTGACACAAAGCCCACAACCGCTCCCACTAAAAAGCCCGCTTCCGCGCCGAAACACACTCCGGCAATTATAACAACCGCGGCAACCGGCTTAAACTGCGGAAGCATAAAGAATGCCGCTCTGCCCGCAACCGCAATCGCACACATCACGCTTATTATAACAAGCTCTCTTGCGCGGTGCTTTCTGCCCTCGTATACCACAAAAAACGGCAGCATGGTTTCAAGAATAATGAGCAGACTTATAAAATAATACTTTCTGTCCCGTAAATAAAACACCCCCACATAAATTGTCAGCGGTATTGCAAGAAGCATAAGCACCGCCGCGATAAGACTTCTTTTGCTTAGCTTTTGGTCATATTGGGGCTGTTTGATTGTTTTAATACCGATTTTTCTCTGTCCGAAAAAGCACATGATCGCTCCCGCGGCTTCAGCCAAAGTAACCCACTGCAGCATATCCGACGATAAAGTCGATATATCCGATAACTGAACTATACAGGTAAGTATAAACAATATGCCAAATACCACACCGGCGGCAATCCTTGTCCCGGAGGGCTTTTTATTCTTTTGCTCTTTGGGCAATGTAACTTCCGGTGGCTCTATACGCTTTCTTTTGGGTACACAGCCGCCGCAGGCACGAATAATATCCTCTGCAAGAACGGCTTCGGGAAGCCTTGTTCTCGCCATTCGATTGGCAGCCGTTGTATAAAAGCATTTCCTTGTGAAAAATTCCCGCGGCTCGGCATATGAGGTAATGCTCCCGTCAAAGAACATAGCGCAGCAATCGGCATACTCTGCGCAAAATTCTATATCATGGGATACCATAATAACGGTTGTTCCTCCGGCTTTAAGGTCATTTAAAATATCCGCAAAAATCTGTTTAAAATGCGCGTCAAGACCCTTTGTTGGCTCGTCCAATAAAAGAATCTGCGGCGAGCATAAAAGCACCTTTGCAAGCGCCGCGCGCTGCTGTTCTCCCCCGGACAAATCATAGGGATGAGCATCAAGCAAATCTTCTATACAGCAGAGAGCGGCTATGCTTTTAATGCGCGTTTCCTTTTCGTCCTTTGATATTTTTTTCTCCGAGAGTATTTCCAAAAGGTCAAGATAAACCGTTTTTTTCACAAATACCGACTGCGGATTTTGAGGAAGCAGGCTTAAAACTCCGTTATATAAATTATTCACCTTAAAAATGCTTTCACCGTTTATTAAAACCTCACCTCTGTAGGACGTATTAAGACCGCTCATAAGCGACAGCGCCGTTGTTTTTCCGGTGCCGTTGCCGCCCACTATGGCAAACAGTTCTCCTCTGTTTATCTTAATATTCAGACCTTTTATAACATAGGGCAGATTTTTTTCATATCTGAAATATGCATCCCGTATCTCAAGTGCCGGTACTGATGACACTGTACGCTTCGAGGGCTTCGGTATCAAATCGACATTGACGGGATTATTTTCGCAGTATCCTTCAAGCCATTCCCTGCCATCTCGGACGGTAACGGGACATTTCAATCCACTGTCCACCGCGCCGTAAACACGCATGGGCACAGGAAGCGCCCGATACATATCGTGATTTGTTTCTTTCAATATCTCTCCGACTTTTTGCGGCTCTCGGTCTGCAATAATTTTGCCCTTATCCATTACAATCACTCTGTCGGAAACGGGAAATGCGTCCTCAAGGCGATGCTCCGATAAAATAACCGTTGTGCCCAGTTCAAGATTTATCTTTTCCAGGGTTTTTAAAAATTCCTGTGCGGCTATGGGGTCAAGCTGACTTGTGGGCTCGTCCAAAACAAGCACCGACGGCTGCATTACCATAACCGAAGCAAGATTTAAAAGCTGCTTTTGACCTCCCGAAAGCTCCGTTACCTTTTTATGAAACCATGTCTGTATACCGAAAAAGGAAGCCATCTCCGATACCCTTGTTCTGATTTCGGGCGTGGAATAACCCAAGCTTTCCAAGCCGAAAGCAAGCTCATGCCATACCTTATCCGTCACAATCTGATTATCGGGACTTTGCATAACAAAGCCTATATCGGCTGCCTGTTCTCTTGAAGGAACATCAGATAATAATTTGTCCTTAAAATATATTCTTCCGTCCAAATCCCCAAAGGGCGCAAGCGAGGTTTTAAGAAGCCTTAAAAGCGTGGTCTTGCCGCAGCCGGATTTGCCGCACAAGGTTATAAATTCTCCCTGCTTTACATTTAAGCAAATGCCGTCAAGGGCTTTATTTTCTCTGTTGGGATATGCAAAGCTCAGATTTTCGATTTTATAGTCTTCCATTTTCCCGCCTCCCAAAGTTCTATTATGATAGGACACATACAAAGTGCAAAATACGCGGCAAGCACACTTATTCCGAATACCGAAAGTTCCGACGATTCCATAGCCGGAAAATACGAAAAACGCATCGCACCCGCCATATTGCCCGCAAGGGTATATATTCCCAAAACAGCTATACACAAAAGCGCATTTTTATCCCTTTTATCAAAGGTGAAGATCGAAAACGCCGTTCTTCCCGGATGTCCGTAGCCCCTTGACCTCATACTGTCGGCCGTTTCAATTGCATTTTCCAACGCCCAAGCAGTCATTATTGATAAAATACAAATTCCATGCCTTGCTCTTTGTATTATACTGCCGCAAAAAACATCTCTGCCCATGCATTTTTGCGCGTTTGCGACAATTTTAAGCTGCGCGGAAAACCTCGGCACAAATCTCAGCGTCATGGAAATAACCAGTGACAGCGACGGAATAATTCTTCCGAACAGATAAATAAATTTATCGCTCGTCATAATCTCGTTATAGCAGGAAAACCAGCATATAACGCTCACCAGCATAAGGGCCGCCCCAAGACCGTACGCAACAGATTCCAGTGTCAGCGGGTTTTGACTGGGCAGATATGTAATTATTGTTGCGCCCTCATGATTAAATGCCGGGTTTATAATTGCTGACGCAAGCATTACCGGCAGCATATATATCAGATTTGTTTTTATTGCCCCTTTCCCCTTTAGCATAACCGAATATGAAAATCCGCACATGAACGATACCAAAAGACAGACAGGGTGCATTAAAAATACAGAAAATCCGATTACAAATATAAAATACACAAAATTCACAATCGGATGATATGTTTTAAATTCATTCATCAAATCACCTGCCGTTTCCCGCGCTGTAGCCGCCGCCTACATCCGCACCCAAATCACAGGTATATACCCACTCTATCCTGTCTCCGTCTTTGAGCAGATAACGGGAACAGCCGTAATTGGGAAACCAGCCGTTTACCTTATACATCCACCCCGAAAGCTCGCCGCAGTCAAACTCATACAGGTTTGCGATACCCTCGATATATGCGCTGTTGTATATGGGCGTATTCTCAAATTCCAGATGTATTTTGTTTCGCTTCATTTCCCGGACAAGCACGTTAAAAACACTCTCGCCCTCGTAAAAGGTTACCGTCTGCTCCGCATAGATTACACCGTCCGGCGGCACAATATCCGCTTTTGCCTTATTGAGCCACGGGAGATTTTTTAAAATCGTATCGCACCTGATTGACATTGTGCAGGTAAGCTCTTTATCGGAAATAACGGTTTCCTCCGGCTCAACGGGTACGGGCATTCCCTCGGGGACAGGGTCCGTCCGGTATTCGTCTTTTTCCCCGGAATAATCCGAATTATTTTCCCAAACGCTTTGCGCACCCTTTTCCTCCCGGTAATCCTCGTCCTTGCTTGGGGGATTTGGTTCCTTTTTTTCTGCCGTACTTGCCGGAGTGTTATCCGGGCTTTTGCTTTCACTCGTTTCTTCTTTTACGGCTTCTGTGGGACTTGCCGACGGAGTGGGCTTTTTGGTATGAGCCGGGGCTTTTTTCATATTTATGCTTTCGCCGATCTGCCTGTTTTCGCTGTGAAGCCCCGGTGCACCGCCGCCCCACCAAAAAGCAAACATTAAAACGATGAAAATAACCGCCGCCGCAATTATTTTATTTTTCCTCATTTAAAATCTCTCCTTAAAGAAGTCCTGAAAGCTTTAAGGTATTATACAGCATTTGCGCTATCTCTGCTCTTTTTACCGGCTCCTTGGGTTTGATTTCCATTGCATCATCAGGAAGTATTCCCTCCCTGTAACAAAAAGCAAGTGAGCCAAATGCCCAGTCAGAGGCCTTTACATAATCCAAAAAGCCTGCCAGAACATCGCGCGCCAAAACGGCATCGATATCCGTATCCATTCCGCAGAGTTTTGCGGCTCTTTGAAGCATAACCGCCGCTTCTTCGCGGGTAATTGTTCCGCCGGGATTAAATTCCCTATCCGATATTCCGTTTACTATACCGTAAGCATATGCCGTATTTACATAGCTATAAAACCAGTCCTCATAAGTCACGTCCTCAAAGCCCGAAACTTCTTTTAAGGGAAGTCCCAAGCCGCGGGTAACAATTGCCGCAAATTCGGCTCTTGTCATTGTTTGGTCAGGCTCAAAGGAGTTTTCCGTTTTTCCGTCTATAACACCTCGCCGCGACAGCTCCTCAATTGCCGATTGATTTTCATGTCCCTTTATATCCTCAAAGGTCTTTTCGGGCGATACAATATCCGCTTTTTGAATATCGGAATTTTTAAGTTCCTCTGTCTGATTGACCGATACCTTTATTGCATCGCTCATGCAATAAAGGCTGTTTTTGCCCTGTGAAAATCTCTTTACCGCCGCAAGTGCATAAAGGCCCTGTTCGGTTGCCATTTGATTTGTGCCGCCGTCCTTGGTATGCCCAAAGCCGCCGTTTCCGTCATAATAGGTAAGCAGATTATCAAGAATTGTATTTTGGTTTTTTACAAACCGCTCATCCTCCTGCGATATTCCAAGCTCACAGAGTGCGGTAAGCATCTGCACCGCGCTTTCGGAATTTTCACTTTCCCATGTTGAAAAGCCGCCGTTTTCATTCTGCATTTGGGACATACATAAAAGCGCCTTTTCTATTGCCGCATTTACATTTTCATTATCCCGATATTTTGCAAGCGCCTGTAAAGCCATTCCCGTAATATCCGGGTCGGCACTGTTTCCCGACAATGCCCAGCCCCCGTCCGGGGTTTGATTTTCGAGAATATGATTTATATACATTTCTCTTGTTGCCTGAGTTTTGGCGTTTATATTCTGCGGTATGTCATAATTTCCGCTGTCAAGAGCGATAAGCGCCCATATAGAACCGTTTATTCCCTGCCGTATTGTATTTTCATAATCTCCCAACGACTCTAAAAGATTATAGCCCGAAACCTCCGCGGGATTTTTGCCGATTGCGGTAAGAGCAATAATCACTCTTGAATATTCGGTATACTTTTGATTATGCAAAACGCCGCCGCATTCCTTAACATAATCCTCAACCCTTCGGTAATAATTTTCATAGTACGCTGACGGAATGTCCGCACCGCTTCTGGCAAGACCCATAACCGCCCATTCGCCGCCTACAGAACCCACCTGCGGATTTTGCACTGTTTTATATACATATTGCGCGGTATCATGTAATACCTCATCATAATCCGCTGCCAAGGACTGCGGTGATAAGCCAAACAGTATGAGCAGACACATTAGTACAGATAGTGATTTTTTCATTTTTATAACTCCTTAAAAATCGGCAAAAGCGAGCAGTCCGTTTTTTGGGACTGTCCGCATTTTACCATATAATTATTCAACATTCATTTCGCAGTAACGCATGAGCATTGCCGCAGTCTGTGCGCGGGTGGCATTGCCCTTGGGGTTAAGGCTGACGTTCGAGCTGCCCTCGATAATTTTGCAGCCTACCGCCCACTGCATCGGCAAAACAGCATATTCGGAAATTTCATCAGCGTCCTCATAAGAGAGAATATTTGTATTTTCGGCTGATGAAGTGTCCTGACCCTTATATTGCGCATAACGGTAAAGCACCGCCGCCATCTGCTCACGGGTAATTTTTGCATTCGGCGCAAACTCCGTTTCGGAAACACCGTTTACTATACCCCGTTGATTTGCCCATATAACCGCGTCCGTATACCATTCGCCCTCATAAACATCGCTGAAGCTAATTGTGCTCTCTTGTTTTTCGGGATTTTCTATTCTGTAAAGAACGGTTACAAGCATTGCTCTTGTCATACCCTCATCGGGTGCAAACTCCGTTTCTGAAACGCCCTCAAACAGCTTCTTTTCCACCGTATAAGCAACAGCCTGCTCATACCATGCACCTTTTTTTACATCCTTAAATGCCGTCAATACCTTATCGTTGCTGACGGGTATATTTTCTGTCCACTTGGCATAAAGAGTAAAGCTGCTCTCTACCTTTGCGGAAAAGTCATATGCCTTGCTAAGCTCCTTATCCGTATACCAGCCTTCAAAGGTATATCCCTCCTTTGTCGGGTCAGCAGGCTTTTTCACAGTACCGTTCGGATTTATGTTTTGGCTCGATACAGTACCTGCGCCGTTTGTTTCAAACTTAACGGTATACGATGCCGCTGCTCCGCCCAATGAGCCTGAATTCCATTGCTGTGAGCTTTGCTCCATGGTATGATCGTCTGTGTAATGGAATATGATTATATCTCCGTTTTTAAGGGTCTGCTCCGCAACACCCAGTCCCGGATACGTACTGTTTAAAAGATACATCCACCCCGAAAGACTGCCGTTGTCAAACTCCTTAAGTCCGTCTATTTCACAAATATAGTTTCCTCCGTCATTTTTCCATGTAAGCCCGGCTTCCTTAAGAGCCTTTTCAAACACGTCAAGCACCGTCGCGCCGGAATTTACGGTATATGCTTTCTGGGCAATCCATACCGGAAGCTTGCTTTTGTCGTTTTTATAGGTATGTGTTTCATCACTGCCGTGCTTTTCATCGCCGTAAAGAGCGAATTTAACGGTAATTGTACTTGAGCCGGAAGACGGTGCGCTTTCTCTTGTTACGGTTAAGGTAATTGTCTGCGTTTTTCCGTCCGCTCCGACTGCGGCTATCTCAAAAACATTGCTTCCGCAGCTTAAATCGTAAAGCTCGGCAGGAGCTTCTCCGTTTACTGTAAGAATGACATTCCCGTCCGCAACTGGAGCAATTGCGATAGAGTCGATTCTGTATCCGACGCTTGCCGTATAATCGACTCCGTTCTTTGTGGAAGCCTCTCTGACTGTTCCGCCGGCGTTTATCTTAATGCCCTCGATAAGCTCATCGCTTTCTTCAGCACTACTTATAAGCTTCAAAAGATAAATACAAGGCTCCTTATCGCCGTTTTGTACAATAACTCTGACTAAGGTTTCGCCCTTTTCCTTTGTTACCTTAAAGCCCTCCGCTGCAATTTTTGCCGAAACTCTTTGATTGTTTATATAGATATTATCATCCTCGCCGGCTCCGTTTACCTTGATCGAAACATACTTCATATTATCAAGGTTTACCGCATAGACGTTTTGTCCCTCTGTAAAGTTTACGTTTTTGCTGTCCGCACCGTCGGAGATTGTAACTCCCGCGGGCGCGGCTGTTTTACCGACTTCCTCCTCCTGCGGAGTTGTGCGTACCACATAGGTGACCTCTGTTGATTTTTCCGCAAATCCTCCGGCATAGATATTGGATGCTGTTGCAACCTTGACGTAGTGAAATTTCTTGTCGCTTACATCAACGGGAACACCGTTTTCATCCACCGCCCAAGCCAGGTCAAAGCCGTTTGCTTTTGACGGATTTTCCACATAGGAGTTTACATCGTTAAGTGTAGTCCCCGATACGTTTGAAGCGTAATAGTCGGCATAACCGAATCTTGCTTTTGCTGCATAGGAGGCAGTCGAGGAGTTGTCGCCCGTAACAGTGCCAAGCTGACTTTTAAACAGAATGCCCGAAAATGTGTAACTGTCCCTGCCGCAAACATCGTTCATATAGTAATATGCTCCGCTCGGCCATGCCTTTGCGACATAGTCAATGGAATTTCCGCAATTATCCGTCCAGTAAGCTTTGCCGTCTTCGCCCTTTGTATAGGTAATGGTATAATCCCAAATCGCGTTATCCTCATAATGCTCGCTTCCCGCAAGCGCATACCAGCTTTCGCCGTCCTCGGACACATATACCTGCCCAAGCTCAGCCATACTGTCGATATTTGTTTCACTGCTGTTGCCTATGACATAGAAGTCCATACCGTATTTGTTGTTTGGACTGTCAACAATCGGCTCTTCATAGTAATAGGTAATATATCCGCCGAAATTACCGAGCGATTTAAGACTTCCACTAAGAGTTGTTTCGGGGTTTACTCCGTATGCTGCATTTGTATACTGTGAACCTATGCACAGATAATCCACAACCTTATCGGGTACATCAAGCGCGGACTTTTTTCTGTATCCAAACTTATATACATTTGTAAAATTCCCGTCTGCACTTGTTACGCTTATACTTGTCTGTGCTGTGCCGAGAGTAACGGTATATTTTCCGTTTTCGTCCGCGGTCTGCTGTGCCGTACCTATTTTTACAGTATCTCCATCTTTGACGGTATATGTAAGAACGGGAGCAACACCTCCGTTTTCAACTACCAGCCAATATGAATACATATCCGGGCAAAAAGCCGGATACCAGTCACCGCCCGATACCTCTGCGGTAAGTATTTGCGGAGAAGCTATTGCTACTTTGTTAATCCAGACCTTGTATTGTGTCGGCTCTGTTTCATCAAAGCCGTCTTTTCCGGCTTTTATATTGTCGGCATATGCCGCATCGTCAATAATCTGAACAAGCACCTCTGTGGCGTCGCTTTCGGGTACTGCGATTTTGCCGGTCACTCCGCCGCCCTGCGGGATTTCAACCCATGTCGCACCGCCGTCCGTACTGTAGCGTATATGTGAATATGCTGTTGATGAGGCGAGGTTTAACTGAAAATCCTTTACATCATCATAAACAAATGTGCGGTAATAATACTGTGTGCCGCTAACTCCCGTACCCGAAGTAATCGCGCCGGTCTCATCGGCTTTTTGCATTGCACCCTCGGCAACACCGTTATATGTCGTAGCTGACAGCACTCTGCCTGCGGGAGCAAGCGTTATACCGCTTGATTTGACAGCCTTTGTTGTATCTCTGGGTCTTGATACATTAAAAGTATATACCGTCTTGTTTTGGGCATTATTCTTATCCGAAATGGTAATTGTCATTACCGAAGCATCAAAGGGCTGATTTGCAAGAGTAGTGATTTTGCCGCTGTTTACGGCAACGCTCTGCCTTTTGCCGTTTACATCGATATATTCGGCAGTTGCCGTATATTTATCCGTATCATAGAGCGTTGTGGCCTGAAGTGCCAGACTGCTTGTGGAATAATTCTTTATGGGCAGGTCATATTCTAATTTGGTAGGCACAAAGGTTGTGTCCTTGACCCATACTCCCGTATTAAATGCCGTTGTTGCAAATTCAAGGGCTTCAAAATAGGGAATTTCCTCGCTCTCAACAACAACCTTAATTCCGCCTTTGACTCCCTCGCTGTCAATTGCGGTAATAATCGTACTTCCGATACCCTTTGCACTGACAAGTCCGTTTTCATCAACCGTCGCAACGGTTTCATCCGCACTTCCCCATGTCTCTATCGTTCTGCCCTCTGCGGCAAAAGCCACGAGCTGCTTAGTGGGATTTGGATTGGCGGTGTTAATACCCAAATATGTTTTTGTATTGTTTCCGTCCGTATCCTCTACCGCAACACCTGTTACCGTAATTTGAGCCGTATCGGTAAGCTCTTCATCTATAGCAAGCTTAAATGCGGCTGTGATTGTTCCCGGACGGAACACATTAAATTTAATTGAGCTGCCGGCTCCGGGATCAGCCGCAAGGCTTGCAACTCCGTCAGGAATATTATAGCTCCAGATATTACAGCCGTTTATTCCCCCGGTTACGGAAGCGGTTTTTGCACTTTGTCCGTCCTCGGACAGCGCGACGGTCTGAGTTTTTTGATATTCGCCAAATACAAAGCCCGTTGCCTGAATTGTTATCTTCCCCGAAACGCTTTCATCAATAGTTGATATAGCGGTAAAATACAGATAAGAAGTAGAGGAATATATATCACCCGTCACTTCCACCTCGCCCGTTGCTTCATCAAGCGTAAATGTATTGCCGTAAGACTCATTTTTCCATGTAACCGGGGTTTCATCACCGTTCTGATCATATGCCGTAAGCTTAAATTTATCACCCTTGCGGCACACAATTTTTCCGTCCAAAACATTTTTCGCATCATGACTTATGGTGATGGTTTCGGGTGCTTCTTGGGCGTTTTCAACCGTTACAACACACACGGGTGCAATAATGGGGCAGTCATGCGTTACCGTTTGTTCGGTTGCCCAATCAAAAACTTCGCTTTCTACCGTTCCGCTCGCTGTCACATAATACGTTCCCGGGCTGTCAAAGGAAAGTGCTGCCTTTCCGTCAGCATCGGTTTTTTTACCGTCTAAGGCAGCAAACGAACCATTCTCCCATGTACCGATTTCCACATCCGGCAAAGCAATATCCGCCTTTTCTTCATCGGTATACGCCATGCCGAGATGTCCCTTTAAAGTAAGCTCAAATTCCTCACCCGCTCTGACAGTAATAAAATCACTGTCAAAAAAAGTATACCAATCGGCATAATATTCATCATCTTTATTGACAGAAGCCGTCAGCCTGTCGCCTTGAGAAACCGTATCGACAGCAACATTATTTATTCCCTCATTATTGATGAAGAACAACGTGTTGTATGTATCAACACCCCAAAGCTTTGTTACGCTTGTATATCCGGGGTTTATTTGTGCCGAATATCCGTCTTTACTGTTGTATTCATCATGAGCGGCCACAAGTGCCTCATCATATGTAAGTTTCCCGTCTCCGTTTAGGTCTTTTACCGTAACTTCAAGGTTTGCCGCAGCATTTTCGTCCCTATCGGCCGCAAGTATGCCTTTATTGCTTACCGTAAAATAAACCATCGCCTCTGTATCGGCTATCACAGGTATCTGAGTCATGCCTAAAATCACCGCAAGGGATAAAATCAGACTAAAAATTCTTTTTGATTTCATTTTATTCAATCCTTTCGCTTTTTTGTATATAAAATATGAGTTTCCCTTTCACCTCCGGATTTTACCGGACATATAAAAAGCCGCGGCAATTTTTCAAATTACCACAGCTGAGTTTTCCTGTGATTACTCACAATTTGTGTGCACCAAAACAAATCGTCAAACGAATAAAACCAAGCGCAGACAAAAACATTACCTCTGTACGAAAACGCACTTACAAGATAATATCAAAGCAGGTCTTGTGACTCGCTCCATATAAGGTCTAACCTCACATTTTTATACTCTGCCTTCTCAGTTTCCCAATGACCGGCTTTCACCGACGAGCATAAAAACTTCGGACGCATACACCGACAGTCCTCGCAGGGGATTCTCACCCCATTCCCTTTCCACCGATTATACCTTGACGAAATCCGCCTTTTGCAGTATAGCCGACACTCTGTGTGAATATATTAAATCTTCATATCAACAATTATACCATATTTTTACTAAAAAATCAAGTAGCAAAACGAATAAAAATTATAATAAACAGGCATTCATTTATATACATACCAAAGGCTTAGCGGGCAAATTTATTCATGTATAAAATTGAAGAAAACGGTTAATATCGGATATTTCAACTCACGCACCCCATGCGGGGTGCGACCATTCGGCATACTTTGAGGGGCTTGCTGCTGATAATTATTTCAACTCACGCACCCCATGCGGGGTGCGACTAAGGTATCAGCAGTATTAACCGATAGCGAAATACAATTTCAACTCACGCACCCCATGCGGGGTGCGACACGGACGATATAAACGATACAAACACATGGATAATTTCAACTCACGCACCCCATGCGGGGTGCGACATCGGGACGAATATTATAATTCAAATTCAACCCAAATTTCAACTCACGCA